>NZ_JBHVVM010000017.1:0-166770 GCF_042883525.1 Streptomyces sp. NPDC058195
GTACTGCAGGGGGGACCCTGTGGGAGAGTAGGACGCCGCCGAACTCCTTTTCGGGAAAGCCCCGTGTCCGTCAGGACACGGGGCTTTTTCGCGTTCCCGAACGTCTAGGCTCGATCCATGCGCTACGAACTGGTCATCTTCGACAACGACGGTGTGCTCGTGGACAGCGAGCCGATCTCCAACACCATCCTGGCCCAGTACCTGACGGAGCTCGGCCACCCCACGTCGTACCAGGAGTGCCTCCGGGACTACATGGGGGCCGCGATGCACCGGGTGCACGACCTCGTCGAGGAGCGGACCGGGGAGAAACTGCCCCCGGACTTCGACGCCGCGTTCCACGAGCGGCTCTTCGCCGCGTTCGAGCAGGAGCTGGAGCCGGTCGAAGGCGTCGAGGACGTACTGGGGAAGCTGGTCGCCGACGGCGTTCCGTACTGTGTCGCCTCTTCCGGGAGCCATCAGCGGATCCGGGCCGGACACCGCAGGACCGGGCTCGACCAGTGGTTCGAGGAAGAGTGGATCTTCAGCTCGGAGGACGTCGGGCGGGGAAAGCCGGCGCCTGACCTGTTCCTGCTGGCCGCCGAGCGGATGGGCGTCGCCCCCGAGCGGTGCGTCGTCATCGAGGACAGCCCGCTCGGAGTGGAGGCGGCCAGGGCCGCGGGCATGGACGTGTACGGGTTCACGTCGATGATGCCGGCGGACCGGCTCGCCGGGGTGACCGGGTACTTCTCCGACATGAGCCAACTCCGCGAATTGCTCGCGTGATCCATCTACCCACGGGTAGAGACTGGCCCTACGCTCGCGGCCATGACAAACGCAGGTTTGCGGCACGGCAGGGCCTCCCTCACGTTGAGCTTCTTCGTCCAGGGAGTCACCTTCGCTCTGCTGGTGACGCGGATCCCCGCCATTCAGGACCGGTACGGGATATCCGACGGGCTGCTGCCCGTGTTCCTGGCGGCGGTGCCCATCCTGGCCGGGGTGGGCAGTGTGGTCACCGAGAAGGTCGTCGTACGGGTACGGCCCAGGATCGTTCTGCGATGGGCCCAGCCCGTCGTGATGCTCGCGCTGCTCGGGGCCGGGGCCGGGAACACGCTGTGGGAAGCGGCGCTGGCGCTCGCGGCGTTCGGGCTCGCCGTCGGTGCGCTCGACGCCTCCATGAACATGATGGGGGTCAGCCTCCAGCGGGCCTACGGCCGGTCGATCATGCTCGGCTTCCACGCCGCGTACAGCCTGGGCGGGATCGCCGGGGCGTCCATGGCATGGGCCGGGGCGCACTGGGATCTCTCGCTGCTGGTCTCCTACCTCCCCGCGGTCGTCGTGCTGCTGCCCGCCGCGTTCGTCGGGAGCCGCTGGTACGCCGACGGCGCTTCCTCGGAGAAGGGGCCGCAGGACCAGGGCAAGGGGGCCGGGCCGGTCTCCTTCAGACTGCTCATGCCGCTCTGCCTCGTGATGAGCTTCGCGTACATCGGGGACTCCACGGTCTCCAACTGGAGCGCGAAGTACCTCCAGGACGTCCTGGGGAGCTCGGAGCAGCTGTCGACCCTGCCGTACAACGTCTACATGGTGACGACGCTGCTGGGGCGGGCCGTCGGGGACCTGGGGGTGCGGAGGTTCGGGGCCGTGACCGTGGTGCGGAGCGGGAGCGTGCTGGCGGCGGCCGGGTTCGTCGTGGTGGCGACGGCCGGTGGGGCGTGGACCGGGATGTTCGGGTTCACCCTGCTGGGGCTCGGGCTGTGCGTGATCGTTCCGCAGACCTTCGCCGCCGGTGGGCGGATGTTCCCCGGGGCGAGCGACACCGCCATCGCCCGGCTGAACGTCTTCAACTACGTGGGCTTCCTGGTGGGATCGCCGCTGGTCGGCGCGATCGGGGACGCCTGGAGCTACCGGGGCGCGATGCTCGTACCGATGGTGCTGGTGCTCGCGACGCTGGTGTACGCCAAGTCGTTCGGTGCGCAGCCCGCCCGATACGGTGGCGGGCATGAGCGGCCGCGCACAGCTGATGTGGGATGACGCAGTTACGGGATACGACTTCGGGGAGAGTCACCCGATGGACCCCGTCCGGCTGGCCCTGACCATGGGGCTGGTGCGGGCGTACGGGCTGGACGGCGCGGTGGACGTGGTGGCGGGCAGGCCCGCAGGGGACTCCACGCTGCGGCTGGTGCACCGCGAGGACTACGTGGCCGCGGTGCGGGCCGCCTCGGCCGATCCGAAGCGGGCCGACCAGCGCTACGGGCTCGGGACGGTGGACGACCCGGCGTTCGCCGGGATACACGAGGTCTCGGCGCTGATCGCCGGTCAGTCGGTGGCGGCGGCCGAAGCGGTGTGGCGGGGGGACACCGCGCACGCGGTGAACTTCACGGGCGGGCTGCACCACGCGATGCCGGGCGGTGCGGCCGGGTTCTGCATCTACAACGACCCGGCACTCGCCATCGCGCGGATGCTGGAGCTGGGCGCCGAGCGGATCGCGTACGTCGATGTGGACGTGCATCACGGGGACGGGGTGCAGGCGGCGTTCTGGGAGGACCCGAGGGTCCTGACCGTCTCGCTGCACGAGCACCCTCGGACGCTCTTCCCGCACACCGGCTGGCCGGAGGAGACCGGCTCCGGGGCGGGCGAGGGCGGCGCGGTGAACGTGGCGCTGCCCGCCGGTACCGGGGACGCGGGGTGGCTGCGGGCCTTTCACGCGGTGGTCCCGGAGCTGCTGGCGGATTTCCGGCCACAGGTGCTGGTGAGCCAGCACGGCGCCGATACGCATTTCGAGGACCCGCTCGCGCATCTCGCGGTGTCGCTGGACGCGCAGCGCGCGGTGATGGCGGCCTGTCACGACCTGGCCCACGCGCATGCGGAGGGCGGGCGATGGCTGGCGCTCGGCGGGGGCGGGTACGCGGTGGTCGACGTGGTGCCGCGGTCCTGGACGCATCTGGTGGGCATCGCCGCGCACGCCCCGGTGGAGCCGGAGTCGATGATTCCGTCGTCGTGGCGGGACGAGGTGTACGCGCGGACCCGGCAGTTGGGGCCTGCCCGGATGACGGACGGGCGGACGCCCTCCTGGAAGCCGTGGGAGGAGGGGTACGACCCGGCGGACCGGCTGGACCAGGCGGTGCTGGCGGCGCGGCGGGCGGCGTTCCCCCTGCGGGGGCTACTGACCTGAGCCGGGGCCGCGGAGGGCCGCGGGAGTCCTGAGCCGGGGGCGCGAACGACGTGCGCCGGGAGCGCGGAGGTCCTGGGCCCGGCTTCTGCGGCCGCCGTGTGCGCGGGGGCTCGTGCGCGGTGGCGCGTAATGGTTGCGCCAACGGTGGGGAGTCATCGGCTTCCGGCCCCCCGTCCGGGCGGGTGGGGGAGCATCGTGGGGTGTTGAGCACCGGAGCGCTGCGTGCGCATCTGCTGGCGGCCCGGCTGGCCGGGCCCGTGGCCACCGCGCGGGAGACGAGTCTGCGGAGCTACCGGCTCTTCGCGGCCGGGGATCCGCGGGTGACGCTCGGTCTGGTTCCCGCAGAGGGCTGGGCGGAGGCCGATCTGTTGCGGCTGATGGCCGAGAAATGCGGGGTCTCGGACGATCCGGGCCATGTTGTGGGGCCGGATGTGATCGACCCGGAGCGGACGCTGGCGGGTCTGGACGCCTTCGCGGACCGGCTGTCGTGCGCGGCGGAACGGCGGGCGCCGGTGCTGTTCGGCACGGGGCATCCGCATCGGCTGCTCGGTTTCTACGCAGCGCTGGCAGACGCGATGTCGGCGGCGGGATGTCGCGTCCTCACACCGGCGCAGGGCCGATGTATCGACATAACGACCCGGTTCGGCGTACGTACGTGCAGCCTCGACTACGTACGGGGAGTCGCGATGGTGCGTGAGCCCGGCGCGCGGGAGGGCGAGGGTGACACCGGCGCACACACCCATTCACCCTTGCCGGTCCGGGTCGTCCTGGCGGCGGCCGCGGAGGAGCGCGGATTGCTTCCGGAGCTGGTCGTCGGGGACCACGGCTGGGTCTGCGGGGCAGGTCAGCTGGGCGTTGAGGCGATCGGGCTGGCGGACACGGACGACCCCGCGCTGTTCGTCGGGGAGGCCGAGGGGCGGGTGGCGGTGGCCGTTCCGGTGGATGACGCGGTGCCGTCGGCGTTCTATCGGCCGCTCACTCGGTATGTACTCAATCGAGCGTTTCTGTCACGGTAGGCGGCCGATCGTCTCCCCTCTTCCCCACTCGCATCACCCGCCCCTAACCTGGGCAGTGAGCGCACAACGACGAAGAGTCACCGGAGGGGAAGCCGGTGCGCGTCTCGTGCGGAAGGTACAGGTGAGTCATGGCTGCTGACAGCGAGAGGCCTCTCAACGAGGTCAAGTTCCTGACTGTGGCGGAAGTCGCCTCGGTCATGAGAGTGTCGAAGATGACCGTGTACCGCTTGGTGCACAGCGGGCATCTGCCGGCGATCCGGGTGGGCAGGTCCTTCCGGGTGCCGGAGCAAGCGGTTCACGAGTATCTCCGCGAGTCCTTCGTGGGGGTGGAGTCCGCCTGAGGTTCCCCTCGGATTACGCCCCTCACGCGCTGGCGGGTAGGCTAGGCCGACGTAGGTCGTGTGGGCCCAGACGCCCCGCACCAGTGAAGAGAAGTGAGCGAGGGTAGTCGTGGGCTCTGTTATCAAGAAGCGGCGCAAGCGGATGGCCAAGAAGAAGCACCGCAAGCTGCTCAAGCGCACGCGCGTTCAGCGTCGCAACAAGAAGTAGGCGAACGCAGTTCGTGTTTCCCGCAGCCCTTCCACCGGTCCGGTGGAAGGGCTGCGGTGCGTTTCACCCGCTACGGTGACGGCCAGGGATTCCTTTCGACGGAAGGCGCTGATCTTGGGGAAGGTCGTGCTGGTCACGGGAGCGGCCCGGCAGCTGGGAGGCCGCTTCGTGCGGCGCGTCCAGCGCGACCCGGGGGTGGACCGGGTGGTCGCGGTGGACGCGGTCGTGCCGGGGCACCCGCTGGGCGACGCGGTGTTCGTACGGGCGGACATCCGGCAGCCCGCGATCGCGCGGGTGCTCGCCGAGCACGCGGTGGACACGGTGGTGCATCTGGACGTCTCGGCCAAGGTGGTCGGTACGGGCGGCCGGACGACGGTCAAGGAGACCAACGTCATCGGCACCATGCAGCTGCTCGGCGCCTGCCAGAAGTCGCCGAGCGTGCGGCGGCTGGTGGTCAAGTCCAGTACGAACGTGTACGGCTCGGCGCCGCGCGATCCGGCGGTCTTCACGGAGACCACCCCGCCCAAGTCCCTGCCCAGCGGTGGCTTCGCCAAGGACGTGGTGGAGGTCGAGGGATACGTACGGGGGTTCGCGCGGCGGCGGCCGGACGTGGCCGTGTGTGTGCTCCGGTTCGCGAACATCCTGGGGCCGCGGGCCGATACGCCGCTCGCGGACTATCTGTCGCTGCCGGTGCTGCCGACGGTGTTCGGGTACGACCCGAGGCTCCAGTTCGTGCACGAGGACGATGTCGTCGACGTCCTGGGTGTGGCGGCGGGGGAGCCGGGGCGCGGGACGCTGAACAGCGGGACGTTCAACATCGCCGGGGACGGGGTGCTGCTGCTCTCGCAGTGCTCGCGGCGGCTGGGGCGGCCGACGGCGCCGTTGCTGCTGCCCGCGGTGACCTGGGTCGGTCAGGCGCTGCGCAGGGTCGGGATGACGGACTTCTCGCCGGAGCAGATCCGGCTGCTCACCCACGGCCGGGTGGTCTCGACGGTTCAGATGCGCGAGACGCTGGGCTTTCGCCCCCGGTTCAGTACCGCGGAGACGTTCGCGGAGTTCGTCCGTGGCCAGGGGCCGGGGCTGCTGCCGCCCGAGGTGGTGGGCGGTGCGGTCGACCGGCTGGCCGCGCTGCCGTTCGCGGGGGCGGCCGGCGAGGTTTCGGGGATCATCGGGACCGGCGACAGCGCGCCGTCCCCCGGCGTCAGATAGAGGAGCGCACCGACGATGGCGGATGCCAAGGTCATTCCGTTCGACGACGACCGTTCGCGGGCGGGTGGTGCGGCGCGTCCGGCCCGGCGCCGGTCCTCCGCTGCCGGGCGGGGGCCCGCGGCGGGCACGGCGCCCGTGAGCGCCCTCCCGGGGCAGCAGGACGCCCCCGAGCCCCGGCGGGAGCCGGTGGAGCAGGAGGCGCGGTCCGGCGAGCCGGAAGGCGGGGAGCGGGGCGGCTGGGACCGGCGGATCGCCGGCGGGCTGGCGTTCCTGCGGCGGCGCGTCACCGGTGAGTACGACGTCGACGAGTTCGGTTACGACGAGGAGCTCACCGACCAGGTCCTGATGTCGATGCTCCGGCCGGTGTACGAGAAGTACTTCCGGGTCGAGGTGAAGGGCATCGAGAACATTCCCGCGGAGGGCGGGGCGCTGATCGTGTCCAACCATTCGGGGACGCTGCCCCTGGACGGGCTGATGCTCCAGGTCGCCGTGCACGACAACCATCCGGCGGGGCGCCATCTGCGGCTGCTCGCCGCGGACCTGGTGTTCATGCTGCCGGTGGTCAACGAGCTGGCCCGTAAGGCCGGGCACACGCTGGCCTGCGCGGAGGACGCGGAGCGGCTGCTGCGGCGGGGCGAGGTGGTGGGGGTGATGCCGGAGGGGTTCAAGGGCATCGGCAAGCCGTTCGGGGAGCGGTACAAGCTCCAGCGCTTCGGGCGGGGCGGTTTCGTGTCCACGGCGTTGCGGGCCGGGGTGCCGATCGTGCCGTGCTCGATCGTGGGGGCGGAGGAGATCTACCCGATGGTCGGCAACTCGAAGACGCTGGCGCGGCTGCTGGGCTTTCCGTACTTCCCGATCACGCCGACGTTTCCCTGGCTGGGGCCGCTCGGGGCGGTGCCGCTGCCGACGAAGTGGACGATCCAGTTCGGAGAGCCGATCTCCACCAGCGGCTATCCGGTGGAGGCGGCGGAGGACCCGATGCTGATGTTCAACCTGACGGATCAGGTGCGGGAGCAGATCCAGCACACGCTGTACCGGCTGCTGGTGCGGCGGCGGTCGGTGTTCTTCTGAGCGGACTCGTGCCGGTACGGGGAGGGGGCGGGTTCCACCGGAACCCGCCCCCTGCACGTACCGCCCGGCGGGCTAGTCGCTCGCCTCCTCGCCGTGGAGGCCCAGGCCGGGGAGGAGGCCGGGGAGGAGCGGCGGGAGGGTGATGTCCGGGGCGGGCGGGTTGCCGGACCGGTCCTCGGCGGAGGGGGCGGCGCCCTGGGACGGGGGATGGCCGAGGAGCCCGCCGGTGGTGCCGCCGATCAGGCCGCCCTCGGCCGGGGAGCTGTCGGACCCCGAGGGGCGGGGCGAGGTATCGGCGCCGGGGTGGTCCTGCGGGGCTTCGGGAGCGGCGGGTGGCGAGGGAGCGGTGCGCGTGGGCCCGGTGTCGCGCTCGGCGGTGCCGGACTGCCGGGCGCCACCGCTGTCCGGGGGGCGGGGGAACAGCGACTGGAGCGGACCGACCTCTTCGTCTATGGCGTCGAAGACCGAGCTGACCTGATCGCCGACGTCCGTGAGCTGTACGGGGAGCCGGTCGCGGAGGCTGCTCCAGGTCTCCCGGTGGGAGCGGGAGAAGGAGTCCAGGGTCTGGATGGGGCCGATGGCCCCGTTCCGCTGATAGGCGGAGTGGAGCAGGCGGTGGCCCTCGCTGGCGTCGTGCGTCATGCCGTTGAGCGTGCGCCGGACTTCGCCGAGCTGTTCGTGGTCCAGAGCGCCGGAGCGGGCGCGCTCCAGCAGACGTCGGGCTTCGCTGAGCCTGGTCGATGCCTGGTCGAGGTAGACCTCGCCGCGGTCGGAGTCACCGCTGGCCATGCCGAGATGGATGTCCTCCATGCCGCGCTTGAGCCCGTAGAGCGAGTCACCCGGCAGGGCGTCGGAACTGGCGGCGGCTACTCCGCCGAAGGCTCCCGCCGCCACACCGACGGTGAGGCCGCCGGCCGCGAGGCCCTTCGTCCAGCGTGAACGCGGACGCAACTTCCGGAGCGGGGAGGCCCGGTGCGCTCCCTTGGCACGCTGCTCGGGCACCGTAGGGCCCGCGGATGCGCCGCCCTCGGTGAGCATGGCTTCCATGGCGGCGACGAGCTGGGCTCGCTGCGCCACTTTGACTTCGGGGTCCAACTCCGGCCGCGGTACCTCACCGAGGCCGTTCGCCAGGGCCAACAGCGGTCCGTGGTCGGCCTGCCCAGCCGGATCCTCGGGCTGTTCGGCCGCCGCACCGCGGAGCGACTGCTCCTCCAGGGCCTGGGCGAAGGCGTTCGCCCGCCGGTGTGCCGAAACGTTTGCGATCACTGGCGGCACCTCCTCTCGTCATGACGGTCGACTCCCCTGGGGGTACGGAAGGTTGCACACCTTGAGCGCTTCCACACGATTGAGTGAGTGTCGGCGGACATGGGGTGACGACAGGGGGCCTGCAACTGGCACAACGATGGGCGCGGCACTTGGGTTACGCACTAAGGATGATCGGACCAGTGTGTGACGGAAGTGTCGCGGAACGTGCTTCGGGCGGGAGTTGAGGGCGGGGCCGCGGGTGCGGTCGGGGCGGCGGTCGGTGCGGCGGTTCAGCGGGCATCGTCCGGGAGGAGCCGGGCCAGGGTGCGTACGGCGCGGTACTGGAGGGTCTTGATCGCACCTTCGTTCTTGCCCATGACCCGGGCTGTCTCGGCGACCGAGAGGCCCTGGAGGAAGCGCAGGGTGACGCATTCCTGCTGCTGGGGGTTGAGCCGTCGTACGGCCTGGAGGAGCGCGGCGTTGGAGAGGGACTCCAGGACGGAGTCCTCGGGGCTGCGTTCGACCTCGTTGGCGTCGAGCATTTCGCCGGTGGTCACTTCCAGCCGGAAGCGGCTGGACTTGAAGTGGTCGGCGACCAGGTTGCGGGCGATGGTGACGAGCCAGGCACCGAAGTCGCGGCCCTGCCAGGTGAAGGTGGAGATGCGGCGCAGGGCGCGCAGGAAGGTCTCGCTGGTGAGGTCCTCCGCGGTCGCCTTGCCGCCCACGCGGTAGTAGATGTAGCGGTAGACGGTGTCGCTGTACTGGTCGTAGAGGCGGCCGAAGGCGTCGGCCTCGCCGGCCTGGGCGCGCTCGACGAGGTCCATCATGCGGGCGCTGTCGCTGTCGGCGGTGGGCCGGCGGACGGTGGAGGTGGTCGTCGAGCCGCGGTTGCCGCGTCTTCCGACCGCCGCACTCCGTTCGGCCAGGGCGTAGCAGGGGCCGGCAGGTGCAGGGGTGGCGAATGCGGGTACGGCGTACGCGGTGGGGACGAAGCCGCGCAAGCGGTCGGCGACCGTTGCGCGCAGCGTAGCCAGGCCCGAGGCGTCAACCCCGACGTGTGGGTACACGGGACTCCCAGAGGCAGAGCTTCCATCACGTTCAGTGTGAAACCGTCACTCGTCGTAGTGAGTGGGAGGTTCCGGAATGCGTCTGAGGAGAATAACGCTTCGTACAGGCAGCGCTACGCCCAGTTGCTCAAATCATCGATTACGTCGCTTCTGTGGCGACTAAACGACCTATCGAGCAGCAGTTCGTGATCGCTTATTGATCGAATTACTTCGAGATCTGCCTGTCGGGGCGACGGGTTGTGGCCGTGTGCGAGCAGGACGACTGGCCGGCGGGGCCGGTGGGTAAAGAGTGCCGGGCGGTTGTGCGGGCCGGCGGCCGGTCAGCGGCGGCGGCGGTGCAGGGCGACGGCGGCCGCGGTGCCGCCCGCGATCGCGCCGACCCCGGCGGCGGCCGGGATGCCGACCCGGGCCGCCTTGCGGCCGGTGCGGTAGTCGCGCAGCCGCCAGTCGCGGGAGCGGGCGTATTTGCGGAGCTTGGCGTCGGGGTTGATCGCGTACGGGTGTCCGACCAGGGAGAGCATCGGGATGTCGTTGTGCGAGTCGCTGTACGCGGCACAGCGGTCGAGGTCCAGGCCCTCGGCGGCGGCCAGGGCGCGGACCGCCTCGGCCTTCGCGGGGCCGTGCAGCGGTTCGCCCACGAGGCGGCCGGTGTAGACGCCGCCGACGGATTCGGCGACGGTGCCGAGCGCGCCGGTCAGGCCGAGCCGGCGGGCGATGATCGTGGCGGTCTCGACCGGGGCCGCGGTGACCAGCCAGACGCGCTGGCCCGCGTCGAGGTGGGCCTGGGCGAGGGCGCGGGTGCCGGGCCAGATGCGGTCGGCCATGTACTCGTCGTAGATCTCCTCGCCGATGGACATCAGTTCGGAGACGCGGTGCCCCTTGACGATGGACAGGGCGCTGTCACGGGCGTCCTGCATGTGGCCGGGGTCCTCGACGCCGGCGAGCCGGAACCACGCCTGCTGCCAGGCGAACCGGGCCAGCTCGCGGCGCTGGAAGAACTTCCGCTTGTACAGGCCGCGGCCGAAGTGGAAGATCGCCGCGCCCTGCATGACGGTGTTGTCCAGGTCGAAGAAGGCGGCGGCCCGGTCGTCGCCGACGACGGGGAACGGGGTCTCCTCGGACTCTTCGGCCTCCGCGGCGCTGTCGGGCCGGTCGTCGGAGAGAGAGGTCTTGCGCGCTGCCTCGGCTGCCGCCTCGCCGGCCAGCACACTCCGTGCTGTCGCGGGGCGCCTACGGGGGGTGAGCCATCCAAAAGCGGCCATGCGGTGAGCATAGCCAGTCGTTCGTGCCCTTCCCGAGCTGCCGGTATGCCACGGCGTGAACTCTTGACCGCGGGTTCGTCGAACGGGTGATCCGGGGCGTACGGGCCGGGGCGGGCCGCAGCGGGCGGGGCGGGCCCGCACCGCCCCGGGGCGCGGCGCAGAATGAGGGTATGAGTGCCCTGCTGCGACGTACGAAGAAGAAGCCCGCGGAACGGGTGGTGACCCTGGTGGGGAAGCCCGGGTGTCATCTCTGCGACGACGCGAGGCGGGTGGTGCGGGAGGTGTGCGAGGAGACCGGGGCGTCCTGGGAGGAGAAGGACATCACCCAGGACGAGCGGCTGTACCGGGAGTACTGGGAGCAGATTCCGGTGGTACTGGTGGACGGTGAGCAGCACACGTTCTGGCGGGTGGACGCGGCGCGGTTGCGCGGGGCGCTGCGCTCCTGAGCGAAGCCGGTTACCATCATGGGCGTTTTGAGTGCTCTCGGGGGAGTGGTGATGAGGAGTGTGTTCCGCTTTGCCCCCTTCGGGCCTGCAACAGGCTGATGCGATCCCTGGTTCCGGGATCGCGCGACGAATGTGCGTGACCCCGGTCACTTTGACCGGACAAAACGGACACTATCTTTGTGCACGTGTTCACAAAGACATAGCCTGCATTCGACGGGGCGGTCATGGGAAATACGGCCGCCTGCAGCCCCGCTCATCCCGCAGGAGCACCGTGGCAACTGGCCGAACTCACCGACCGGCGACCCGTAGCCGAGGAATTCCCGAGGCCACCGTCGCCCGTCTTCCGCTGTATCTTCGCGCGTTGACCGCGCTCTCCGAGCGCTCGGTACCCACCGTCTCGTCCGAGGAACTCGCCGCGGCGGCCGGGGTCAACTCCGCCAAGCTGCGCAAGGACTTCAGCTACCTCGGTTCGTACGGGACGCGCGGTGTCGGGTACGACGTCGAGTATCTCGTGTACCAGATCTCCCGCGAACTCGGGCTCACCCAGGACTGGCCGGTCGTGATCGTCGGCATCGGTAACCTCGGCGCCGCGCTCGCCAACTACGGCGGTTTCGCCTCCCGCGGGTTCCGGGTCGCCGCGCTGATCGACGCCGATCCCGCGATGGCCGGGACGCCGGTCGCCGGTATCCCCGTGCAGCACGCCGACGACCTGGAGCAGATCGTCGGCGACAACGGTGTGTCGATCGGTGTCATCTCGACCCCGGCCGGTGCCGCGCAGCAGGTCTGCGACCGGCTCGTCGCCGCGGGCGTCACCTCCATCCTGAACTTCGCGCCGACCGTGCTGTCCGTGCCCGACGGTGTGGACGTGCGCAAGGTCGACCTCTCCATCGAGCTCCAGATCCTCGCCTTCCACGAGCAGCGCAAGTCGGTCGAGGACACCTCTGGCAGCGCCGCCGACCCGGCCGCGCCCCCGGCGCGCGCCACCGCCACCGACCGCAAGGGACCTGACGGGGACATGCCTGCGGTGATGCCGGCATGAGTCTTCTCGTCGTAGGACTGAGTCACCGCAGCGCCCCGGTCTCCGTGCTGGAGCGTGCCTCGCTGTCCGCTGAGACCCGGGACAAGCTCCTTCAGGACACCCTGGCCGCGGAGCCCGCGGTCGAGGCCGCCGTGCTCGCCACCTGCAACCGGATCGAGCTCTACGCCGACGTGGACAAGTTCCACGCGGGCGTCGCCGAGCTGTCCACGCTGCTCGCCCGGCACAGCGGCGTCGGCCTGGACGAGCTCACGCCGTACCTCTACGTGCACTACGAGGACCGGGCCGTCCACCACCTCTTCTCGGTGGCGTGCGGGCTGGACTCGATGGTGGTCGGCGAGGGCCAGATCCTCGGCCAGATCAAGGACGCGCTGGCGGTGGGGCAGGAGCTGCACACCGCGGGCCGGCTGCTGAACGATCTCTTCCAGCAGGCGCTGCGGGTCGGCAAGCGGGCGCACAGCGAGACCGGGATCGACCGGGCCGGGCAGTCGCTCGTCACCTTTGGCCTCGAACAGCTCGCGGCCGGTGCGGAGGTCACCGACTGGGCCGGGGGCAAGCGCGCCCTGGTGATCGGCGCGGGCTCGATGTCCTCGCTCGCCGCCGCCACCCTGGCCCGTACCGGTGTCGCGGAGATCGTCGTCGCCAACCGGACCCGGGCCCGCGCGGACCGGCTCGTCGAGATCCTGGCCCAGCCCGGGGGCACCGGCGTGGCCGCCCGTGCCGTGGAGATGGCCGAGGTCTGCGGCGAACTGACACGTGCCGACATCGTGGTGTCCTGCACCGGCGCGACCGGCCTCGTGCTGACCGCCGGGGCCGTCGCCGGGGCGCTCGGCCTGGAGGCGGAGGCCGTCGAGACCCCCGCCGCACCTGTGGTGCCCGCCCCCGCCGACATCGACCGGCACGCCGCCTGGGTCGAGAACGGCACTGCCGGAACGGTCCGCCAGGCCGTCCGCCGGGCCACCGTGCCCGTCCAGGGCACCGGCCCCGTGCGCCTGGCCCTGCTGGACCTCGCCATGCCGCGCGACATCGACGGCGAGGCGGCCCGGCTCGACGGAGTGCGCCTCGTCGACATCGAGTCGCTCGCCGAGGCGTCGGCGGACGCCCCGATGGCCGCCGACGTGGACCAGGTGCGCACCATCGTCTCCGACGAGGTCGCCGCCTTCGGCGCCGCCCAGCGCGCCGCCCACATCACCCCGACCGTCGTCGCGCTGCGCACGATGGCCGCCGGAGTGGTCGCGGGCGAGATCGCGCGGCTCGACGGACGCCTCCCCGACCTGGACGAGAAGCAGCGCGCGGAGATCACGCAGACCGTGCGCCGTGTCGTCGACAAGCTCCTGCACGCGCCCACCGTGCGGGTCAAGCAGCTCGCCAGCGAGCCCGGCGGTGCCGGGTACGCCGACGCGCTGAGGGAACTCTTCGACCTTGACCCGCAGACGGTCGCCGCCGTCTCCCGGGCAGACCTGAACGACCCGAATCGAGGGCGGTCATGACCGACAACTCACTCCTGGGCACGGCGGCCGACAAGCCGCTGAGGCTGGGTACCCGCCGCAGCAAGCTCGCCATGGCGCAGTCCGGCCATGTCGCGGAAGCGGTTCGCGAGGTGACCGGCCGCGCCGTCGAGCTCGTCGAGATCACCACGTACGGCGACATCTCGCGTGAGCACCTGGCGCAGATCGGCGGCACTGGCGTGTTCGTCGCCGCGCTGCGCGAGGCACTGCTGCGCGGTGAGGTGGACTTCGCCGTCCACTCGCTGAAGGACCTGCCGACCGCCCAGCCCGAGGGCCTGCTGCTGGCCGCGGTGCCGGTGCGCGAGGACCCGCGCGACGTGCTGGTGGCGCGGGACGGGCTGACCCTCGCGCAGCTGCCGTCCGGTGCCCGCATCGGCACCGGTTCGCCGCGCCGCATGGCGCAGCTCAACGCGTACGCCCGCGGTCATGGGCTCGGTATCGAGACCGTGCCGATCCGGGGCAACGTCGATACGCGTATCGGATTTGTCCGGAGCGGTGAGCTGGACGCGGTGGTACTCGCCGCGGCCGGGCTCAGCCGCCTCGGCCGGATCGGTGAGGCGACCGACTTCCTGTCGGTCGACACCGTCCTGCCCGCTCCCGGCCAGGGAGCACTGGCGATCGAGTGCGCTGCGAGCAGCGCCGACCTCGCCGCCGCGCTCGCCGAGCTCGACGACCCGTACACCCGGGCCGCCGTGACCGCGGAGCGTGCCCTGCTCGCCGCCCTGGAGGCCGGCTGCTCCGCACCTGTGGGTGCGCTGGCCGACCTCCAGGTCGACGGACAGGCTGTCAACGAACTGCGCCTGCGCGGAGTCGTCGGTTCCACCGACGGTTCCTCGCTGGTGCAGCTGTCCACCACCGGTCCCGTGCCCACGTCGCAGGACGACGCGGCGGCGCTCGGTCGCGAGCTCGCGGCCGAGATGCTTGCCAAGGGTGCGGCCGGTCTTATGGGGGAGCGAGCACTTTGAGCCCCACCGGCCCCGCCGCATCCGACTTTCCGGCCCTGTCCGCACAAGGGCACGTCACCTTCCTCGGCGCCGGTCCCGGCGACCCGGGACTGCTGACGCTGCGCGCCGTCGAGGCGCTTGCGAGCGCGGACGTCCTTGTCGCCGAGCCGGACGTCCTCGGCGTCGTTCGCTGCCATGCGCGGGCAGGCGTAAGCACGCCCGAGCTGACGGTTGTTGACGCGCAGTCAGCAGCCGCCGGCGTCCCCGTCCTCAGGGATGCGGTCAATCTTGTCATGGAGGCGGTGAAGGGCGGCAGGCGGGTCGTCCGTGCCGTCGTCGGCGACCCGGGGCTCGACGGGAACGCGGGTGCCGAGATGCTCGCCTGCGCCGCCGCGGGCATCCCCTTCGAGGTGGTGCCGGGGGTCGCGAACGTGGTGGGTGTGCCCGCGTACGCGGGTGTGCCGCTGCGGGACGGGCAGGGCGCGGACGTCCGGTTCGTCGACGCCCGTACGGCGTCCGACCGGTGCTGGACCGAGGTCGGGGCGAGCGATGCCACGGCCGTCGTCTCGACGACGCTCGACTCGGTGGCCGCGGCCGCCGGTGAGCTGGTGTCGGCGGGCCGCAAGCCCGACACCCCGCTGACCGTGACGGTCGCGGGGACGACGACCCGCCAGCGGACCTGGACGGCGACGCTCGGGACGATCGCGCAGGTGCTGAAGCAGGCGAAGGTGCTGCCGTCGCCTGAGGGCCACCGGCCCGTCATAGCCGTGGTCGGTGAGCGCAGCTCCGCCGCCCAGCGTGACCAGCTCTCGTGGTTCGAGTCCAAGCCGCTGTTCGGCTGGAAGGTGCTGGTGCCGCGGACGAAGGAACAGGCGGCGTCGCTCTCCGACCAGCTGCGTTCGTACGGCGCCGTGCCGCACGAGGTTCCGACGATCGCCGTGGAGCCTCCCCGTACGCCCCAGCAGATGGAGCGCGCGGTCAAGGGACTGGTGACGGGCCGCTACGAGTGGATCGCCTTCACCAGCGTCAACGCGGTGAAGGCCGTCCGGGAGAAGTTCGAGGAGTACGGGCTCGACGCCCGTGCCTTCGCCGGGATCAAGGTCGCGGCCGTCGGCGAGCAGACCGCCGCCGCGCTCGTCGACTTCGGTGTGAAGCCGGACCTGGTGCCGTCCGGTGAGCAGTCCGCCGCCGGTCTGCTGGAGGACTGGCCGCCGTACGACCCGGTCTTCGACCCGATCGACCGGGTCTTCCTGCCGCGTGCCGACATCGCGACCGAGACGCTGGTGGCCGGGCTGATCGAGCTGGGCTGGGAGGTCGACGACGTGACCGCGTACCGCACGGTCCGCGCGTCGCCGCCGCCGGCCGACACCCGTGAGGCGATCAAGGGCGGCGGTTTCGACGCGGTGCTCTTCACCTCCTCGTCGACGGTGCGCAACCTGGTCGGGATCGCGGGCAAGCCGCACAACGTGACGGTGATCGCGTGTATCGGTCCGGCGACGGCGAAGACCGCGGAGGAGCACGGGCTGCGGGTCGACGTCCTCTCGCCGGAGCCTTCGGTGCACAAGCTGGCCGAGGCGCTGTCCGAGTTCGGCGCGCGGCGCCGGGAGGCGGCGAAGGAGGCCGGTGACCCGGTGACGCGGCCGAGCGAGCGGCGCCCCGGGGCGCGTCGGCGGCGCACGACGACCTGAGGGTGTGCGACGGACAGGCCGTGGTGAGGTGTGAGGAAGGCCCGGTTGCTTCGGCGGCCGGGCCTCCGCCCTTTTCGCGCGGTTTTTCCGGCAGGGGTGTCGGTAAACCAGTGATGTGTACGGGTCTAGTCTCGAAGCATGACGGTCTATGGAAACTTCCCCGGCTCCCGCCCCCGGCGGCTGCGGACGACCTCGACGATGCGGCGGATGGTCGCCGAGACGCGGCTCGACGCGGCGCATCTGATCCTGCCCGCGTTCGTGCGTGAGGGCATCGACGCCCCGGTCGCGATCTCGACCATGCCCGGCGTGCAGCAGCACACGCTGGACACCTTGCGGAAGGCCGCGGTGGACGCGGTGTCGGCGGGGGTCTCCGGGATCATGCTGTTCGGCGTTCCGGCGGACGAGAAGAAGGACGCCCGGGGCACGGCGGGCACCGACCCGGACGGCATTCTCCAGGTGGCGCTGCGGGCGGTGCGCGAGGAGGTCGGTGACGACCTCGTCGTGATGTCCGACCTGTGTCTGGACGAGTTCACGGACCACGGGCACTGCGGTGTGCTGACCGGCGACGGCCGCGTCGACAACGACGCGACGCTGGAGCGGTACGCGGAGATGGCCCAGGTCCAGGCCGACGCGGGTGCCCATGTGGTGGGGCCGAGCGGCATGATGGACGGCCAGGTCGGTGTCATCCGGGACGCGCTGGACCAGACGGGCCACGAGGACGTGTCGATCCTCGCGTACACGGTGAAGTACGCCTCGGCGTTCTACGGGCCGTTCCGTGAGGCGGTGGGCTCCTCGCTGACGGGCGACCGCAAGACGTACCAGCAGGACCCGGCGAACTCCCGGGAGTCGCTGCGGGAGCTGGCGCTCGACCTGGAGGAGGGCGCGGACATGGTCATGGTCAAGCCGGCCGGTCCGTACCTCGACATCCTCGCGAAGGTCGCCGACGCGGTGGATGTGCCGGTCGCCGCGTACCAGATCAGCGGTGAGTACGCGATGGTCGAGGCCGCCGCCGAGAAGGGCTGGATCGACCGCGACGCGGCGATCATGGAGAGCCTGCTGGGCATCCGGCGCGCGGGCGCGCAGATGATCCTGACGTACTGGGCGACGGAGGCCGCGCAGCGGCTCAGCGCCGGACGCTGAACCGTCGCCGGTCCGGCTCTTCGCGTGGTGTGCGGTGGGGTGGGGTGGCCGTCGTCCGCCCTGGTCGCCGCCGCGTCGGCGCGCGTGGGGCCGGGCCCGGCGCGCGTCACGCCGGTCCGTGGGCTGTCCGCCGTGCGCTCCGGTGGAACGCGCGGGCGCGGGGGACGGGTGAGCGGACCAGTGACGGTGACCGGCCAGCGTCGGCCGTAGCCACTGATCCGCGGATATGTCGCCGACCTGTACCTCCGCTCGGTCAGCAGTAGCTGTCGTAGCCGATCCGGTAGGCGAGCGAGTACGCGTCCGTGTACTCCGGGGTCGTCTTGGCCGGGGCGTACGAGTGGCGGTAGTCGCACTTGTTGGTGAGACCGTCGAGCTTGCCGTCCCGCGCGCCCTTGAGCTTGCCGTCGGCGGCGTCGGTGGCTGCTGGCGCGGGTGGCGTGGTGGTGGTGGTGTCACCGCTGCAGTAGTTGTCGTAGCCGATCCGGTAGGCGAGCGAGTACGCGTCCGCGTACGCCGGGGTCGTCAGGGCCGGGGCGTACGAGTGGCGGTAGTCGCACTTGTTGGTGAGGCCGTCGAGCTTGCCGTCCCGCGCGCCCTTGAGCTTGCCGTCGGCTGCGTCGTCCGTGGGCAGACGCGTGGTCGCGGAGGCTGTCGTCGCCGGAGTGTCCGCGGCGACGGCCGATGCCGTGGACATCGCGACGGGCGAGAGGACCATGGCTGCTGCGACGAGGGGGCTCGCCAGAGCGATGATGTTCCGTGCACGCATAGCTATCCCCTTTCTTCGAGATGGAATACGTGCGGATGATGCGGATGACGCCTCGGACCCGACCCGACGCGGACGAACGCGTTCTGAGCCAGGGAGCGGTATCCGCGCTGTGTGGTGTGTGCTGAACACCTGGAGAAGGCCGGTGCGTTCCGGCTTCCGGACGCCGACGTGTGTCGCGCTGCTGCGATCGCGCGCCTATAACGTCTCTCATTCGAAGGTATCGAGACGGGATTGATGTGTCCACTTATGGGAGGCATGCCCGGGTCGCCTTGCTTCGATCCGCCGAACTCCGTTATGAGCAGGGCGTGAACGCCGCGCACCACCCGCACACGAAGGAGGTGCGTGGGGCCGTGTTCCGTCCCGCCGGAACGTCCATATCTCCTGGCCGGGAACGGACTTGCCGGGCGGCGGCGGTCGCGCGGCGGCCGGCCCGGGGCTGAGGCGGCGCAAGCCGCGGGGAGAGCCGAATTCCTCGGGCCGCAGCGGCGCGGGAGTGCCGGGGCGGCCTTGTGGCCGTGTTCGTACCGCTGTTCGTGCTTGTGCTTGTGCTCGTGCGGTCTGGATCAGTCCGTCTGGTTCCGCTGGTCCGGGCGCGTGGCGGGGGCGTCGGCCGGAGACGGGGCGGGGGCGGTGCGGAGTACCTCGCGGGCCTGTTCGGCGGCGCGGGTGATGCTCTCGCTGATGAAGTCGAGGAAGCGGGCGATGTTCTCCAGGCGGGCCGCGGCGGGAGTGCCGGAGCCGAGGACGGCCGCACCCCGGCGTGCGGTCTCGACGAGCTGGTCGTTGGCCCGCGCGCTGGCGATCGTCGCCTGGTAGAAGAGATCGTCGTCGACGACGTAGCGGTCGCGGCGGCGGTGTTCGTCGCGCTCGCGCCGGACGAGGCTCTGGGCTTCCAGGAAGGTGATCGCCTTGGAGACGGACGCGGGACTGACCTGGAGGCGCTGGACGAGCTCGGACGCGGTGAGACTACCCGCGTCGGTGGTGTACAGGCAGGTCAGCACCCGGGCCGCCATCCTGTTCAGGCCCGAGGTCATGAGGACGGTGGTGAACGCCTCCTCGTACGCGGCCACGGCCTCGGTGTCACGGCCGTCCGGCTGGTGAGCGGACCCCGGCCCCCGGGCGGCGTTGGTCCTGCGCCGGTGCGCGCGGTGCTCGGTGGCGCGGTGGGCCAGGTCGGCGCGGTAGGCGGCGGGGCCTCCGTTGCGCATCACCTCGCGCGTGACCGTCGAGGTCGGGCGGTCGAGGCGGCGGGCGATCTCGGCGTAGGGGAGGCTGTCGGCCAGTCCCCGTGCGATCTGCTGGCGTTCCTGCTGGGTGAGTCTGCCTCCCGGCATCACGGTCTCCTCGGTGGCCTCGGGGTGGTCCTGACTCCGTGACCATAGCGTTCACCCTCTCTTCATTGCAACGGCCTGAGTGGTGTTCGTTGCGTTGACGTCCAGGCTCGTTGCAATGATTGCACTGCTTCTACCTGCGCTAATGGCCATTCTGTGCAACGAGGTTGTTGTTGCGATGTGGAAAGCAACGTAGCGTTTCTGTTGTTGGAAACGAATCGAGCACAGGAGAGCACGATGCAGAAGTTCGAGACTCCCGCCCCGGTCTCCGCCGTCCTGGACATCCCCGCCGGGAGCGTCCGGTTCATCGCCGCGGACCGCGCCGACACCACCGTCGAGGTCCTGCCCGCCGACGCCTCCAGGAGCCGCGACACCAAGGCCGCCGAGCGGACCGAGGTCTCGTACGCCGACGGCGTCCTGCGGATCGCGGCCGGTGTCCCCGCAGGCCGGCTCTCCGGTCCCTCCGGGGCCGTGGAGATCACCGTCCGGCTGCCCGCCGGGTCCTGCGTCGAGGGCCGGGCCGACAGCGCCGAGCTCCGCGGCGTCGGCCGCCTCGGGGACGTCGCCTTCGAGGGCGCGTACCGCCGGATCAAGATCGACGAGGCGGCGAGCCTCCGCCTCACCGTGACCGACGGCGACGTCGAGGTCGGCCGGCTGGGCGGCTCCGCGGAGATCAGAACCGCGCGGGGCGGCATCAAGGTCGCCGAGGCCGTACGCGGCACGGTCGTGCTCCACACCCGGTCCGGCGACATCTCGGTCGGCGTCGCCGCGGGCGTCTCGGCCGCCCTGGACGCCGGTACGGACCACGGCCGCGTCGACAACGCCCTGCGGAACGACGGCACCATCGGACTCGACGTCCGTGCCACCACCTCGCGCGGCGACATCACCGCCCGCAGCCTCTGACCATGCGGCCCCCAAGGGCCGTACGCCGCAGACGAGCTGACGCCGCGCAAGGCGCCGCACACCACACGCAGAGCCCCACGCCGCACATGAGCTGACGCCGCGCAAGGGCCGCACACCCCACACAGGGCCGTACGCCGCAGACGGGCTGACGCCGTGGAAGGGCGGCGGGCGAGACCCGCCGACACGACGCGCGCCCCATGACCAGGGAGACCCATGACGCACAACGCCACGCCCGCGAACAGCACGCGGTGGACCGGCATGGTGCCGGTCGACGACACGGCCCTGGCCGTCACCGACACCGGTGGCCCCGGAATCCCCGTGATCTACCTCAACGGCCAGTTCGCCACCCAGGGCTACTGGCGGCCGGTCCTCGCCGAACTGGGAACGCAATGGCGGCACATCACCTACGACGAGCGGGCGCGCGGCAGGAGGTCGAAGCGCTCGGCGGACTACTCCTTCGAGGCGGCCGTCCGCGATGTCGATGCCGTTCTGGAGGCCCGGGGAGTGGACCGGGCGCTGGTGGCGGGCTGGTCCTACGGCGCGTTCGTCGGGGCGCACTGGACGGCTCGCAATCCGGAGCGCGCGCTGGGTGCGGTCCTGGTCGACGGCGCGTTCCCGTACGACTGGCTCGACGAGGCCATGGAGCGGCGCATCAGGAAGATGTTCCGTCGGATGGGCTGGTTCCTGCCGCTGTTGCGCCCGACGGGCCTGGCCCCGCGGATGACCGCCGGGCAGCAGGCGGAGAGCAACATTGAGATCGGCAGAATCTCCCGCGAGCGCGAGCTGGGCCCCGTGCTGGACGGCATCACCGTCCCGGTGCGGTATGTCGTCGCCTCGGGTACGTCTCTCGGGAGCCGGGGCGACGAGCAGGAGCGGATACGCGCCAGCCTCGGCGGGGTGACCGCCCGCAACCCGAACATCCGGATCGGCGCGAAGGTCGCCAGCGACCACGGCGCGATCCTCAAGAAGGAGTTCCGGGCCATCGCCGAGTCCGTACGCGAGGTCGCCGGCCTCGACCGGGAAGGGCGTTGAACGACGAGGGGCCCGGCGGACGGGGACGGGTGCCGGGCGAGAGGCCGGCGACGGCGCCGGTGCACCAGGCGCCGTCGCCGACGGCGTGGTCAGCGAGCGTCCTCGACGAGGAAGTCGAGCAGGATCTGACGGCTGGTCTGGGAGGTGAGGCTGCCGTACGCGTCGTCGAAGGCGTGCTCGGCGAAGGGCAGCTCCCTGACCTCGGTGGGGACGCCCCTCTCCTTGAGCGCGTCCCCGAAGGCGGTGACGGTTTCGGGGCGGGCGCTGCGGTCGCGGTCGCCGACCACGAGCAGGGTGCGGGGCAGACCGGCGCGGATGTCGGAGGTCGGGGACACCTCGCGGTAGCGGTCCGGGTACTGCTGCGGCGTACCGCCGGTGTACATCTCCGCCGCCTCGCGGGTTCCGGCCACGTCCTGCGTCCACATCTCAGTGACGTCGGTGCCGGGATAGAAGCCGATCACGGAGGCCGGGGGCTTGGGGGCGGCGGTGCCGTCGGGGGCCTCGATGGTGCCGTTGTGGAGCCGGTAGGCCGTGTTCATCGCCAGGGTGCCGCCCGCCGACATGCCGCCGAGCGAGATCCGCGAGTCGTCGACGCCGTACTTGCCGGCGTTCTTCTGTACCCAGCCCAGGGCGGAGACGAGGTCCTGGGGGGCCTTGTTCCAGGTGGGGCGGTCGGGGCTGGCGAGGCGGTAGTCGACCGCGAAGACGGCGACGCCGTGGTCGGCGAGCCAGCGGCCGGTGCCGCGCAGGTCGCTCTTGTCGAAGGTGTGGAAGCCGCCTGCGTGGGCGAGCACGACGGCCGGGACCTTCCCGCCCGGGGTCTTCCCGGGGAGGTACGCGTCCACCTTCAGCGGCTTGCCTTCGGGGCTCGCGTACGTCTCGGTCGCGTCCGGCTTCACCGCCGGGTAGGTGAGTTCGGTGAACGCCTGGCCCAGGGAGACGTCGGCCCCCGCGTTCTGGGCGGCCCGGAACTGGAGTCCGCCGATGGCCAGCGCCCCCACGGTGCAAGCCGTTGTGATCACGGTGACCGCGCGTCCCCAGCGCACCAGGCCGCCGCGCCAGGCCAGTGCGGCGAGGGCGGCCGCGGCAAGGGCTGTCAGGGCGATGTGGAAGGGGTACTGCCCGCCCAGGACCGGACCGATCACCCCTGCCTTGGGGATGGCCGGAACGTACGCGCCGAGGACGATGGCGAGAACCAGGAAGCCGAGGAACGAGGCCAGGACGGCGCAGCCGCCCCGAAGGATCCGGACCAGCGGGCCGGGTATCGGCCGGCCGGTCGGTGTGGCGGGGCTTCGGCGTGTGGTCATGGCGCACTCCTGTGATGGCGCGTGGGGCGGGGGTGTGCCGCCTGCGGGACGTGGTGCGAGCCGCGACGTCCTCAGGACCACGTACGGGGCGACGAGAACCGACTCACACGGAAAGCGTAGAAATCGGATACCCGCTCGGGCCTCACACCGCGGAGCCATTCCCCGGCATGGCTCTCAGGTAGGGGGTCCGCCGAAGAGGCCGGGGCCCGCCCCTTTCCACCGCCGCGGGATCACAGATTGGTGCGCCCGGGAACGGCCAGGCCCGTCTCGTAGGCGAAGACCGCCGCCTGGGTGCGGTCCCGCAGCTGGAGCTTCTGCAGGATGCTGCCCATGTGCGTCTTGACGGTCTGCTCGGCGACGACGAGTTCCCCGGCGATCTCCGCGTTGGACAGTCCTTGGGCGACCAGCGCCAGCACCTCGGTCTCGCGGTTGGTGAGTACGTCGATCCGCACCTGGGCGGGTGGCTTCGGCGAGCCGCTCAGCAGGGAGAACTCCTTGATGAGCCGCTTGGTGATCTCGGGGGACAGCAGGGCGTCCCCGGCGGCCACGACGCGTACGGCTTCGGCCAGCTGGACGCCCGAGGCGTCCTTGAGGAGGAAACCGCTGGCGCCTGCCCGCAGCGCCTCGTACACGTACTCGTCCAGGTCGAAGGTGGTCAGGACCAGGATCTTGGCGGACAGGCCGGTCTGCTGGGTGATCTCGCGGGTGGCGTCGATGCCGTTCAGTCCGGGCATCCGGATGTCCATGACGATCACGTCGGGGCGGAGCTCCTCGGCCTTGGCCACGGCTTCCAGGCCGTCCGAAGCGGTCGCGATCACCTCGATGCCGGGCTGGGCGTCGAGAAGCACCGAGAAGGCCTCGCGGACCATCGCCTGGTCGTCGGCGATCAACACGCGGATCGTCATGCGGTCTGTTCCTTGTCCGTCCGGGCGGCCGGGGCCGCGGGCACCGGCAGCAGCGCGGTGACCTCGTAGCCACCGTCGGGTGTCGCGCCCGCGGAGAGTTCTCCGCCGAGCATCGCGGCACGTTCACGCATGCCCAGGATGCCGTGTCCGGCTCCTGGTGAGGGCTGGGCGGCCCGGCGTCCGGGGCCGTTGAGGATCCGCAGGCCGAGCGCGGTGGAGGTGTAGGTCAGTTCGACACGGGCCGTGGCGCCGGGGGCGTGGCGCAGTGCGTTGCTGAGTGCCTCCTGCACGATGCGGTAGGCCGACAGTTCCACGCCGTCGGGCAGCGGGCGGCGTGTCCCGGAGGTCACCGCCCGCACGTCGAGCCCCGCCGCCCGCACGCCCGCGAGCAGGTCGTCGAGCCGTTCCAGGGTGGGCTGCGGAGCCTTGGGGGCGTTGCCGTCGGTACGGTCCTCGGAGCGCAGCACTCCGAGGAGGCTGCGCAGTTCGGCCAGTCCCTCCAGTGCTCCCGCGCGGATGTCGGCCAGCGCTGCCACCAGCTCCCCGGGCGGGTTCGCGACCCGGTACGGGGCGGCATCGGCCTGGATGGAGATGACGGACATGTGGTGGGCGACCACGTCGTGCAACTCGCGTGCGATGCGGGCGCGTTCCTCCAGCACGGTGCGGTGCGCCCGCTCCTGCGCGAGGGCCGCCTCCTGCTCCGCGAGCCGGGCGCGGACCTCCCGTGTCCGGCGTACGCCGGTGGCGGCCGCCATGACGAGGGCCAGCACCACCAGCATAATCACCGTGAACTTCCAGGGCCCGATCCCGCCGTCCGCCAGCTGGAGTCCCAGCAGCAGCGCGGCGCTCAGTGCCACGGTCTCGACCATCACCCGCGGCCGGTTGCGCAGCGCGACCAGGAACAACAGCCCGCCGTGCACGGCCCATGCCCATCCCGTGTACGGCCCGAAGGGCGGGTACAGCGAGAACACCGGCAGCATCAGCAGCGACAGCCACCAGGCCGGAAGCGGCCAGCGCAACGCCACCACCAGCAGTGCCGCGTGGACCATCCCGACGGGCCTCATCGACATGTCCTCGGTGGCGGAGACGGACGCGAACACCGCCACCGCGGCGACCGCGAGGTGCGGCAGCCACCTCAGCGGCCTCGGCCCGCCCATGGGCGGCATGGGCTGCGGGACCGATGTGCACAGTTCCTTTCGTGCGGTGTTCAGCGCTCCGCGCACCGTCGCCTGCTCAGCCCTGACCATGTGGTCATTATTGTCCTGGTTTATTCAGGGGGTGGCCCCGCCGCGACCGCGGCCGTGACCGCGGTCACGGGGGACGGTGCGGACCGGCGGGCCGGGCGTCAGCCACCCCGGCGTTCATCCCGGTGTTCCTCCGGACGTGACGTTACGGGGCGCATCAGCTGGCCGGCCTCACACCTGGGAGCCGTCTTCCCGTCTGGCTCTCAGGTATGAGGGCGTGGCGATATGGGAGCGGGACGGGGAATGGGCAGCCCTCTGTTTCCCGGGGCGGCGGCCGGGCCTCGGGTGCCGCTGGTCCGTGCCGGTGACCGCCCTGCGGCGGTGGTTCGGTGCCGAGCCGGTCGTGCGCGAGCACGCCGCGATGCCAGGGCCCTTCGCTACGGGATCCTGCCGGTGCCCGCCTCCTTGAGGGCGGCGCGGGCGGAAGCGCGTACGAGGGGGTCGTCGTCCGTGTCGGCGGCGGTGGTCAGGGCCCGGTGGACCGCCGGATCGTCGGCGTAGGGGCCGAGGGCCATGGCGGCGTACTGGCGGACGAGGTCCTCCTCCGGGTCGTCCAGCGCCGCCAGCAGGGCCCGGCCCGCGGCGTGGCGGGCCGCGGGGTCGGCCGGGGGCCACAGGCGCAGGAGGGTGGCGGCCTCGACGCGGGCGAGGTCGTACTCCTGGGGGTCGGCGACGACGGTGATGAGGAAGGGTTCCGCGCCCGGGTCGCCGTCCAGCTCGGCGACGATCGCCTGTCTGCGGTCGTCGTCGGCGGGCAGGGCGTGGAACCGGGCGAGGAGGCGGGCGAGTTCGTCGGCCGTCCGGGCCATGGCGGAGCCTCTCGGTTGTCAGTGCCGTGCGGTGTCGTGAGGTGTCGTGCGGTGGTCAGGGCCAGTTGACCATGGCCGTGAACGCGACCCAGGCGACGAACACCGTGCAGGGGGCGAGCGCGGCGAGGAGCACCCCCGCCGGCGGTGTGCGGAAGGCGTACACCCAGCTCGCCACCAGCACGGCCACGGCCAGCACCAGAACGCAGCACAGTACGGTCCAGGCGGGTCCGAAGCTGCTGTCGAAGCGGTCGGACGCGGCGTCCGAGCAGGAGTCGCAGGCCATGGGGGAGAGCCCGCCGAAGAACAGGACGAGCAGCGCGAGCGGGAGCGTCGCGAACGAGGAGATCAGCGGTGCGACCCAGGCGCGCGACGGGCGGATGGCGTAAGCGTCAGTGACATCTTCGGGCATGTGTGCGAGTCAACCCGGTGGTCGTGGACGTCGCATGAGTCGTCGTACTCAGTCCCACCAGAACGCCCATATCTCCTGGCCGAGCACGGACTTCTGGGCGTAGGCGTCGAGGTCGTACGGCGGGTTCTGGTCGATGTTGTCCGGGCAGAAGGCGTAGTGCTCGGCGGCGACGGCCCGTGCTTCGTCGAGGGTGGTGGGCGGGCGGGAGACCGAGACCGTCAAGGTGTCGAAGCCCAGCACGACGACACGGATGCCGAAGCGGTCCTCCCAGGAGCGGAGCACGGCGCTGAGCCGGGCCGTGTCCTCCTCGAAGTTGAGCGGGCCGGTCCAGCCGATGGCCGCCGGGATGTCCGCGCTGCGGCGGGCCGGGACGAGCGCGGCGCGCGATCCGGCGTACCAGCCGTCCGGGCCGACGCACTCCTCGGCGATGGCCGCGGCCAGGTCGTCGGGGGCGTCGGGCCCCTCGGCGGCGGGGACGGGGGCGAGACCGGGCCAGTCGCTCTGTGCGGTGTCGATCTCCTCGGGGGCGTTGCTCTGCCAGTACTCGGCGAGGACCTCCGCGGCGTCGTGGTCACCGGGATACGACGTGTCCTGCGGCGCCAGGTCCCAGTCGGCGGGCCATTCCTCGCGCCGTCCGCCGTCGATCAGGACTGGGAGGAGGCCCACGGGACGCCCCGCCGCGCGCAGTTCGCGCCAGGCGCCGTGGGCCGCGGGCTGGTCCGCGTACCAGAGCAGGGGTTCGTGCCAGGTGCCGTCGGTCGTGGTGTCGACCAGCGAACCGGGCGGGAGCCGGAGTCCCGAAGTGGCCGGGGACGCGAGCGGGTTGGGAAGGGTCGCCATGTCACTGAGCGTACGGGGCCCCACTGACAACCGGATCGGCCGCCCGGGGGCGGGGCGTGGCGGGGCGGGTCACCCGTCCCGCCACGCCCCCGGACGGCCCGGGATCAGGCGCGCTTCGAGCGGCGGCGGGCGGCGATGGTCAGGCCCGCACCCGCGGCCAGGACGACGACGGTGCCGACGGCCAGCGGGATCGTGCCGCTGCTGCCGGTGGAGGCGAGGTCGCCTTCCGCCTTGCCGCCCGGGGCGCTGTCCGAGGGCGCCGGGGTGCCCGGCACCGCGGGGCTGGACGTGCCCGCGGACGGGGTGCCGCTCGCGGGCGGGGTCGCCGGGGCGGACGGCGTCGACGTGCCCGGCGGCGTGGTCGAGGGGGTGGTGCTCGGGGTGGTGGGCGGCGTGGGTTCGCCGGTCCCGGGGAGGCAGCCGCTGAACGGGAAGTGGTGGGTCTCGGCGCCGCCGGTGCCGCGCAGCGAGGCGACCCAGACCGAGCCGTTGACCGGGGCGCCGCTGCCCAGCTCCAGGTGGGCGTTGGGGGCGAGGACACTGCCGGGCCAGGCGGCGCTGCTGTGCTTGGTGATGGTGCGGGCCTCGGGGAAGTTCCACAGGAGGCGGGCGCGGACCTTGCCGCCGGAGGCGCTCTGGAGCTTGTCGTCGAGGACGAAGTCCTGGCCGCCGGAGAGGAAGAAGCCGGTGGTTCCGGCCTGGGCCATGTCGTAGTCGCGTCCGCTGACGTTGACGATGCTGGTGGCGCCCGCGGGGACCTTGAGGAAGACCTCCTTGGCCTTCTCCAGCTGGGCGGTGGTCACCTGGAAGATGTTGCGGGAGGAGTCGGTGCCCTCCAGGGTGAGGCGGTTGCCGTCGGCCGACACGCGGGTCGTGTCGATGGCGGCCTCGGCGCCCAGGGCGGTGGAGTAGGCGCGGAGCTTGCCGAACTCGGCGTCGAAGTCGATGAGTCCGGCGTTCTTGCTGACGCTGCCCGCGTGCATTTCGAGGGCGCGGTCGCGGATCTCGCCGCCGACGACCGCGTTGCCCTTCATCACGGCGGTGACGGACTTGTCGTTGCGCAGGTCGCCGCGGACGACCAGGGAGGCGCGGCCCGGCAGGGCGTCGACCTCGGCGGCGGAGAGCTCGTTGGCGACGCTGAAGCCGCCCCGGAAGTCGGCGTTGCCGCCGACGGCCACCGCGCCCTCGGCGTCGGGGGTGTGGGCGTCGTCGCCGAGGACGAACTCGCCGTACTTGCCGGCGACCGAGAAGGCGTCGGTGGTGCACGAGGACGAGTCGGCCGGGGCGGCCTGGGCGGCCGGAGCCACGGTCAGGCCGAGGACAAGGGCTCCACCGAGCGTGGCGGCTACGGCGGTTGCGGATATGCGCATGGGGTTCGTTCTCCCGCGAAGGTGGTCGTACAGCCGTCCGTGACGGCTTTGCCCATGCTTTTCATACATTGAAATATTGGTCAAGACCAATGGGGAGGAGGAGGCGGATCACCCGGAAGGAGGCGGTGCAGAATGGCCCGTATGTCGATACAGAACACATTGCGGACGGCCGGGCTCGACGACGCCGGGCAGATCGCCGATGTCCTGGCACGCGCCTTCGACGACGACCCGATGATGACCTGGTTCTTCCCCGACGAAGCGTCCCGGGCCCAGGGCATGGCGCGGTACTTCGCCACGATCTTCACCCGCCAGTACGGCCCGTACGGGGTCTGCGAGCGCACTGACGCGGGTGTGTCCTTCTGGGTGTCACCGGAGGGGCAGGACAAGGCGGTTCCGGACGCGGAGACCCTGGGAGAGCTGGAGGGCATCCTCGGCGACCGGGCCGGACTGTTCCGCGAGGCCGTCGCGGTGGCGGCCGGGCACGGGCCGAAGGAGCCGCACTGGTACCTGGCGGTGCTCGGCGCCGACCCGGCCGCCCGGGGCCAGGGCCACGGTGCGGCCCTGCTGCGGTCCGGGCTGGCCAGGGCGGACGCGGCGGGCCTGCCCGTCTACCTGGAGTCGTCCAAGGAGTCCAACCTGCCGTTCTACGAGCACTTCGGCTTCACCGTGCTCGGGGAGGCCCGGCTTCCGGGCGGCGGCCCGGCGGTGTGGGTCATGCGCCGCGCGCCGCGTACCCCGGACGCCGTCCGGCGCGGCTGACGGGTGGTCTGGAGGCCCCGGCCCGGGAGGGGCGGACCCGTTACGGCCGGGCGCGGGCGGTGACGAACGCGGTGACGAACGCGGTACGGGCCGGGGTGCCGTCGGGCCGGGGCGCGGGGGCGGCGACCTCGTCCAGCGCCGTCGCACCGTCCTCCCGGCCGGGGCCGAGTGCGCGGCGCGCGCAGGGTCGGCCGACGGCCTCCGGGGGCGGTGGTGAGCGGACCCACAAGAGATCTGTGCGGGTCGCACGGGCGTCGCTCAGGACCGGGGCTCGGGCGCGTTGTACTCGGCGGCGTCCCGGACCGTCCAGTCCGGGTCCTGGGCGAGGCGGCCGAGGAGCTCCACGGCCGCCGGGCTCCTCCACTTCGCGATGGCCCAGACAAGGGCCCTGCGGACCTCCGGGTCCGGGTGGTCCGCGAGGCGGGCCAGCTGGTCGACCGGGCCGCGTCGGCGCAGGCCGAACCAGTGGAGGGCCTGGACGAGCTGTTCCGGGTCGCCGGGGTCGCCCGCCGCGGCGATCTGCCGGAGGAGGACCGCGGCGGCGGGCGGCGGGCCGTCGAGGGGATGCGGGCGGCGCTGCCGCAGGCGCCGCGATCCGTATTCGCCCCGCACCCGGCAGCCGAAGCAGGTGCAGGGGGCCGTGCCGTGCGCGTCGGGGGCGTACCGCCAGCCGGTGACCTGCCTGACCGTGCGGACGCGGTGCACCTCGCCCCTGGTGACCGCCCGGGGGACGAACACCTCCCAGCCGCGCGGGTCGCGCAGGGCGGCGATCCGGCGTACGGCCTCGGCGGCCGTGACGTGCGTGGGGTCCTGGTAGTAGCGGCCCGCGGTGACGGGTTCGTCGTCCGGCAGCCGGATGTGCACAGCGACGAGCCCCCGCGGGCCGCTGCGCCGGGACAGCTCGCGCAACCACTGGTGGGTGAGGGTGTACGACGGGAGCACGGAGAAGCAGTAGACGCCCCGCGACCGGTCCGTGTCGCGGCCGTGGCTGGCGGCCCGTACCCCGGAGCGGCGGACGCGTTCCGCGTTCGCGGAGGCTGTCAGGTGCACGAACATGGCCATGGGCTCGATGCTAGCGCCCGTGTGTGGCGGGCGCCGGGCCTCGCGTGCCGCCGCTCTCCCGCGGTCAGTAGGTGAGGGCGTCGGCCATGTCGGCCTGCCAGTAGGTGACGAAGCCGTTGTCGGCCCAGGTGGTGCCCGCCGGGAGGGTCAGTTCGGCGGGCGAGCCGACGGAGCCCTGGTTGTCCCTGCCCATGAAGTAGACCGTGAGGTGGTCGGACGGGTGCTGCTCCTGGCCGTCGGGCTCACCGGCCAAGCCGATCGCGGCGTACGCGGACTGGCCCGGCGCGAGCGTCGTCACGGCCTGCGGCTTGCTGTCCTGGAGCACCGGGAACGCGGACTGGGCGTCGTCGAAGCGCAGGGCCGGTGCGTAGTACGCGTAGCAGGGCGTGGAGCCGGTGTTGGTGGCGGTGAGCAGCAGGTGGTTGATGGGGCGGCTCACCTGGGTGACGGTGACCTTGGTGTTGGCGCCGGTGCAGGTGACGGACTTGCCGCTGCCGCTGCCGCTGCCCTTGCCGGCGCTGCTGCCGCCCGCGCTGCTCTTGGAAGAGGTCTTCTCGGCGGGGGTGTTGGAGGTGTCCTTGCCGTCCTCGGCGCCCTGGGCGGTGTCCTTGCCGGTGTCCGGCGCGGTGGAGCCGCCGTCGGCCGCCGCCGGGACGGACGCCCCTGCCTTCTTGCCGTTGTCCACGGTGTCGTCGGCGTTGCAGGCGGTGAGGGAGAGGGCGGCCAGGAGGGCGGTCGCGGCGAGGGTGGTGGTGCGGAGGTGCTTGCGCATGGCGGTGGTGCTCCCCGTGTGTAGGTGTGGTTGCTGTTCGGTCAGTTGTGGCAGATCAGGACCATGACGATCGCGGTGGACACGATCACCACGCCGATGGCCACGGCATCGATGAGCTCGATGCGGAAGTTGATGCGCACTGCGTTGTCCCGGTGGTCGCTGCGGTGTGTCATCAGATTGCGGGGCGGCGGATTCCGGCCGCAACGCCGAACGGACCATTGGGGACGCTGGAACGGCTGCGCGTACTGTGACCTGGGCAGATTCCACGTCCCTGGAACGGTGTTCTGGGACGGACCAGGAGGGGGAACGCCGAAGTGGCGACGCCGGAGGCCGGGGAATTCGCGGCTCTGCTGAAGGAACTGAAGGACCGTTCGGGGCGCAGCTACGGGGTTCTGGCCGGGAGACTGCACGTCAGTACGTCGACCCTGCACCGGTACTGCAACGGGGAGGCGGTGCCGAACGACTACGCCCCGGTGGAGCGGCTGGCCCGGTTGTGCGGGGCGTCGCCGGAGGAGCTGGTGGAGCTGCACCGGCGGTGGATCGTGGCGGACGCGGCGCGGCGGCGTCCGGCCGCGTCGGAGCCGGTCGCGGAGGTGACCCCGGCGCCGGTCGTGGCCCCGGTCGCGGCGGCGTCCGCGGCAGCGGAGACCGGGGCCGCGTCAGAGCCCGCCCCGGGCCCCGCGTCCGCCTCGGACCCCGCGTCCGCATCCGCATCCGAGTCGGTGTCCAAGTCCAAGTCCAAGTCCGCGTCCGAGTCCGCGTCCGAGTCCGCGTCCGATCCGTTGGACGTGACCGGGGACGCGGTTTCGGAGCCGCCGCGCACGAGGTTCCCGGCGTCCCGGCGGACGCGGGTGCTGCTCGCCGCCGCCGCTGTCGTCGCGCTGACCGTGCCCACCTCGATCGTGGTCAGCAAGCTGTCCTCCGGGAGCGCCGACGAGCTCACCAACGCCGCCGCCGTGGACGCCAGGGACGGGGACGAGCCCGAGGAGACCGCCGCGAGCGTCACCGCCCCGCCGCACCGGCCGGAGAAGTCGTCCAGCGCCTCCCCCTCCGGTGCGGCCGGTGCCTCGTCACCGGCGTCGGGCGGTACCCCGTCCGCGTCGGCCGGGCGCGGCAAGGGGAACGGTCCGGCGGCCGTGGGCGTACCGCCGACCGCCACGATCAGCTCGTACAACTGGGAGGAGCCCTGCGGACAGCACTACGTCCTGGACCAGAAACCGGACGACGTGCCTCCGCCGCCCTCGCCGCAGAGCACGCGGGGCTGGGCCAGGGCGCTGGGCGGAGTGGACGGCGGCAGCATGCAGCTCGAAATCACCGTGCAGGGAAGGTCCAAGCAGGCCGTCGTGGTGAACGGCATCCATGTGCGGACACTGTCCCGGAAGGCGCCGCTGGCGTGGTCGGCGTACTCGATGGGCGAGGGCTGCGGGAGCGGCGTCATCCCGCAGTCCTTCGACATCGACCTCGACGACGACGGGCCGGTGCTCAGACCGGTCGCGGGTCAGCGGGGGGACGAGCGGCTGCCACCGAAGCACTTCCCGTTCCGGGTGTCCTCCACCGATGTGGAGGTCTTCGACCTCCAGGCCCACGTGGAGGGGCACGACGTCAGCTGGTATCTGGAGCTGGAGTGGAGCAGCGGCGGCCGGACGGGGATGCTCCGCATCGACGACGGCGGGAAGCCGTTCCGTACCAGCAGCATCCAGGCGCGGCCGACGTACATGTACCGGTACGACACGGCCCAGTGGGTGGCCAAGGAGTGGGACTGAGGTCCCTCCCCGGTCCACGCCACCGGGCCGGTGCGCACGCGGGTGCGGTCAGAGGCGCTCGGGGGTCCGGATGCCGAGCAGCTTCATGCCCTGGTGGAGGGTGCGGGCGGTGAGGTCCGAGAGGAAGAGACGGTTCTCGGCGACATCGCCGGGGACCTCGGCCTTGAGGACCGGGCACTGGTCGTAGAACGTCGTGAACAGCGAGGACAGCTGGTAGAGGTACGAGGCCAGCTTGTGCGGCTCGTACGCGGCGGCGACCTCGGCCACGACCTCGGCGAACTGGTCCAGGTGCAGGGACAGGGCGCGCTCGGCCGGGGCCAGCTCCAGCTCCGGGTGGGGCTGGGACCTCAGCTCGCCCGCCTTGCGCTTGATGGAGCGGGACCGGGCGTGCGCGTACTGGATGTACACGCTGGTGTCGCCGGTGAGCGAGACCATCTGGTCCAGGTCGAACTTGTAGTCGCGGGCGGCGGAGGTGGAGAGGTCCGCGTACTTGACCGCGCCGATGCCGACCTGCGTGGCGCGCTCGGTGATCTCGTCCTCGGTGAGGTCCCTGGCCTTCTCGCGGACGACGGTGGAGGCGCGCTCGATCGCCTCGTCCAGCAGGTCCTCCAGCTTGACCGTCTCGCCCTCACGGGTCTTGAACGGCTTGCCGTCCTTGCCGAGCACGGTGCCGAAGGCGAGCTGCACGGCCGTGACGTCGTCGTTCAGCCAGCCGGCCCGGCGGGCGGTCTCGAAGACCATCTTGAAGTGCAGGGCCTGCCGGGCGTCGACCACGTACAGCAGGGTGGTCGCCTTGAGGTTCTGGACCCGGTCGCGGATCGCGGAGAGGTCGGTGGCCGCGTAGCCGTAGCCGCCGTTCGACTTCTTGACGATCAGCGGCACGGGGTTGCCGTCCGGGCCCTTCACGTCGTCGAAGAAGACGCAGAGCGCACCCTCGGAGCGGACGGCGACGCCCGACTCCTCCAGCAGGCGGGTGGTCTCCTCCAGCATGTCGTTGTAGCCGGACTCACCGACGATGTCGGGGTCGCTGATCTCCATGTCGAGCTTGTTGAAGACCGAGTAGAAGTAGATTTTCGACTCGTCGACGAAGCGCTGCCACAGGGCGAGGGTCTCCTCGTCACCGGCCTGGAGCGCGACGACCCGGTCCCGGGAGCGGGCCTTGAACGCCTCGTCGGCGTCGAAGAGCGCCCGGGACGCCTTGTAGAGCCGGTTCAGCGAGGACATGGCGGCCTCGCCGTCCGCCTCGCCGTCGGTGCCCCGGTGGGACAGCTCGCCCGGGTGCTCGATCAGGTACTGGATGAGCATGCCGAACTGGGTGCCCCAGTCGCCGATGTGGTGCCTGCGGACCACGGACTCGCCGGTGAACTCCAGGATCTGCGCCATCGCGTCGCCGATCACGGCGGACCGCAGGTGGCCGACGTGCATCTCCTTGGCCACGTTGGGCTGGGCGTAGTCGATGACGGTGGTGCCCGCGGCGCTGTTGTGCGGCACGCCGAGCCGGTCCGCGTCGGCGGCGCGCGCGGCGAGGGTCTCGATGATCGCCCGGTCACTGAGCGTGATGTTCAGGAAGCCGGGGCCGGAGACCTCGATCTCCTTGATCAGGCCGTCGGACGGGATCTCGGCCGTGACCTTGGAGGCCAGCTCGCGGGGGTTGCCCTTGAGCTTCTTGGCGAGGGCCAGGATGCCGTTGGCCTGGAAGTCGGCCCGGTCGCTTCGTCGCAGCAGCGGGTCCGCGGTGCCCGCGTCCGGCAGTGCTGCCGTGAGGGCGTCCGCCAGCTGCTGCTGGAGCGTGGAAGCGAGGGAATTGACCGAGCCGTGCTCAGGCATGGGACGGGCTGCCGTTTCCGTAGGAGTACAAGGGATCACAACCAGTATTCCACGGGCGGTAAAGCCGTTTTCGCGCTCCCGGGCGGACCTGGGAGAATGGCGGAGCCCCTACAAGAGAGAAGGACGTGCAGACCGTGGCTCAGAGTCAGAGCAGCACCGAGACCGACTGGGTCTCCCGTTTCGCGGACGAGGTCATCGCCGAATCGGAGCGTCGTGCGCCTGGCAAACCGGTCGTCGTCGCGTCCGGCCTCTCCCCGTCGGGCCCGATCCACCTGGGCAACCTCCGCGAGGTCATGACCCCGCACCTGGTCGCCGACGAGATCCGCCGCCGCGGCCACACGGTCCGGCACCTGATCTCCTGGGACGACTACGACCGCTACCGCAAGGTGCCGAACGGCGTACCCGGGGTCGACGAGTCCTGGGCCGAGCACATCGGCAAGCCGCTGACCTCGGTGCCCGCCCCCGCCGGTTCCCCGCATCCGAACTGGGCCGAGCACTTCAAGGCCGCCATGGCGGCCTCGCTGGACGAGCTGGGTGTCGACTGCGAGGGCATCAGCCAGACGGAGCAGTACACGGCCGGCGTCTACCGCGAGCAGATCCTGCACGCGATGAGGCACCGCGCCGACATCGACGCCGTCCTCGACCGGTACCGGACGAAGAAGGACCCGGCCGGGGAAGGCGCGAAGGGCGCCAAGGGCGGCAAGAAGCCGCAGCAGCAGAAGAAGGTCGACGAGGCCGAGCTGGAGGCCGAGGCGGGCTCCGGCGCGGCGAGCGAGGACGACGGCAGCGGCGGTTCGGCCGGTTACTTCCCGTACAAGCCGTACTGCGGCAACTGCGAGAAGGACCTCACCACCGTCACGTCGTACGACGACGACAGCACCGAGCTGAACTACACCTGCACGGCCTGCGGCTTCGCCGAGACGGTCCGGCTGAGCGAGTTCAACCGCGGCAAGCTGGTCTGGAAGGTCGACTGGCCGATGCGCTGGGCGTACGAGGGCGTGATCTTCGAGCCGAGCGGCGTGGACCACTCGTCGCCGGGCTCGTCGTTCGTCGTCGGCGGCCAGATCGTCCGCGAGGTGTTCGACGGCGTGCAGCCGATCGGCCCGATGTACGCGTTCGTCGGGATCTCCGGCATGGCGAAGATGTCCTCCAGCAAGGGCGGCGTGCCGACCCCGGCCGACGCGCTGAAGATCATGGAGGCGCCGCTGCTGCGCTGGCTGTACGCCCGGCGCAGGCCGAACCAGTCCTTCAAGATCGCGTTCGACCAGGAGATCCAGCGGCTCTACGACGAGTGGGACTCGCTGACCCGCAAGGTCGCCGACGGCTCGGTGCTGCCCGCCGACGCCGCCGCGTACGCGCGTGCCGTGGGCACGGCCGCCGGTGAGCTGCCGCGCACGCCGCGCCCGCTGCCGTACCGCACGCTCGCCTCGGTCGTGGACATCACGGGCGGGCACGACGAGCAGACGCTGCGCATCCTGAGCGAGCTGGACCCGGAGAACCCCCTCACCTCGCTGGACGAGGCACGGCCGCGGCTGGACCGGGCGGAGAACTGGATCACCACCCAGGTTCCGGCCGACGCCCGCACGATCGTGCGCGCCGAGCCGGACAAGGATCTGCTCGGTTCGCTGGACGAGCAGGGCAGCCAGTCGCTGCGGCTGCTGCTGGAGGGACTGGACACGCACTGGTCGCTGGACGGGCTCACCACGCTCGTCTACGGCGTGCCGAAGGTGCTGGAGGGCCTGGAGCCGGACGCCAAGCCGACGCCGGAGCTGAAGGCCGCGCAGCGGTCGTTCTTCGCGCTGCTGTACCGGCTGCTGGTCGGCCGTGACACCGGGCCGCGGCTGCCGACGCTGCTGCTGGCAGTGGGCGCGGACCGGGTGCGCACGCTGCTGGGCGCGTAACTCCGCCACGTACGGCACGGAGGGCCGTCACCCGGTGATCGGGGTGACGGCCCTCCGTCGTGCTCCGGCTGGCCGGGGCTAGGCGATGTGCTCCGCTTCGAGTTCGGAGTGGTGGCGGTTCTTGAACTCCGGCATCAGGCGGCGGATCAGCGCGGTGCTGCGCGGGTGCTGGACGTTGTGGCTGTCCGCGACGTGTATGTCCAGGGCCTCGACGCTCGGGTAGTCGTTGTGCTGCTTCACGTACGCGGCGAACACCTCGTACGCGATCCGGGCGAACTCAGCGTCTTCCTGGGCCCACTCGGCGGGGTCCTGGTCGTGAGTCTCCGCCTGGGGTTCCTGCGGGTGCGGGAGGTCTCGCGGACGCTGGGCCTGCTGCGGGCTTTCCCGGGGGCTCTGGGGCTGCTGGCCGGCCTGGGGCTGGTGCTCCTCCGCGCGGGGGCCGGGTGTGGAGCCGATGGTGCCCACGTTGCCCAGGGGGCGGGTCCGGCCGCCGGGGCCCGAGGGGACCAGGACCGGGGCCGTGTCCAGGCCCTCGCTGCGCGCCGGGTCGTAGCCGCCCGCGTACGCCTCGTGCGGCACGCGCGCCGTCGTGAACCAGGGGCTCTCGTGGGAACCGGGGCCTTGCTGGGGTGCCGGGGGGTCCTGGGGCCCGTGCGGTTCCTGGAGTTCGTGGGGCTGGGGTTCGTGGGGCTGGGCTTGGCCGGGCTGGGGCTCGTGCTGCTCGGGGACGTACGGCAACTCGGGCTGGGGGGCGGCCGGTGCGACGGGTGCGGCTGGTGCGACGGGTGTGGCCGGTGCGATGGGTGCGATGGGGGTGGCTTGCGCTGCCTGTGTGGCCGCTTGGGGCAGGACCGGGGCCGGGGGGAGCAGGGCCGGTTCGACGCCCGCGGCGGCGAGGCCCGCCGCAGCGGTGTCGGCCAGGGGCACCCCGTACTTCGCCAGGCGCAGCGGCATCAGGGACTCGACGGGGGCCTTGCGGCGCCAGTTGCGGCCGAAGCGGGCCTGGAGGCGGGCCTGGTAGACCAGCCGGTCCTGTTCGAGCTTGATGACCTGTTCGTAGGAACGGAGTTCCCAGAGTTTCATCCGGCGCCAGAGCCGGAAGGTCGGTAGGGGGGAGAGCAGCCAGCGGGTGAGGCGGACGCCCTCCATGTGCTTGTCGGCGGTGATGTCGGCGATCCGGCCCACCGCGTGGCGGGCGGCTTCGACGGAGACCACGAAGAGCACCGGGATGACGGCGTGCATGCCGACGCCGAGCGGGTCGGGCCAGGCCGCGGCGCCGTTGAAGGCGATGGTCGCGGCGGTCAGCATCCAGGCGGTCTGGCGCAGCAGCGGGAACGGGATGCGCATCCAGGTCAGCAGCAGGTCCAGTGCGAGCAGGACGCAGATACCCGCGTCGATGCCGATCGGGAAGACGAGCGAGAAGTCGCCGAACCCCTTCTTCTCGGCGAGCTCACGCACCGCCGCGTACGATCCCGCGAACCCGATCGCGGCGATCAGCACCGCACCGGCGACCACGAGACCGATGAGTATGCGGTGGGTGCGTGTCAGCTGCGTCGCGGCCACCCGCGTTCCCCTCTCCCGACGCCCGCTCCGGCGTCCTGCTGCGGTTTCCGGCGTCCTGCTGCGACTTCCGGCGGGCACAGCCTGGCACACGGGGGGTGCGGCGCCTTGCGCGGGGAGGGGCGAAGCCCGGCACTCGGGGGGAGTGCCGGGCTTCGCCACGCGGGCGAAATGCTTTAGCTGGTCGTCTTGACGGTCGTCTTGCGGGCGGAGGTCTTCTTGTCGGTCGGCTTGCTGTCCGACTTCGTGTCGTCGGTCTTGTCGAGCGAGGAGCCGCTGCCGGACTTCTTGGGATCGTCGGCCTTGTCCGTGGCCTTGCCGCTCGGCTTGTCCGCACCGGTTCCCTGGGCGACGGCGGCCACCGCTTCCTTGGCGGCCTTCTCGGCGCCCTTCGCGATGTCGGCGGCGGAGGGGGTCTTCGCGCCCGCGTACCCGGCACCGTTGTAGGTGAGGGTGATGACGACGTTCCCGGTCCGGGTCACGGCCGTCGCGTACTCGAAGTCTTCCTTCGTCTTGGTGAGGTCGTAGGTGATCAGGGAGGCCTGTTCGCCGATGCCGCTGACGGCCTTCTCGACGATCTTCTCGGCGCCCTCGGCCGCCTTGGTCTTGGTGACCTGCTTGGTGAAGTCCTGCTGGGCCCGGTCGGCGCCGCTGCCGAGGGCCTGATCGGAGTCGAAGCGGGTGAAGGCGACGTCGAGCCAGCGGTACTGGGAGCCCTTCACGCCGTTGTCGTCCAGGCCGTTCCATGAGCATCCGGCGCGGTACGCGGTGTCGCTGGAGGCGGCGGCGGTGCCGTTCTTGGTCTTCGCCGAGGGAACCAGGGAAGTGATCGTCTTCTTGGTGATCGACTTGCACGGGTCGGGCAGCGAGGCGAACTTGGCGGGTGCGACGGTCGGCTCAGGCTTCTCGCTCGCGCCCGACGACGCGGAAGCGGACGAACCCGTCCCCTCCTTCTCCTTGTCGTCGGAGTCCGACGAGCAGCCGGCGACGACGAGCATCACCGGAACGGCGGCGCAGGCGAGTATGCGGGCGAGTCGCGGAGCTGAACGGTGCATGGTTCCTTCACTGGGGTGACGCGGCGGGCGGGCCGCCGGGCGGCCATCAGGACGGGCGGCCGTCGGGACGGCCGTTCCTCGGGACGGGCAGCCGTCGGGACGGCCGGGCGGGTGGTCCGAAGGGCCACGGTACGACGGACGGGGGCCGGGTGGTGCCCCGGCCGGGGGCCCGGCGGCCGGGTCCGGCGGATGCCGGGGCGCCGGGGGCGGGGTCATTCGCTGAACTTCTCGACCAGGTTCCGGGCCAGCGCCTGGGCCTTCTCCTGCAGTTCCTTGCTGTCGGGGACGACGGTGGAGACGCCCGGCTGCTCGGTGTACTCGACGGTCACGATGACGTTCGATGTGCGAAATACCACGCTCACCGTGCGGTGCTGGGCGGTGGAGCCGGAGCGGGTGAGCAGGTCGTTCAGGAACGCGCTGTCGCCGAGGTCGTCGAGGAGCCGGGGCTGGAGGTCCTCGTCGCTCCCGTCCCCTTCTTCCGCGGTCCCGCCGGTCCCGCTGGTCTCGCCCGTCTCATCTGTTTCGCCCGTCTCGTCCGCGGAGGCGGTCGCGGAGGCCGAGGCGGAGGTGGCCAGGGCGTGCGAGGAGGGGCCCGATCCGGAGTCCGGGTCATCCGGATGTGCCGACTTGTCCGCGCCCTTCGCGTCGCCGTCCGTGTCGCCGGTGCCCGCGCTGTCGGGGCTCGCGGAGGCGGAGGGCAGGCCAGCGGCGGTCACCTTCTCCGCGTACACCTCGCGGGCGCGATCGTCGTCGCTCACCGTGAGGTCGTAGGACACGACCCGTTCGAAGTCGACGGACAGGGTGTGCGAGGAGGCGGAGGCGTCGGACTTCCAGTTGCAGCCGACCCGGCGTTCGGTGTTGTAGGTGACGGCGGCGGTGCCTTCGTACACCTTCCTCTGCTGTTCCTCGGGGAGTTCGTCGGTGCCCGGGAGCAGGTCCTTCAGCGTGGAGGTCGTGACGGCGCGGCAGGCCTCCGGGAGGGTGCGGTACTTGCCGGGGGCCGCGGCGGCGACGGTGGTCTCGCCGGACTTGCCGTCGGCCGCGGAACCGTCGGCTCCGGTGTCGGCGCTGCAGCCGACGACGAGCGCTGCCAGCAGTGCGGTGCCGGTCGCGTAGGCCATTCGTCGCACGGTTCTGGGCTCCCTTCGTGCGAAAAACGGTTGCCGCCCGATGGCGGCCGATGGACACAATGTGTATCGCACGCGCCGCCGTGGATGCCGGTTGGCCGACTCATTTGCCGACCTTGGCACCGGATTTGCGCTATCAGACTTTTCGGGGGAATCGAGGAACTATGTCGTATGTAGAGATGCCGGGGGCGAAGGTTCCGATCCGTATGTGGGCGGATCCGGCCACGGTCGAGGACGCCGCGATGCAGCAGCTGCGCAATGTGGCGACGCTGCCGTGGATCAAGGGCCTCGCGGTCATGCCGGACGTCCACTTCGGCAAGGGGGCGACGGTCGGTTCGGTGATCGCGATGCACGGTGCGGTCTGCCCGGCGGCGGTCGGGGTGGACATCGGCTGCGGAATGTCCGCGGTGAAGACCTCGCTGACGGCCAACGACCTGCCGGGCGACCTGTCCCGGCTCCGGTCGAAGATCGAGCAGGCCATTCCGGTGGGCCGCGGGATGCACGCCGACGCCGTGGAGCCGGACCAGCTGTACGGCTTCCGGGCGCCCGGCTGGGACGACTTCTGGACACGGTTTAGCGGTGTCGCCGAAGCGGTGCAGTTCCGTCAGGAACGTGCCACGAAGCAGATGGGGACGCTCGGATCGGGCAACCACTTCATCGAATTCTGTCTCGACGAGTCGGGTTCGGTCTGGCTGATGCTGCACTCCGGGTCGCGGAACATCGGCAAGGAACTGGCCGACTTCCACATCGGCCAGGCGCAGAAGCTGCCGCACAACCAGGATCTGATCGACCGCGACCTCGCCGTGTTCATCGCGGACACCCCGCAGATGGAGGCGTACCGGAACGACCTTTTCTGGGCGCAGGAGTACGCGAAGCACAACCGGGCGATCATGATGGCGCTCTTCCAGAACGTCGTCCGCAAGGAGTTCAAGAAGGCGAAGGTCACCTTCGAGCCGGTCATCTCCTGCCACCACAACTACGTGTCGGAGGAGCGGTACGACGGCATGGACCTGCTGGTCACGCGGAAGGGCGCGATCCGCGCCGGTTCCGGGGACTACGGGATCATCCCGGGCTCGATGGGCACCGGTTCGTACATCGTGAAGGGCCTCGGGAACGCGAAGTCGTTCAACTCGGCCTCGCACGGCGCCGGGCGGCGGATGAGCCGGAACGCGGCGAAGCGGCGCTTCTCCACGCAGGACCTGGAGGACCAGACGCGGGGCGTGGAGTGCCGCAAGGACTCCGGCGTCGTGGACGAGATCCCGGCGGCGTACAAGCCGATCGAGCAGGTCATCGAGCAGCAGCGGGACCTGGTGGAGGTCGTCGCCAAGCTCAAGCAGATCGTGTGCGTGAAGGGCTGAGGCGGAGCCTCTTCGCGCACGGATGAACGGAAGGGCTCCGGACCACGGGTGGTGTGTCCGGGGCCCTTCCCGCTGTTTCCGCCGGTGTTGCCCGCGGTGTTCGCGTTGCTTGCGCTGCTGGCGTTGTTCGTGCTGCCTGTGCTGCCTGTGCTGCCTGTGCTGCCTGTGCTGCCTGTGCTGCCTGTGCTGCCCGTGCTGCCCGTGCTGCGGTCAGGCGGATCGGTGGACCTTGGAGTTGGAGGCCTGGGCGCGGGGGCGGACCACCAGGAGGTCGATGTTGACGTGGCTGGGCCGGGTGACGGCCCAGGTGATGGTGTCGGCCACGTCGTCGGCGGTGAGCGGGGCGTCGACGCCCGCGTACACCTTGGCGGCCTTCTCGGTGTCGCCGCGGAAGCGGGTGGTGGCGAACTCCTCGGTCCTGACCATGCCGGGGGCGACCTCGATGACACGGACCGGGGTGCCGACGATCTCCAGGCGGAGCGTCTCGGCCAGGACGTGCTCCCCGTGCTTGGCCGCCACGTATCCGCCGCCGCCCTCGTACGTGCCGAGGCCCGCGGTGGACGAGAGGATCACGACCGTGCCGTCGCCGCTCGCGGTGAGGGCGGGCAGCAGGGCCTGGGTGACGTTGAGCGTGCCGATGACATTGGTCTCGTACATCTGACGCCAGTCGGCGGGGTCGCCGGTCGCCACCGGGTCGGCCCCGAGCGCGCCGCCCGCGTTGTTGACGAGCACCGCGAGCGTACGGAACGCCGTGGCGAACTCGTCCACCGCGGCGCGGTCCGTCACGTCCAGCGCGTAGGCCGTCGCCTGGTGCCCCGCTTCGTTGAGCTCGGCGGCGAGCGCCTCGATGCGGTCCTCGCGGCGCGCGGTCAGCACGACGCGGTATCCGGCCGCGGCCAGCTGCCGGGCGGTCGCGGCACCGATGCCGCTGCTCGCTCCGGTGACGACGGCGATCGGGGTGGCGGCCATGACGGGACTCCTCGGGCTGCTGGTCGGTACGGGCCCAGGATAGGCAGGGTCCGGTCGCGGGCCCCTCGGGGCGTACCCTCTTTCGGCCGGGCCGGGGGCTGACACTTGCCCGCGGCGCACGCAGGTGCCCGCTCCCCCTAGTGGTTGCGCGGGGCGTACATGATCACTGCCATGCCCGCCAGGCAGATCAGCGCGCCGGTCACGTCCCACCGGTCGGGGCGGTAGCCGTCGGCGGCCATGCCCCAGGCGATCGAACCGGCCACGAAGACACCGCCGTACGCGGCCAGGATGCGGCCGAACTCGCCGTCCGGCTGGAGCGTGGCGACGAAGCCGTACGCGCCCAGTGCCAGGACTCCTGCCCCGATCCAGATCCACCCCCGGTGTTCGCGCACGCCTTGCCAGACCAGCCAGGCGCCTCCGATCTCGAAGAGCGCGGCGACGACGAAGAGGGCGACGGATCGGGTCACGGTCATGGAGTCAGCGTTTCACGGGCCCGGCGCGGCGCTCCCCGCCCCGGTACGGGCGGATTCGGTCCCCGTCGCGCGAGCCCGTCCGGTCCCGTGCGCGGGAGCGGCGCGCTTCCCGGACTCCGGGGCTCACCGTGCCCCCGGCCCCTGGCTCCGGCCTCTGCCCCCGGCCCCCGGCCTCTGGCTCCGCCCCCGGGGCTCCGGCCCCCGCCGACCAGTTCCCGGCGCGGGCTCATCGCGTGATGGCGGCCCGCAGCCCCGCCGGGTCGGGGCGGTCGCTGGCCCACCCGATGTAACCGTCGGGGCGGACGAGCAGGGTGGTGGTGCGCCCGTCGCGCCAGTGGGCGTGCACCAGCGGGGTCGGTGACGCTGCCGGGGCGTCGGTACCGGCGGGGGCGACCAGGACGAAGGAACCCTCGCGCAGCAGCTCGTACAGGCGGCCCTCCCGCAGGCTCAGGTCCGGGGCGCGCTTCCCGGTGAGGGGGTGCGCTCCGAGCGGGGCCCGGTAGGCGATCGTGATGCCGGAGATCATGCCGATGGCCTTGTCGGCGGCGGGCCGGCACCGGGACAGCGCCCTGGCGGCGACGGTTCTGACGGCGCGCTGAAGCGGGGTGCGGGCCATGGCGAGGCGGACGAGCGCGCCGCTGCTGCGGAGCACGGTCGTGCCGACCGGGTGCCGTTCGGCGTGATAGCTGTCGAGGAGGGCCTCCGGGTCGGTGGTCCGGCCCCGCAGCACGGCGGCGAGCTTCCAGGAGAGGTTGGCGGCGTCCTGAAGGCCGGTGTTCATGCCCTGGCCACCCGCGGGGGAGTGGACATGGGCGGCGTCCCCGGCGAGGAAGACCCGGCCGGTCCGGTACGACGGCACCTGGCGTTCGTCGCTGTGGAAGCGGGAGACCCAGCGGGCGTCGTGCATGCCGTAGTCCGTACCGATGGCGCGTCGGGTGATCGCGCGCACCTCTTCGAGGTCGATCGGCTCGCTGTCGGCGGCCTGGTGGGTGCGGCTCCACGCCATCACGCGGTACCAGCCGTCGCCGAAGGGGGCGACGAGGGCGAAGGCGTCCCCCGCGCCGTTGACCGTGAGGAGGTCGGGCGGTTCCTCGGTGAGCCGGACATCGGCGAGGGCCATCGACCGGATCACGGATTTGCCGGGGAAAGGAAGCCCGAGCTCCCGGCGCACGGCACTGCGCATTCCGTCGGTGCCGACGAGATAGCGCGCGGTGAGGGACGGTCGGCCGCCATCGGCCTCACGCAGCTCGGCCGTGACGGAATCCTGGGACGGGTGCTGCCGGAGGCCGGTCAGCTCCGTCCCGTACCGGAAGTGGACGCCCGCCTCGCGGGCCCGGCGCTCCAGCACATGCTCCACCTCGTACTGCGGGGTGATCAGCACGTAGGGGAAACGGGTGCGCAGCCGCCCGAGGTCGAGCGAGAGCGCGCCGAAGAAGCGGAGGGAGGCGCGCGTGGTGCCCGTGCCGATCAGCTCGTCGGCCAGGCCCCGGCTGTCGAGCAGTTCGAGCGTGCGGGCGTGTACGCCGAAGGCGCGCGTCAGGTTGTCCGTCCGGCGCGGGCGGCGCTCCAGGAGCGTGACGGAGATGCCCTGGGCGGCGAGATCCCCCGCGAGCAGCAGGCCGGTGGGGCCTGCGCCCACGACGATCACGCCGGTGGTGTCGGGTGCGGTGCTCGGGGTGGTGGTCATGACTGCCTCCTGGGCCCGTACATCGGCTGCGGGTGCCAGCTCCGGGTGTCGGCCGGAGCCGCGTGCCAACATGTGTTGGTCAACACCTGTTGGCATCAACGGTAGAGCTGTGGCCGCTGGCGTGTCAACGGTTGTTGGCCTACATTTGTTGGCATGACGAAACCCGCCACCGCGCCCCGGCGCTCGGACGCCACCAAGGCCGCGATCCTTCGGGCCGCGCGCGAGCGGTTCGCCGCGGACGGATACGAGCGCGCCACCATCCGGGCCATCGCCCGGGACGCGAACATCGACCCGTCGATGGTCATGCGCTACTTCGGGAACAAGGAGGCGCTGTTCGTCGCGGCCTCCGCGATCGAGCTGCGGCTGCCTCCGCTGGGGTCACTGCCCGCCAAGCACGTCGGCGCCGTCCTTGTCGGCCATTTCCTGGACCGCTGGGAGGGGGACGACGTGCTCACGGCCATGCTCCGCGTCGGGGCCACCAACGAGGCGGGCGCGGAGCGGATGAGAGCGATCTTCGCCGAGCAGATCGGTGCGGTCACGACCGGGGTCTGCCCCGTTCCGGCCGAGGCGGACCACCGCGCGGCGCTCGTCGCCTCGCAAATACTGGGGATGGCGCTCACGCGGTACGTGCTGCGCCTCGCTCCCGCCGTCGAGATGTCGCGCGAGGAGGTGATCGCCTGGCTCGCGCCCACGATCCAGCGCTACCTCACCGCCGAGGCGCCGTGAGCCGAGGCGCCGTGAGCCGAGGCGCCGTGGGCGGTAGTGCCGTGGGCGGTAGGTGCCGTGAGCCGTGCGCGGTCATGCCGCGAGCCGTGATGCCGTTCGATGTCGTTCGATGTCGTGAGGTCGCGACGGGGCGGTGCGACGTGGCGGCGGGGCGCCGTGACGGGGTGCTGTGGCGGGTGCTGTGATGCCGCGACACCGTGGCCGGGCGCCACGGGCGGCGGCCTTCCCCTCTTCCCCTTCGTAGAATTCGGGCATGCCGCAGAAGCCCCAGACCGGACGCGGTGCGCTGATGGCCGAGCTGACCGTCGAGTCGCGCCGCTACATGGCCGCGTACGCGCTCTTCAACCAGGCCGTCGCGGACTACCTGCGGCTCCATCCGACCGACCTCCAGTGCCTCAACCTGCTCGGCCTGGAGGCGGTGCCGGTCACCACGGGCCGGATCGCGGAGCTGACCGGGCTGACCACGGGGTCGGCGACCCGGCTGGTCGACCGCCTGGAGCGGGGCGGTTACGTCACGCGCGCGCGGGACACCGTCGACCGCCGCCGGGTGCTCGTCACACTCGTACCGGAGCGGATGGCGGAGATCGGCGCGGTGTGGGGGCGGCTGAACGGCGCGTGGGCGGCCATGTTCGACGCGTACGACGACGAGGAACTGGCCCTGCTCATCACCCACATGCGGCGGACGGTCGAGCTGAGCGCACGCCAGGTCGAGGCCCTCCGTGAGGGCGGCGGAGCGAAGGGTGACCCGGGCCCGGCCTGACGCCGCCGCCCGGCCCCGCCGCCTGTCCCGAGGTCGTTCGGTCCACAAGCGCCCCGGCGCTCACACCTCTTTGCCTCAGGACGGGCCGGGGCCGAATTCGGCGAGCGCCTGCGTGACGATCGCCTCCAGGCGGGAGTGGTGGGCGCCCCGCCAGTACACCCGCTCGCACTCCGTGCACTGCGCGAAGACGTCGTACGAGCTCCGCGTGCCGTGCTCCAGGTGGCCGCTGACCGAGTCCTTGTCGGCCGACTTCAGCGCGCCGTTGCAGGCGGTGCACCTGGTCCACGGGGCGAGGTGCGGCGCGAACCGTCCGAGCACGTCGCGCAGTTGCTCATCTGGCCGGTCGCTGTAGACATACGCCCCGGCCCAGATCTCCCGCCGGTGCAGCAGTCCGCGGTCCCGCGAGAGCAGCACCCGCCGCTCCTGCGCCGACCGGACGGCCAGCGCCGGATCGCCGATGTCCTCGCTCTCGTACGCCGCGTCGATGCCCAGCAGCCGCAGCCGCCGGGCCAGCGTGCCGAGATGGACGTCGAGCAGGAAGCGCAGCGGGGCGCCCGGGACGCGCTGGGGGCGCTCCACGGCCCGCACCTCGACCAGCTCGCCCGCAGCCGGGATGTGCGAGACGGGTGTGGGCCTGCCGTCGACCAGGATCTGCCCGGCCTCGGTGAGCGGGATGCCGAGCGACTCCACGACATGGCCGAGGGTGGAGCAGCCGTCGGTCGTCACGGCCGTGCGCCCTCGGCGGCGTTCGTGTGCGACGAAGAGCCGCAGCTCAGGGGCGACTTCGAGGTGGATCTCCGGTCCGTTCACCCGGCCAGGATGTCATCGGCCGGTCCGGGCGGGCCAGGGGTTTGCGCTCAGGGCCGGAAGGCGGCGGCGTGCTCCTCGGCCCAGGCGGCGAAGGTGCGGGCGGGGTGGCCGGTCAGCCTCTCGATGTCGTCGGTCACCTCGGCCGGGATGCCGTCCGTGGCGGCCGTGTACGCGAGGAGCGCGTCGGCGAACGCCTCGGGCAGGAACGCGGACACGGCCTTCTTCCAGTCCTCGGGGGTCACGGCGTTGACGGCTATGGGGCGCCCGGCCGCCGCCGCCAGCAGGCCGACCTGCTCGGTGGCGGTGAGCGACGCGGGGCCGGTCAGGTGGTACGCCACGCCGCGCAGCCGCGGCTCGGTGAGGACGGCGAGGGCGGCCTCGGCGATGTCCCTGCTGTCGATGGGGCTGCTGTGGCTGCCGGGGTACGGGAGGTCGACGGAGCCGTGGGCCCGTACCGACTCCGCCCACTGGTACGCGTTGCTGGCGAAGGCGCCGGGGCGGAGCAGGGTCGTGGTGACCGGCGAGGCGGTCAGGGCCTGCTCCACCGCGTGGTGGGAGGCGGCGATCGGATTTCGCGCCGGGTCGGGCGCGAGGACGGAGCTGGAGGAGAGCAGCGCGATGTGGCCGACCCCGGCGGCCCCGGCCGCGGCGAGGAAGGCGTCGATGCCGGACGGCTCGGCGTACAGGAACACGGAGTCGACACCGTCGAGAGCGGCCTCGAAGGTGGCCGGGTCGGAGAGGTCGCAGGCGACGACCGGGATGTCCGCGGGCAGGGCGGCGGCCGTCGCGGAGAGGCCCTCGGGGGTGCGGGAGGCCGCGCGCACGGTGTGACCGTCGCGGCGCAGCAGCGGGACGAGGGCGGAGCCGATACGGCCGCGGCATCCGGTGACCAGGGTGTGCATGGGACGAACTCCTTCTGCGGTACGCATGTGTCTTCTTCAGTGAATAAGCTGTGTGACGCAGAGAAATATTCTGCAGGCGGTACGCGGCCGTCAACCCGTTTGAGGAGCGACGGACACGAGCGGTGTCGGGAGAGGGCGCGGTCAGCGTGCGGCGAAGGCGGTCGGCGGTGCGCCCACCGTGGACGTGAAGTCCCTGATCAGATGCGCCTGGTCGCTGTAACCCAGCTCGGCTGCGAGCGCCGCCCAGTCGACCCGCCGCTCCGATTCGGCGCGCTCCAGCGCTTCGTGGATGCGGTAGCGGAGGATCACCCACTTGGGGCCGACGCCCACGTACGCGGCGAAGAGCCGCTGGAGTGAGCGGGGCGAGAGTCCCTCGGCGCGGGCCAGCTCGTCGACGCGGCGCACCGTCCGGTCCGTACGGACCAGTTCCACCAGGGCCATCGCCCGTTCGGCCTGCGGGTCCGGCCGCGGGCCGAGCGCCAGCAGGTACCGGTCGAGTGCCGCCACCCGCGCGTCCTCCTCCGCCGGGTCCAGGACCGCCGACGCGGGGGCGGGCGGGGCGAACACGTCGTGGACGGGGAGCCGACGCCCCGTCCACTCCGCGACCGGTCGTCCCGGCGCGAACGGCCGGAACCCGCCGGGCCGGAACTGGACCCCGCAGACCCGCCCCCGGCCCGCCAGCTTCTGGGTGAAGAGCCCCAGCCCGATGCCCGAGACCTCCGCGAACCCCGTGTGTCCCGCGGTCCCCGCGTCCCCCGCCCCGTCGGTGGCGGCCGGGCCGTCGGCGTACCGCTGGAAGACCAGGTTCACGGACGGGTGCGGCACCAGATGGGAGGCGTACGGCTCGGACAGGTCCCAGTCCATCAGCCAGTAGTGCTCCAAGTACGGCCGCAGCTCGGCGGCGGGTTCGCGGCGGCGGAAGCGCACCTGGGTGAAGAGCTCGGGGGCGTCGACGATGCCCCGGGTGTCGCGTCGGGGAGCTGCCATGGCGGCGATCCTAGGCGGCGGTCACGCGGCACGGCCCCAGGACCCGGGACCGGTCCGGGACAAGGCCCGGGGGCACGGCCCGGCACCGGTCTACGGCTCGAACGTCAGCACCTGTTCCAGAGCGCGGCGCGGGGTGCGCGGGCCGGTGGGCCCGTACCCCAGGCGGATGATCATCTGGGGGTTTCCCGAGCCGTGGACGGGGTCGCGCAGGACCCAGCGCAGATCCGGCCATTCCATGGGCTGGTTGGCGAAGGAGGTGGACACCTCTTCCAGCGTGGCGGCGAGCAGGACCCGTTCCAGTGCCTGACCGGCCCGGAGCCAGTCCGCAGGACGGTCGTCCGCCGTGGTCAGCAGGGCCAGCTGGGGGTTGCGTTCGAACCGGACGCGGGCGCGTCCGGGCATGGGTCTGCCACCCGCGAAGTCGCGGTTGGTCGCCCGCTCGGTGGCGTCGCGGGGGCCGAAGGCGTAGTCGGGGATGCCGTCGACCGGCGCGTCGGTCTTCGAGAACCGGGCCCAGTGCTCCTGCTCGGCCTCCCGCGCGGGGTCGCCCCGGTCGTAGCCCTCGGCGTCCCGGATCAGGTCGAGCACGGTCTCCAGATGGGGCTCGGCGAGGAAGACGAGCTCCGCGCCCTCGGCGCGGGCCGCGGCGACGAGGCGGGCACGGACGTCGTCGGGCACCGGCTGCTCGTCGAAGGGGTAGCGGCTGGTGTGCCGCTTCGCGATCGCCGGGTACAGCGCCTGGAGCCCCGTACCCCCTGGCCCGCCGGAAACAGCGCCGGAAACAGCGCCGGAAACAGCGCCGGAATCACCGGCGGAAACAGCGTCGGAACCACCGCCGGAATCACCACCCAGGGCGCCGTCGTCCGCCGGGCGCGCGGACAGGCGTACGGAGGCGAGCAGCACCGGGTCCGCGGGTTCCGGCAGCAGGGTGGTGGCCGCGGTCAGGCCGTGGTGGGCGGCGGAAACCCGCAGGTTCAGCAGCGCGGCGCCGCAGCCCACGTGCAGGGCGCGGTTGGCGGGATCGGCCTGCGGCAGCCGCCGCTCGAAGTCGGCACGCAGGTCGAGCGTGCCGCTGCCGCGCCCGTAGCGGAACCGCCAGGGCTGGGCGTTGTGCATGGACGGCGCGGCGGTGGCGTCGGCGACCAGGTCGGTCACCATCGCGTCGGTGGGCGTCTGGGCGGGCATCGGACCCCCGGGGGTCGGGAACTGTCGATGTCCCTCCAGCATGTATCAAGTCGGACCAGGGCGGTATCGGGCTTTCGTCCCGAAGGTGAGGCTTCCGCGCCCCCGTTCTTGAAGGTGGGACTTCCGTGGCTCCGCCCCGTAACTCCTGTGCCGCCGCCCCGCGGTCTCCGGCTACGCCGGCGCCGTGAGCCGGTCGACCAGGTGGTGCCAGCCGTCCTCCAGGCGCTCCAGCGGCATGCCCCGCTCGACCGTGAAGTGGTGGACGAGCGCCGTCTCGATGGAGCCGAGCAGGGTGTGGGCGAGCAGCTCCGGACTGCCGGGCGCCTGCGCCTGCCGCAGCAGTATCGCGACGTGGTTGACGCGCAGGAGGTACGCCGGGACGGCGTAGGTGCGCAGCGGGTCGGTCCGGCTGGCCAGGATCAGCGGGTGGTGGTCGCACTCGTGGCGCAGTACGGCGGGGCCGAAGGCGTGCAGCCGCTGAGTCGCGGGGGCGCCGGGGCCCAGCGGGGGCGGGCCGGAGAGGAAGGCGGCCTGGAACTGCTTCTCCCGGTGGTCCAGAAGGGCGATCAGGAGGCCGGCCCGGTCGCCGAAGCGCCGGAAGACCGTCCCCTTGCCCACGCCCGCCTCGGCGGCCACCGAATCCATGGTCAGTTCCGCCGCTCCGCAGCCGGACAGCAGCCGGGAGGCGGCGTCGAGCAGGAGGGTGCGGTTGCGTGCCGCGTCGGCCCGCAGCGGGGGCTCCTCGGTCGGAGCGAGCAGGAGGTTCTTCCGGGTTTCGCCCGGTCCGTCCGGTCGGGCGGGGTCGGGCAGCTGCGGCAGAGGCTCAACGGGGCCGGTCATGGGGTCAGCGTAACGCCAGACGGGGGTAAGTGGACCACGGTCCGTTTGGGTGGTACAACTTTAAACGGACCTCGGTCCGCTTGATTGAGTTCATCGAATGGTAGCTACTACTCCGCCCCGGGAGTTCCTCATGTCCGTACGCATCCTCGCGCTCGTCGGCAGCCTTCGCGCCGGTTCGCACAACCGTCAGCTGGCTGAGGCCGCTGCCAAGCACGCCCCCTCGGGCGCCGAGATCTCGATCTTCGAGGGCCTGGCCGACGTGCCCTTCTACAACGAGGACATTGACGTCGAGGGCAGCGTTCCGGCCGCCGCGGCGCGGCTGCGTGAGGTGGCGGCGGGCGTCGACGCCTTCCTGCTGTTCTCGCCCGAGTACAACGGCACCATGCCCGCCGTCCTGAAGAACGCCATCGACTGGCTGTCCCGCCCGTTCGGTGCCGGTGCGCTCTCCGGCAAGCCGGTCGCCGTGGTCGGCACCGCCTTCGGCCAGTACGGCGGCGTCTGGGCGCAGGACGACGCCCGCAAGTCGGCCGGCATCGCCGGTGCCGTGGTCCTGGAGGAGGTCAAGCTGTCCATCCCCGGCTCCGTGACCCGCTTCGCCGAGACCCACCCCGCCGACGACGCCGAGGTCACCACGGCGATCGCCGAGGTCATCGCCAAGGTGGCCGAGGCCGCCGGTACCGCCGCCTGATCCACGGCCGCCTGATCCACGGCCGTACGCGCCACGGCCGTACGCGCCACGGCCGTACGCGCCACTGGCGCGCATGTCACCGGCGTACGCACCACTGACATACGCACCACTGACATACGCGCGACTGGCGTACGCACCACTGACGTACGCACGAAGGCGGCGCGGGCACACATGGCCCGCGCCGCCTTCGTCATGCCCGGAAGCCCCGGTCCCGCCGCGCCGGGCGGGGCCGGATCACGGCCACACCAGGCAGTACGCCTGATGGCCCGCGTCGTGCAGGCGGTGGGAGAAGTCCTGCCACTCGTGGAGCAGCCGGTAGACGTTGAACGCGTCGCGCGGGCCGCCGCGGTCCGGGACCGTGGACCAGATGAAGGCCGCCGCGCCCACCGACTCCTCGCCGACGCCGCGCAGCGGGTCGACCACCGTCATCGGAAGCTTGACCACCGCGTAGTCGGGGTGCAGCACGACCAGTTCGAGCGGGGGCACCTTGTGGAGCGGTATGCCCTGTATGCCGGTCAGGACCATGGCCGCGACCGTCTCCGGCTTGATCTTGGTGAACATGCCGCCCATGCCCAGCTCGTCGCCGCCCAGCTCCTCGGGCCGCATCGAAATGGGCACGCGCGCCGCGGTCGCCCCGTCCGGCGCGCCGAAGTACTTGTAGGTCACCCCCATCCGGCCACCACTCCCGATCCCGGACTCGCCACCCTGCGTACCCCCGGCCCGTACGCCCTTCTCGCGCCCCGCCTCACGCCGGTGCCGACCCCGCCGGGCAGGCTCGGACCCCGGGTCGCCGGTCCCCTCGCCCACTCCGCCACCGCGATGCATATCTCATCCACCCGACTACTACTTAGGAGCCAAGCCCCCGCCGCGCAACCCGATCATCGTGTCAGTGACCTCCCCCACGGACGTGCGGTGAAACACCTGTCCGCGAGTCCGTCCGTGGCTCTGACACCATGGCTTGTGTGAGCTTTCCCTATGACGCCCCAGTTTCGCAGACGCTTTTCGACCGCGCGTCCCTCGTGACGCCCGGCGGCGTGAACTCTCCCGTACGTGCCTTCCGGGCCGTGGGCGGTACGCCCCGCTTCATGGTGTCCGGCAGCGGTCCGTACCTCACCGACGCCGACGGACGTGAGTACGTCGACCTCGTGTGCTCGTGGGGGCCGATGATCCTCGGCCACTCCCACCCGGAGGTCATCGCCGCGGTCCAGGAGGCCGTGGCCCGCGGCACCTCGTTCGGTACGCCCGGTGAGGGCGAGGTCGCGCTCGCCGAGGAGATCGTGGCCCGGATCGAGCCGGTGGAGCAGGTGCGGCTGGTGTCGTCCGGCACCGAGGCGACCATGTCGGCGATCCGTCTCGCCCGCGGTTTCACCGGCCGGGCCAAGGTGGTGAAGTTCGCCGGGTGCTACCACGGCCATGTGGACGCGCTGCTGGCCGCCGCCGGGTCCGGGGTCGCCACCTTCGGCCTCCCGGACACGCCGGGGGTCACCGGTGCCCAGGCCGGTGACACGATCGTGCTGCCGTACAACGACCTGGAAGCGGTCCGTGAGGCGTTCGCCGCGCACCCCGGCGAGATCGCCTGTGTGATCACCGAGGCCTCGCCGGGCAACATGGGCGTCGTGCCGCCGCTGGACGGGTTCAACGTCGGGCTCAAGGAGCTGTGCGCGGCCAACGGCGCGCTGTACATCTCGGACGAGGTCATGACCGGCTTCCGTACCTCGAAGGCCGGCTGGTTCGGCGTCGACGGGGTCCGGCCCGACCTGATGACCTTCGGCAAGGTCATGGGCGGCGGCTTCCCGGCCGCGGCGTTCGGCGGGCGCGCGGACGTGATGGCGCACCTCGCCCCGGCCGGTCCCGTCTACCAGGCGGGCACCCTCTCCGGGAACCCGGTCGCCACCGCCGCCGGTCTCGCCCAGCTGCGACTGCTCGACGACGCGGCGTACGCCAAGGTCGACGCGGTCTCCGCGGAGATCCGCGCACTGGTCGGCGAGGCGCTGACCAAGGAGGGCGTGGCGCACACCGTGCAGGCGGCGAGCAACATGTTCTCCGTCTTCTTCACCGACCGCCCGGTGCGCGACTACGACGACGCGAAGCAGCAGGAAGCTTTCCGCTTCACCGCCTTCTTCCACTCGATGCTCGCGCAGGGCGTCTACCTGCCGCCCTCCGCCTTCGAGTCCTGGTTCGTCTCCACCGCCCACGACACGCGGGCCGTGGAGCGGATCGCCGCAGCCCTGCCCGCCGCCGCCCGCGCCGCATCGGAGGCCACCGCATGAGCGAGAACGCCGGTCCCGCCGAGGGCGCGGGCCGCAAGGACAAGGACGGCGCGGACATCACCGTCGTCCATCTGATGCGCCACGGCGAGGTGCACAATCCGGAGGGCGTGCTCTACGGGCGCCGCCCCGGCTACCACCTCTCCGAGCTCGGCCGCCAGATGGCCGACCGGGTCGCCGAGCACCTGGCGGGCCGCGACATCACCCATGTCGTCGCCTCCCCGCTGGAGCGCGCCCAGGAGACGGCCACGCCGATCGCCAGGACGCACGACCTGGAGCTGGCCACCGACGAGCGGCTGATCGAGGCGGCCAACGTCTTCGAGGGCAAGTCCTTCGGCGTCGGCGACGGCGCGCTGCGCAAGCCGGACAACTGGAAGCACCTGACCAACCCGTTCCGGCCGTCCTGGGGCGAGCCGTACGTCGAGCAGGTCGTGCGGATGATGGGCGCGCTGGACACGGCGCGCGACGCCGCTCGCGGCCACGAGGCGGTCTGCGTCAGCCACCAGCTGCCGATCTGGATCGTACGGAGCTTCGTCGAGCGGCGGCGGCTCTGGCACGACCCGCGCAAGCGGCAGTGCACCCTGGCCTCGCTGACCAGCTTCACCTACCGGGGCGACAAGATCGTGTCGGTCGGGTACACGGAGCCGGCGCGCGATCTGGTCCCGGTCCATCTGCTGGCCGGGGCGAAGCCGGTGAAGGGCAAGTCGAAGGCCTTCGGCGCGTAATCCCGGTACGGGCCCGGCATGGGCCCGGCATGGGCCCGGCACGGGTGGCCTTTGGGCACGCAGTCGGCGATCGCCGGACGGACGGGGTTCCTCCCTCCGCCCGGCGATCGCCTTTTTCCGGCTGCCCGTGCGGCGGTTGACGTGCCGCCACCACCTCTCATCCCCTACGGGGTCGTACGTTCGAGCGCGTCTGGAGTCTGGCCCTGGTGAGAATCATGTGCTAGCTCACGGAACCCCTGCGTCGCTTTCCTCATCTCATACTTTGCCAGTTTGTATGGACTTGAGGAAAAACGACCGCAAATGGGGTAGTTATGCGTGACATCAGCCGAAGGGGGCTGCTCGGGGCGGGTCTCGGGGCCGCCGCAGCCGTCGGGGTGGCGGGGTGCGGCACCTTCGGTTCCTCGGGCGCCGACCGTTCGGGGGGCACGGGGGAGAAGAGCGCGGACGGGGCCACGCGGGGCACCGGCCCCGCGAAGAAGGACGTACGGAAGATCGGCGACGGTTCCACCGCCGACACCGGGAAGCAGCCGCACCAGCCCGCGAAGCCGGTCCCGCTCGAACCCGGCCAGACACCCCCGCAGTTCGTGGTCTTCTCCTGGGACGGGGCGGGCGAGGTCGGCAACGGGCTCTTCCCGCGTTTTCTGGAACTCGCCCGGCAGCACGAGGCGGCGATGACCTTCTTCCTGTCCGGGCTCTATCTGCTGCCCGAGTCGAAGAAGTCCATGTACCGGCCGCCGAACAACCCCGTCGGCGCTTCCGACATCGGATATCTCACTGATGAACACATCAAGGCGACGCTGAAGAACGTCCGCCAGGCCTGGCTCGACGGACACGAGATCGGCACCCATTTCAACGGGCATTTCTGCGGCGGTTCAGGATCGGTGGCGAACTGGTCCTCCGCCCAGTGGCAGAGCGAAATCGACCAGGCGGTCTCCTTCGTCACCGAGTGGCGCACGAATACCGGCTGGACCGATCTTGAACCGCTGCCCTTCGACTACCGCAAGGAACTGATCGGCGGCCGGGCCCCCTGCCTGCTCGGGCAGGAGAATCTGCTGCCCACCGCACGCCGCCTCGGCTGGCGCTACGACGCCAGCTCACCGGGCGGCACCCAGGTCTGGCCCAGGAAGCGGGACGGCGTCTGGGACCTGCCGCTCCAGGGCATGCCGTTCCCGGGGCACAGCTTCGAGGTCCTGTCGATGGACTACAACATCCTCGCCAACCAGTCGCGGAACACGACCAAGGGAATGCCGTCGCGCTACCCCGGCTGGCGCGAACAGGCCGCCCAGTCCTATCTCGCCGGATTCAATCGCGCGTACCAGTCGAATCGCGCTCCCTTCTTCATCGGAAACCACTTCGAGGAGTGGAACGGCGGTATCTATATGGACGCCGTGGAAGAAGTGCTGAAGAAAATCGCCGGGAAGCCGGATGTGCGCCTGGTCTCCTTCCGTCAGTTCGTCGACTGGCTCGACGTGCAGACTCCCCAGGTGCTCGACAAGCTCCGTACGCTGGAGGTCGGTCAGGGGCCCGCGGGCGGCTGGAACACCTTCTTTAAAAAAGCCTGACAACGGGCTTTACGGGCACTGAGGGGGGTGCCCGAGATCATCGAAAGCGCCATGCGAAACTTTTCACATGAGCCATGGCCGCGCACCCCGACGCCGCTTCACCCTGCTCGCCGCCCCCGCAGCGGTCGCCGCCCTCGCCCTCACGCTGACGGCGTGCGGCGGGGACGGCGCGAAGGCCGGAGGCGGCGGGAACACGAACTTCGTCACCGGAACCGGCGGCGTCTCGACCGTGGCCAAGGCTGACCGCAAGGACGCCCCGAAGCTCGACGGCGAGACCCTCGACGGCAAGCAGCTCGACGTGGCCGACTACAAGGGCAAGGTCGTCGTGCTGAACATGTGGGGCTCCTGGTGCGGGCCCTGCCGCCTGGAGGCGCAGTACTTCTCCCGGGTCGCCAAGGAGACCGCCGACAAGGACGTCCAGTTCGTCGGGATCAACACGCGCGACCCCCAGAAGGGCCCCGCGATCAGCTTCGAGAAGGACTACGGCGTCACCTACCCGAGCATCTACGACCCGGTCGGCAAGCTCCTGCTCCGCTTCCCCAAGGGCACGCTCCGGCCGCAGGCCATCCCCTCGACCGTGGTCCTGGACCGCGACGGGAAGATCGCCGCGCGCTCGCTGGTCGCGCTCGACGCCGACGGGCTGCACAAGATGATCGACCCGCTGATCGCGGAGAAGTGATCCCGTGCACACCCTTGCCGCGCTCACGGGCGAGAACCAGACCGTCCTGAACGGGGCGCTGCTCGTCGCCCTGCCCGTCGCCGTGCTCGGCGGACTGGTCTCGTTCTTCTCGCCGTGCGTGCTGCCGCTCGTACCCGGCTACCTCAGCTACGTCACCGGCGTCAGCGGCACCGACCTGGCGCAGGCCCGGCGCGGGCGGATGGTCGCGGGCGCCTCGCTCTTCGTGCTCGGCTTCACCGCCGTGTTCGTCTCCGGCGGCGCGCTCTTCGGCTTCTTCGGCCAGACCCTCCTGGAACACGGCGACATCCTCACCAAGATCCTCGGCGCGCTGATGATCCTGATGGGCGTGTTCTTCATGGGGCTGATGCCCTGGATGACCCAGCGTGAGTTCCGCATCCACAAACGGCCGGTGACCGGCCTGGCGGGCGCCCCGTTGCTGGGCGCCCTCTTCGGGATCGGCTGGACCCCGTGCCTGGGGCCGACACTCAGCTCGGTGAGCATCCTCGCGATGGACCAGGGCACCGCCGGGCGCGGGGCGATACTGACCGTCGCGTACTGCCTCGGTCTCGGTATCCCCTTCGTCCTCGCCGCCGTCGCCTTCCGCCGGGCGCTCGGCGCGTTCGGGTGGGTCAAGAAGCACTACGCCTGGGTCATGCGGATCGGCGGAGGCATGATGATCGTGACCGGTCTGCTGCTGCTCACCGGTGTATGGGACACGATGATGCAGCAGGTACAGAGCTGGTCCAGTGGCTTCACGGTGGGGATCTGAGTTCCATGAGCAACACCACGTCCAACCCCTCCGCCCCCGGGCGCGAGCAGCGGAACAACGAGGAGGACGCTCCCGAGCTCGCCGCCGCCGGCTCCCAGCTCTCCACGGCCCCCAGCGAGGAGAGCCCGGCCGCCCTGCCCGCGATGGGCGTCATCGGCTGGGTCCGCTGGTTCTGGCGGCAGCTCACCTCGATGCGGGTGGCGCTGATCCTGCTCTTCCTGCTGTCGCTCGGCGCCATCCCCGGATCTCTGATCCCGCAGAACAGCGTGGACCAGCTGAAGGTGGAGAACTTCAAGAAGCTCCACACCACCGTCTCGCCGCTCTACGAGAAGCTCCAGTTCTTCGACGTCTACAGCTCGGTGTGGTTCTCCGCGATCTACATCCTGCTGTTCATCTCGCTCATCGGCTGCATCGTTCCGCGCACCGGCCAGTTCATCGGCCAGCTGCGCGGACGCCCGCCGGGCGCCCCCAAGCGGCTGACCCGGCTGCCCGCGTACACCACCTGGCGCACCGCGGCCGGGCCCGAGGAGGTGCGCGAGGCCGCCCTCGGGATGATGCGGAAGCGGCGCTACCGGGCGCACACCGTGGGCGAGGCGGTCGCCGCGGAGAAGGGTTATCTGCGCGAGGCCGGGAACCTGGTCTTCCACATCGCCCTGATCGTGATGCTGGTGGCCTTCGCGTACGGGCAGCTCTTCAAGTCCGAGGGCGCCAAACTGATCGTGCAGGGCGACGGCTTCGCCAACACGAAGCCCCAGTACGACGACTTCAAGTCCGGCTCGCTCTTCGACGAGGACTCCCTCGTCCCGTTCAGCTTCACGCTCGACAAGTTCGTCGGCACCTACGAGCGCAACGGCCCCCAGCGTGGTACGCCCAGGACCTACGAGGCCCATGTGACGTACGAGGAGGGCGCGTACGGCAAGCCGAAGAAGACCGTCATCCGGGTCAACGAGCCGCTGGAGATCGACGGCACCAAGGTCTACCTGAACGCGCACGGCTACGCCCCCGTCGTCTCGGTCAAGGACGCCTCCGGCAAGGAGGTCTACCGCAACGCGGTGCCGTTGCTGCCCATGGACAGCAACGTCACCTCGTCCGGCGCGATCAAGGTGATGGACGGGTACCGCGACAAGAACGGCAAGAAGACCCAGCTGGGCTTCCAGGCGTTCTTCGTGCCGACCTTCGCGGGCAACGGCAAGGGCACGATGTTCTCGCAGTTCCCGGCCGCGGACTTCCCCGTGCTCGCCCTCAACGGCTTCCACGGCAGCCTCGGCGTGGACTCCGGGCTGGCGCAGAACGTGTACCAGCTCGACAAGTCCAAGATGACGGAGTTCAAGGACGCCGACGGCAAGCAGCTCAAGCAGCGGCTGCTGGTCGGCGAGACGATGAAGCTCCCCGGCGGCGCGGGCTCCATCACCTTCGAAGGCGTCGACGAGTGGGCCAGCTTCCAGATCTCGGAGCAGCCGGCCAGTGGCTGGGCGCTCGCCGGGGCCGTCGCCGCGATCGCCGGGCTCGCGGGTTCGCTGTTCATCCAGCGGCGCCGGGTCTGGGTGCGGGCGGTGACCGGCGCGGACGGTGTCACGGTTGTGGAGATGGCGGGGCTCGGCCGCAGCGAGTCCGCCAGACTTCCCGAGGAACTGGCCGACCTCGCGGTCGCGCTCCTCGACTCGGCACCCGCCGTACCCGACCCATCCCCCGATTCCGATTCCGGCTCCGAAGAGTCTGAAGAATCCTCCGTAGAACCTGCCGAAGGGGCTGAGAAGTGAATCTCGCCGCCGCTACCAACGAGAACCTGGCGCACACCAGCAATGTGCTGATCTATTCGTCGATGGCCGTCTACACCCTGGCCTTCTTCGCGCACATCGCGGAGTGGGTGTTCGGCAGCCGCAGCAAGGTGGGCCGCACCGCCGCCGCGCTGACCGGGGCCGAGGCGAAGACCGCGGCCGTCCAGGTGCGGGTGAAGGCCGGGCAGAAGGGCGGCGGGACCGCCGTACTGGACCGTCCGAAGATCGTGACGCGCGCGGCGGCCGGCTCCCGCGACGTGCCGGACGGGCCCGGCGCGGCCGGTGGCACGTTCAAGGGCGACCTGTACGGGCGGATGGCGGTCTCCATGACCGTGCTCGCCTTCCTGGTGCAGGCCGCCGGGGTGCTCACCCGCGCGCTCTCCGTGCAGCGTGCCCCCTGGGGCAACATGTACGAGTTCTCGATCACGTTCTCCACGGCGGCGGTCGGTACGTACCTGGTCCTGCTCGCGCTGAAGAAGAACGTCCGCTGGATGGGGCTGGCGCTGGTCACCACCGTCCTGCTGGACCTCGGCATCGCGACGACCTGGCTCTACACCGACAGTGACCAGCTGGTGCCCGCGCTGCACTCGTACTGGCTGTGGATCCACGTCTCCACCGCCATCCTCTGCGGTGCCGTCTTCTACATCGGCGCGGTCGGCACCCTGCTCTACCTGTTCCGCGACAGCTACGAGAGCAAGCTCGCGCGCGGCGGGGAGCCCGGTTCGTTCGCCCACTCGGTGCTGTCGCGGCTGCCTGCCGCCGCCTCGCTCGACAAGTTCTCGTACCGGATCAACGCGGCCGTCTTCCCGCTGTGGACGTTCACGATCATCGCGGGCGCCATCTGGGCCGGTGACGCCTGGGGCCGCTACTGGGGCTGGGATCCCAAGGAGGTCTGGTCCTTCATCACCTGGGTCGCGTACGCCTGCTACCTGCACGCCCGTGCCACGGCCGGCTGGAAGGGCCGCAAGGCCGCCTACCTGGCGCTGATCGCCTTCGGCTGCTGGCTCTTCAACTACTACGGCGTGAACATCTTCGTCACCGGCAAGCACTCCTACGCCGGGGTCTGACCCGCCCCCGCACGGGTGCGGATCACGCACCGCCGGGTCACGCTGGAACCATGACCGATGCCACCCCCGTCATCGAGCCCGGCACCAGCGAGACCCACGGCGACCAGCACGTCCTGAGGTTCACGCTCCGGCTGCCCCACCCCGTTCCGCGGGTGTGGGCAGCCGTTGCCAGTTCCGGGGGCCTGCCGGGCTGGCTGGCCTCCGCCGCCCCCTTCGAACCCCGGGTCGGCGGCGCGATCACGCTGCACCGGCTCACCCCCGACCGCCCCGGCCAGGCCGCGGCCGTCTCCGGCACGGTCACCGCCTGGGACGTCGAGCGGGTCGCCGAGTACAGCTTCGAGGGGCGTTCCGGCCGCATCCGCTTCCATCTGGAGCCGCCGCGAGGTGACCACGTCCTGCTCCGCTTCACCCATGAGTTCCACGGTGACGACGCACTCCGCCTGGACCGGCTGGCGAGCTGGCACGACCACTTCCGCTATCTGGCGGACGCGCTCGACGGCTACCCGGCCGACTGGTCGAAGTGGACCCCGGTGCGCTGGGCCGGACTCCGCGAGGAGTACGCGGCCGAGCGCTGAGCCGGGGCCCGGCTCCCTACGCGGGGGGCAGGCACGTGGCGTCCGGTGGCGCCCCCCGGGGCCAGGCGAGCGCCACGAAGCGCTGCCGGGCGTCCTCGGGCGCCAGCTCCACCACGGGGACGGCCTTGTTGTGCGGGTTGCCGTGGTTGTCCAGGCAGATCCAGCCGCTGGCCCCCGACACCTTCAGCGAGCCGTTCACCCGCGACCACTGCTCGCCCACGTCCGCGAGCTCCGGCAGCCGGCCACCCGGACTCGCCCGCCGGACGGCCTGCACCACCAGCGTCATCGCGTCGTGGGCGACGATGATCTGGCCGTCGGTGAGGTCCTTGTGCCCGGTCGGTCCGATCGGCCCGACCGGGGCCTTCGCGACGGTGGCCAGCAGGTCCAGGAACTCCTGGTAGTCCTGCGGGGAGCCCCCTCTCGTCGCCTTCCCCTTCCCGGGCGCCGTGGCCCAGGCGTCGGGATGGGCCAGTGAGGCGTAGCGGACGGTGACCTTCTGACGCAGCGCGTTGCGGTCGAGCTTCTTGTCGTTGCCCAGGTACGAGCCCTCGTCGCCGGTCAGGATCGTGAAGGGGCGGTCCTGGCAGCCGCGGCCGCCGAGCGCGTTGATGAACTGCCGCAGCTGGGTGTGGCGTCCGGCGAAGAACACCGTGTCCGCGTCCTTGGTGTCGCAGATCAGATGGGTGATGTCGCGGAACGTGTTGGCCGTGTTGCCCTCGTCGTTGGGGTCGCCGCGCGAGGTGAACAGCTGCGGCTGGTAGCGGGTTCCCCGGACCAGCCGGGTGAAGGCGGTGCGCAGGGTGTCGGTGTAGTGGTCGCCGGTCCGGGTGTCCTGGACCAGCAGCGCCTTCTCCGCCTTGACCCGGCCGAAGTGGGCCAGGGCGTCGGCCTCGTCCCGGTTGGTGGGGGAGACCCGGGCCAGTCCGGGGAAGGGGTCGTTCTTCGGTCCGTTGGCGATGTCGTCGGCGGTGATGGTGGTGCCGACGACCGCGATGTGCGCGGCGGTCAGCTCCCGTACCGCCGCCTTGATCTGCGTACTGCTGGTGGCGACGCCGGACACGGCCCGCAGGTGGTCCGGGGCGCCGGTCATCCTCTTCAGCCGGTCCACGGCCGGGCGCCACAGCAGGTTGTTCTTCCCGCTGTTGGCGAGGACCAGCCGGATCTTGGGGACCTGCTCGTTGGAGAGCCGGTTGGCCCGGTACTGCGAGGCGAACGCGCCCTGGAGCTCGTGCTGCATCTTCGTCCGCATCGCCCCGTCCGTCGAGGTCAGTGGGAGGAGCAGGGCGACCGTGGCGTACTGGCCGGGCTTCAGGGTGGCGTTCTCCCGGGCGATGGCCGCCACGACGTCGGTGAGCTGGGACCGGCCGAAGTCGTAGGTCCCGCCGTCGGCGACCCCGACGCACTCGTCGCTGCCCGCGGGCCGCTCGACGCCCTTCGCGCAGGAGCGGTCCTCGGGGGCGGTGATCCTGCCGAATCCGTACCAGCCGCCCGTGACGGCCAGGGCGCCGGCCACCACCGAGGTGACGACCTTCTGCCGGGCGGTGTACCAGAGGCGGTAGCGCAGCGGGTTACGCATCCGGGCCTCCCGGCGGCATGGACGGCGGGCGCCAGGCCCGGATGTCGCGGGGCCAGTGGGTGGCCGCGTCCCACAGCACGCTGTTACCGGTCGGATGGCGGCCGGAGAGCTGCCGTAATTCGTGTGCCATCTTGTCGATCACCTCGTCGTCCGGCAGAGCCAGCGGATCGGACAGCAGCCAGAGGCCGTGCAGCAGTCGGCGCAGCCGGGTGTGCAGCTCCGCGGCCGACGGTTCGAGCCCCTGGGGCGGTGCGTTGTCGGCCCGGCCGAGCGCGACCGCGCGCCGGGGATCGGAGCCGGTGAACCCCCGGGGACGCGGGTACGGCGCCGAGACGAGGAAGCACAGCGAGCCGAGCCAGCCCCGTACGTCCGGTTCGTCGAACCGCAGCCGCAGATGGGCCACGCACGCCTCCGCGTCGCCCAGCACCAGCTTCTGGTGCAGCAGGCGCGGGACGTTCGGACGGCGCCCGCTCGGGGCGTACGCCCCGCGCAGCGTGACGTGCACCGCCTGCCACACGCCGTGAGAGGGGTGGTCGTCGTCCTGGAAGCGCAGCCGGTGCAGGAGCAGGGCCCGCAGCAGCGGATCGGCGACGAAGTGGCCGGTCCCGACCGGCCAGCCGTCGGCCCGCAGCGCGTCGCGCATCCGCAGGGCCACATCGCCGTCCGGCGCGCCCCGGCCCAGCCGGTTCTCCGCGAGCAGCCGGGCGGAGTCCTCGTCGTGCGCGGCGGCCAGTACGGCGAGCTGGTCCAGGCGTGGCGCGGGGCCCGGCAGCAGCCGGGCGAGCAGCTCGTCGGCGACCCGGGCGGGTGCCCGGTCCTCGCGTACCTCCACCACGGTGTCCAGCAGCGAGCCGGGCACCAGCGAGGCGGGCTCGGGGGCCTGGCCCGCCGCCAGGGCCAGCAGTTCCACGGCCAGGGGGCGCCCTCCGGTCAGCCGGTGCACTCCGCGGGCCAGCCCGGCCGGGGTGCGGCCCCGGGGGTCGTGCCGGTCGAAGGCGGCGCGTGCCTGCTCCGGGTCGAGCGGGTTCAGCTCCACGGCCAGGATGCCGGAGGTCACTCCGGTGCCCCGGGTCCAGTGCGAGCCGTGTGCCACCTCGGGGAGCCTGCGCCGCGCCGCGTGGCTCAGCCCTTCGTGCTCCCGGGCCCGGGAGGAGGCGAACACCGCGATCCGGTCGCGCCCTCCGGCGGCCCGCCGCCGCAGCAGGGGCTCCAGCAGCTGTCGGCCCAGGGCGGTGTGCGCGTTGTCGACGAGCAGGACCGGGCGGCCCCGGCGGGCGCCCACGGACAGGCCGCCGTAGGCCGCGACCAGGTCCTCGGCCAGGGCGAGCACCAGGTGGTCCTCGGCCCGGCGGCGCAGGTCGCCGCCGCGCTCGAAGTCGACGGCCAGCTGCCGCAGCCCGGCCCGGCCGTTGCCCCCGGCGTGCGGGTAGCCGCCGTACCAGTCGGCGGAGCGGCGCTGAAAGCGGCTGAACGTTACTTCAAGGACCGTTTCGACGGTGGCCTCAGCGATCATTCCGGCCATCGGCGCCACCGTGTCGAAGGCGCTGGCGGCCAGCTTGGTCAGCACCTTGGTGACCCAGCCGGTCGCCGCGGCGCCGCGTCCGTCGACGGTCGCCAGCATCGGGCCGAGCGACTGGAGGTCGCGGCGGGCCCGGGTCTCGTCCTCGCGGGTCCAGGAGATGGAGGCGACGGCCACCAGCCCGAGGCTCAGCCGGGGGAACCGCACCGGCCGCGCCGCGCGCACCCGGGTGCTCAGCTGGACGGCCAGCTCGGGCAGCGCCCCGGTGACCGGGGACCAGCCGGGGCCCGGGTCCGCGGGGGCCGTGACCGCCTCGCAGTCGACCAGGGCGACCGGGGTGACCTCGCGGTACAGATGGCGCAGCTGCTTGAGGACGGCGGTCTTGCCCATGCCCCGGCCGCCGGTGAACACCACGGCCGGCGGGTCGTCGTGGTGCTCGTAGTCGGCGCGGGCGAGACGGTACGGGGTGAGGCCGGTCAGTCGTGCCGCGAGGCCGTCGTCACCGAAGACCGCCTCGCGCCCGTACAGCTCTCTCTCCACAGCACCCCCAGCGCCGACGACCCACTGAATCTGTCACATCGTCAACCCGAGGGTATAGGTGAGGAGTTGACGAGGAGTAGCAGATTTCGGGCGACATGCGAAAGGGGGCGTCCGGCCCTGATCGGGCGGACGCCCCCTGGAGGACGGAGCGGGGGTCTGCTCACCAGAGGGGCGAGCGGCTGTGCGCCGGGGAAGGGCGGCGGGCCAAGGGCTGTCCCGTCATCGCGAAAGGGTGGCGGGCTACTCGCCGGAAGGGCTCGGGCTGTCGCCGTTCTCCCGGCGCTTCAACTCCTCCTCGCGGCGGCGCAGATCCGCCTCCCAGTCCTTGAGCAGCGACTCGTCCTTCTTGTTCTCCTCGCGCAGCCCCTGGAGGAACTCCGGGTTGTCGTCCGGCGCGACCCACTGCGAGCGGTGGTTGCGGTGCCACTCGGAGGGCGTGCGGCCCCCGGCGGGAGCGTTGCGCATCTTGCCGGCGGCCAGCCAGACGATCGGGCCGACGATCCAGAACAGCAGGATGATGAAGACCCAGGCGATCTTCGGCAGGTGCTTGGCCTCGTCCTCAGGGGTGTTCAGGCAGTCGATGAAGGCGTAGATCGTCAGCGCCAGCGGCAGGAGATAGATCAGGGCCCGGAACATGGTGAAAGGTCCCCCTGCGGAGAGTTGGCGGGGCATGTCCCGCCCCGGTGTGGGGCCAGAGTAGCCGGTGCCCCTGACATGCAGCGGCGAACGGAGCGGAACCGTACGGCGACGCACCGGGGCCGGGTCCGGTGCGCCGCCGGGCCGGGAGCCCCGGGAGCGCGGGGCGGGCTCCCGGGGCGGTGTCGGTGGGGTACCCGGGGTGATCGTCGGCGGTGATGACAAACTGGACGGCATGGCTTACGACGATCTTCGTTCCCTCCTCCGGGCCCTGGAGCGTGAGGGCGATCTCAAGCGCATCAAGGCCGAGGTCGACCCGTATCTGGAGGTCGGCGAGATCGTCGACCGGGTCAACAAGGCGGGTGGCCCCGCGCTGCTCTTCGAGAATGTCAAGGGGTCCTCGATGCCCCTGGCCATGAACGTCTTCGGGACCGACCGGCGGCTGCTCAAGGCGCTCGGGCTGACGTCGTACGCCGACATCAGCGACAAGATCGGCGGGCTGCTCCGGCCGGAGCTGCCGCACGGATTCGTCGGGGTGCGGGAGGCCTTCGGGAAGCTCGGCTCGATGGTGCACGTGCCGCCGAAGAAGGTGAAGCAGGAGAGCGCGCCCGTCCAGGAGGTCGTCCTCACCGGCGACGACGTGGACCTGGACCGGCTCCCCGCGCTCTTCACCTGGCCCGAGGACGGCGGCTCCTTCTTCAACCTGGGGCTCACCCACACCAAGGACCCGGAGAGCGGCATCCGCAACCTGGGGCTGTACCGGCTCCAGCGCCACGACCGCCGCACCATCGGCATGCACTGGCAGATCCACAAGGACAGCCGCAACCACTACCAGGTCGCCGCCCGGCGCGGGGAACGGCTGCCGGTCGCCATCGCGTTCGGCGCACCGCCCTCGGTGACGTACGCCTCGACCGCGCCGCTGCCGGGGGACATCGACGAGTACCTCTTCGCCGGGTTCATCCAGGGCAAGCGGATCGAGATGGTCGACTGCAAGACCGTGCCGCTCCAGGTGCCCGCGCAGGCGGAGGTCGTCCTGGAGGGGTGGCTGGAGCCCGGGAAGACGCTGCCTGAGGGGCCGTTCGGCGACCACACCGGTTTCTACACCCCGCAGGAACCGTTCCCCGCGCTGACCATCGACTGCGTGACCATGCGGCGGCGTCCGCTGCTCCAGTCGATCGTGGTGGGCCGTCCGCCGACCGAGGACGGGCCGCTGGGGCGGGCCACCGAGCGGTTCTTCCTGCCGCTCCTCAAGATCATCGTGCCGGACATCGTGGACTACCACCTGCCGGAGGCGGGCGGCTTCCACAACTGCGCGATCGTCTCGATCGACAAGAAGTACCCGAAGCACGCCCAGAAGGTGATGAGCGCGATCTGGGGCGCGCACATGATGTCGCTGACCAAGCTGATCGTGGTGGTGGACTCCGACTGCGACGTCCATGATCTGCACGAGGTGGCCTGGCGGGCGCTCGGCAACACGGACTACGCGCGGGACCTGACGGTCACCGAGGGCCCCGTCGATCACCTCGACCACGCCTCCTACCAGCAGTTCTGGGGCGGCAAGGCGGGCATCGACGCGACGCGGAAGTGGCCCGAGGAGGGCTACACCCGGGACGGAGGCTGGCCGGAGATGGTCGAGTCCGACCGCGAGACGGCGGCGAAGGTCGACCGCCGGTGGAAGGAATACGGACTGTGAGCGCCGCCGAAGCAGCCCTGGGCTCCGGGCCCGTACGGCCGAACAGCAAGGTCAAGGCGTTCCTGCGGCTGGTGATGATCGAGCACTCGGTCTTCGCGCTGCCCTTCGCGTACATCGCCGCGCTGACCGCGATGTTCCTGGACGACGCGTCGATCCACTGGGTCACGCTGCTGCTGGTCACCGTCGCGATGGTGGGGCTGCGGACGTTCGCGATGGCCGCCAACCGGATCATCGACCGGGAGATCGACGCCCGTAACCCGCGCACCGCGGGCCGGGAACTGGTCACCGGTGCGGTCTCGGTGCGGTCGGCGTGGACGGGGGCGCTCGTCGCGGTCGTCTTCTTCCTGGGCGCGGCGGCGCTGCTGAACCCGCTCTGCCTGGCGCTGGCGCCGCTCGCGGTGGTGCCGATGGTGGTCTATCCGTACGGGAAGCGGTTCACCCACTACCCGCACGCGATCCTCGGGCTCGCCCAGGCGATAGGGCCGGTCGGCGCCTGGCTGGCGGTCACCGGGAGCTGGTCGTGGGACGCGGTGATCCTCGGGCTCGCGGTCGGTGTCTGGATCGGCGGCTTCGACCTGATCTTCGCCTGCCAGGACGTCCAGGCGGACCGGGCGCACGGGGTGCGTTCGGTTCCGGCCCGGTTCGGCATTCCGGCCGCGCTGTGGGGCGCCCGGGTCTGCCATGTGATCACGACCGGGCTGCTGGTCTGGTTCGGGCTGGCCACCGGGGCGGGGCTGTTCTACTGGATCGGCATGGCGATCGTGGCCGTCGCCTTCGTGTACGAGCACCGGGTGGTGCGCCCGCACGATCTGTCCCGGCTGAACCGGGCGTTCTTCTCGGTCAACGGCTTCATCGGGATAGCGCTCTTCGCCTGCGCGCTGCTGGACCTGCTGGTGCGGGGCCTGGCGGTCTGAGCGGAGCCTTCGGCCCGCAGGGGGTCAGCGGCGGCGGAAGACGAACGCCGCCGCTGTGCCCGCCATCAGGCCGAACAGATGGCCCTGCCAGCTGACCGCGGTGTTGGCGGGGGAGAGCCCCAGCAGGATCGACGAGCCCCAGACCGCGCCGACGACCAGTCCGGCGGCCATGTCGAGGACTCTGCGGTCCACGAAACCGCGTACGAGCAGATAGCCGAAGAGGCCGAAGACCAGCCCGGACGCGCCCGCTGTGGTGGAGTGCTCCGGCGAGACCAGCCAGACCCCGAGGCCGTCGACCACGATGATCGTCGCGGCCACGGCGGTGAACCGGCGGATGCCGCCGAGCGCGGCGAGGAAGCCGAAGACCAGCAGCGGGACGCTGTTGGACGCGACATGGCCGAAGCCGAAGTGGATGAAGGACGCGGGGACGACGTCCAGCAGCTCGGTGGCCCGGCGCGGCTCGATCCCGAAGCCGTCCAGCGCGTGGCCGGTCATCGTGTCGACGGCTTCGAGCAGCCAGAGGAGCGCCACCCAGGCCGCCATCAGCCGCGCCGCGGCCTTCGCCCGCTCGCCGACGGGCCGCTCCGGCGCCCTGTGCTCCGGGAGTGCGGTCATCGTGGCCCCCTGTCGTTCCGCTGTCGTTCCCGTCGCCGGGTCGTTCCCGTCGCCTGGGCGTTCCCGCCGGTCCTGGGCGTCCCCGTCCCCACCCCCGGGAACGCCCGGGGCACCGTCCACGGTTCCGGTTCCGGGCAGCCGGATAGGCTCAGGCGTGTGGATTCCGGGACATCAGTGAGCCAACAGCAGCGACGGCCTTGGATTGTCGGGGTTTCGGGAGCTTCGGGCACCCCGTTCGCCGCCGCGGTGCTGCGCGGTCTGCTGGCCGCGGGGGAGAGCGTCGATCTGGTGGTGAGCCGGGCCTCCCGGCTGACGCTGCTGGACGAGACCGGGATCGCGTTCCGCGACGGGCACTGGCGGGAGGATCTGCGCAGCTGGCTGGCGCGCGGCGCCGACGGGAAGCCGCACACCTTCGACGTGGACGTCGCGGGCGTCCGGCACTGGGCGGCCGGTGATCTCGCGGCCGGGCCGTCCTCGGGCTCGTACCCGGCGAAGGGGATGCTGATCGTCCCGGCCTCGACAGCCTGTGTGGCCGGAGTGGCGCTCGGGCTCTCGAAGGACCTGCTCCAGAGGGCGGCGAGCGTGACGCTCAAGGAGCGGCGGAAGCTGGTGGTCGCGGTGCGCGAGACACCGCTGAACGGGCAGACGCTGAAGCATCTGGTGAGCCTGGACGAGGCGGGCGCCGTGGTGCTGCCCGCCTCTCCGGCGTTCTACGCGGGGGCGACGCACATCCAGGATCTGGTGGACTTCGTCGCCGGGCGGGTACTGGACGCGGCAGGAGTGCCGCACGGCCTGTACCGCCGGTGGGAGGGGGAGCTCGGTGGCGGCTCCCGTGGCTGAGCTCGGTGCTGAGCCTGATTCCGTACCAGCCGGGCCGGTGATCAGCGCTTCTTCATGGCGCGCGGCTTGCGGGTCCGGTCGACCCGGTGCGCGGCGGCGGGCTGGTGGGCACGCGAGCGGTTGGCCAGGTCCTGAAGCTCGCGCATCCGGGCGTAGGCCATCTCGATCGTGTACACGGTCTACTCACTCCTGAAGATTCGAAAGTGTTTCTGCGGAAAATCGGGAAGATTTGCAGGCTGTGGGGCCTGCATGCCTTAGATTCTACACACAGACTCGCGATACTGCTGAACAATGGAAGGTTTCAGTCATATGGACGCGGTGGACAGGCAGCTCATCCAGGCACTCCGGGAGAACGGCAGGGCCTCGTACGCCGAGCTGGGGCGGCTCGTCGGGCTCTCCGGGCCCAGCGTCACCGACCGCATCAACCGGCTGGAATCCGCCGGTGTCATCACCGGCTACCGCGCCACCGTCGACGCCGCGTCCCTGGGGCTCGGGGTCACGGCCCTGATCGGAATCTCGCTCTCCGACGCGGCGGACCACGAGGACGTGGCGCGGCGGCTGAAGGACCTCGCGGAGATCGAGGACGCCTGGTTCATCGCGGGCGACGACTCGTACATGCTCAAGGTGCGTGTCGGGGACGTGGACGGCCTGGAGCGCACCATCCGCCGCCTCAGCGGTACGAGGGGCGTCTCGCGCACGCGTACCACGATCGTGCTCTCCACCAAGTGGGAGAACCGGGTCGGCGAACTGCCCGAGCAGTCGTAGGCGTACCGTGGTGGAGCCCCCGGGTGGCCGGGGGTTTCACCCGGTATCGGCCAGCACCGGGACCACGCACAGTACGTCGACAACTGGGAGGCAGCCGCATGGACGTCGGGCTCAAGCGCGAGCTGGAGGAGAAGGTCCGCGCGGGTGAGCGCCTGACCCGTGAGGACGGCATCGCGCTCTACGAGTCGGATGACCTGGCGTGGCTCGGCGGCCTCGCGCACCAGGTGCGTACCCGGCTGAACGGTGACGTCGTGCACTTCAACGTCAACCGGCACCTCAACATGACCAATGTGTGCACCGCGTCGTGCGCCTACTGCTCGTTCCAGCGCAAGCCGGGCGAGAAGGACGCGTACACCATGCGCATCGAGGAGGCCGTCCGTCTCGCGAAGGCGATGGAGGGCGAGAGCCTCACCGAGCTGCACATCGTCAACGGGCTGCACCCCACCCTGCCGTGGCGGTACTACCCGCGTTCGCTCAGCGCGCTGAAGGAGGCCCTGCCGCAGGTCTCCCTCAAGGCGTTCACGGCCACCGAGATCCACCACTTCGAGACGATCTCCGGGCTCTCCGCCTCCGAGATCCTCGACGAGCTGATCGAGGCCGGTCTGGAGTCGCTGACCGGCGGTGGCGCGGAGATCTTCGACTGGGAGGTCCGCCAGCACATCGTGGACCACGACACCCACTGGGAGGACTGGTCCCGCATCCACCGCCTGGCGCACGAGAAGGGGCTCAAGACCCCGGCGACCATGCTGTACGGGCACATCGAGGAGCCCCGGCACCGCGTCGACCACGTGCTGCGGCTGCGTGAGCTCCAGGACGAGACCGGCGGCTTCCAGGTCTTCATCCCGCTGCGCTACCAGCACGACTTCGTGGACATGAAGGACGGCAAGGTCCGCAACAAGCTCCAGGCGCGGACGACGATGGCGACCGGCGCCGAGGCGCTGAAGACCTTCGCGGTCTCGCGGCTGCTCTTCGACAACGTGCCGCACGTCAAGGTCTTCTGGGTGATGCACGGCGTGCAGACCGCCCAGCTCGCGCTCCAGCACGGTGCGGACGACATGGACGGCTCGGTCGTCGAGTACAAGATCACCCACGACGCGGACAACTTCGGTACGCCGAACAAGCTCGGCCGCGACGATCTGCTGGACCTGATCCGCGACGCGGGCTTCCGGCCGGTCGAGCGCAACACGCGCTACGAGATCATCCGCGAGTACCCGGGCCCGGACGCCGGGCGGCGCGAGTCGCCGCAGCCGATGCGCGTCTGACCTCGAAGCATCCCGCGCGGGAAGCCCTGGCCTCTGGAATTCGCCTTCCGGCCAGGGCTTTCTCGCGTTTCGGACAGGGCTTGGGCTCTGTGGATGTAATAGTTAAACTCCACCTATGACTCTTACGTTCGAGCTGGATCCGAAGGTCGACACCGCGCTGCGCGAGGGCATCGTCGCGCTGTGGGCGGATGTCTCCAACGCGGGCGGCGCGGTGGGCTTCGTGCCGCCCGTCACGGCCGACGACATCCGGCCCGAGCTCGCCCGTCACCTGGCCGCGATGGACGCGGGCCGCACCCGTCTGCTGGTCGGCCGCGACGCGGACGGGGCCGTCGCCGCCACCGCCTTCCTCGCCCTCAACGCCCACCGGCTGATGGCCCACTGGCTCTGGCTGTACACGGTGATGGTCCACCCCCGCCACCAGGGCAAGGGGTACGGGCGCGAGCTGATGGACGCCGCGGCGGCCGCGGCCCGCGGCATCGACGGCATCGAGGCGATCCGGCTCACCTGCCGGGGCGGCACCGGCGCCGACCGCTTCTACGGCTCCTGCGGCTACAAGGAGGTCGGGCGGGTGCCCGACGCGATCCGGGTCGCGGACGGGGACGACCGCGACGACATCATCATGCTGCTGCCGCTGGGTACGGTCTGACGTCCGGCCCGGCCGGGACCTCCTTTGGCGGAGCCCTCCGAACTGATCGATTCCGGGGCATGCTTCACTGGTCGGGCAGGATCCAGGACGTCATCCGCCGAGAGAGGGGCCACTTGTGTCCGCTGCCAAGCCGAGCGCGACGATTCGGTACACCGCGATGCGCCTCAGCATCTTCGTCGGCTGCTTCGTCGTCGCGGCCGTGGCCGTCCACTTCGGTCTGCTGCCCGCCGGGACGAACGGCTCCAATATCGTCTGGGTGATTCTGCTCGCCCTGGTCCTGTCCGCGCCGCTCAGCTACGTACTGCTGCGCAAGCAGCGCGACGAGATGTCCGAGCAGATCGTCACCAAGGTCGACCACGCCAAGCGGCGCCTGGAGGCCAACCGCAACCGCGAGGACCACGTCACCTCCTGACCTCCCGGTGGCCGCGGGAGCGGTGTGAGGGACGGGTAAGTTTCCTCACACCCCCACGGCCCGCCCCGCGGTTTCCACGGAACCCCGGTACCAGAGCACCCGCTCCGGTACCGGGGTTTGTGTCGTTCCGGGCTGATTCGGACGGGTTCGGGGCCGGGCATGGGGCGGGCGCGAAGAGGGAAGAGTCAAAGAAGACCTTTGAGGTTCCCAAAGTTCAAGTGTTAACGTGTTGGGCATGAAGACAGCAGTGCGCCCTCGACACGCCACGAGCGTCCCGCTCGTGGAGCGCCTGCACGTCGACCTCTGCCGCTGTATGTCCGCGGTCTGTTGCCGCGCTGTCTGAACGGCATCATGCAGCGGCGCCGCCCCTGACGCGGGCGCCGCACCCCGTCCCCGCTTCCCTGCCTCCGTGCGCCCCGATGCGTCACATCTGGAGTATGTCCGTGTCCGCGAATCCCGCGCCGACCGCTGCCGACCGTCCGTCCGGCTCCGGTTTCCGTCTTCCCAAGGTCCCGTTCTGGGCCCAGATAGTCGCCGGTCTCGTCCTCGGTGTCGTCCTGGGCTGGCTGGCCCGCAGCTACGACATCGGCTGGCTGTACACCACGCTCGACAAGGTCGGCCACATCTTCGTCCAGCTGCTGAAGCTGGCCGTCGCGCCGCTGGTCTTCTTCGCGATCCTGGTGTCGATCACCAACCTGCGCAAGGTCAACAACGCCGCCCGGCTGGCCACCCGCACCCTCCTCTGGTTCATGATCACCTCGCTGATCGCGGTCGCCATCGGCCTCGCGATCGGCCTGGTCACCAACCCGGGCTCGGGCACCGGCCTCACGCCGAAGGACGGCAAGCTGCCGGAGCACGCGGGCTCCTGGCTCGACTTCCTGACCGGCATCATCCCGGACAACGTGATCACGCCGTTCACCGAGCTGAACGTGCTCCAGATCGTCTTCATGGCCGCCGTCGCCGGGATCGCCGCCCTTCAGCTCGGCGAGAAGGCCCAGCCGATCCTCTCCCTCAGCGAGTCCGTGCTGGAGCTGCTCCAGAAGGCCCTGTGGTGGGTCATCCGCCTCGCCCCGATCGGCACCGTCGGCCTCATCGGCTACGCGATCGCCGACTACGGCTGGGACCTGATCGGCAAGTACGCCACGTTCACCGCCGACATCTACATCGGCTGCGCCCTGGTGATGTTCGGCGTCTACCCGCTGCTCCTGGCGACCGTCGCCAAGCTCAGTCCGGTGCAGTTCTTCAGGGGCGCCTGGCCGGCCATCCAGCTGGCCTTCGTCTCCCGCTCCTCGGTCGGCACCATGCCGGTCACCCAGAAGGTCACCGAGCGCCTCGGTGTCCCGAAGGAGTACGCCTCCTTCTCGGTCCCGTTCGGCGCCACCACCAAGATGGACGGCTGCGCCGCGATCTACCCGGCGCTGGCGGCGATCTTCATCGCGCAGATCTTCGATGTGCAGCTCGGGGTCGGCGACTACATCCTGATCGCCTTCGTCTCGGTGATCGGTTCGGCGGCCACCGCCGGTCTCACCGGCGCGACGGTCATGCTGACCCTCACGCTGTCGACGCTGGGCCTCCCGCTGGAGGGTGTCGGCCTGCTGATGGCCATCGACCCGATCCTCGACATGATGCGTACGGCCACCAACGTGGCGGGCCAGGCGCTGGTCCCGGTCATCGTCGCGGCCCGCGAGAAGATCCTCGACCACGACGCGTACAACTCGGCCACCTCCTCCCCGGTCGACGGCGAGGCGCGCGACGCCGAGGTCCGCGACGCCGAGGTCCGCGACGCCGAACCGGAGCGGGTGCCGGTCTCCGCGTAGCCGGTCCGCACCTCACGCGTACGGCACACACCACGCGTACGAAGCACGGGGCGCGCCCCCGGTCCGCGAGCACGGACCGGGGGCGTCCTCGTACCCTTACCGGGGGAGAGCGGTACGCCGGGGGCGGAAGGAAGTCGACGTGGGTGCGGTGAAGAACAAGCGGATGCCGCGGGCCGTGCGCGAGCGGCAGATGATGGACGCCGCTGTGCGGACGTTCGGGCAGCGCGGGTACCGGGCCGCGTCGATGGACGAGATCGCCGAGCTGGCGGGGGTCTCCAAGCCGCTCGTCTACCTCTACCTCCACTCCAAGGAGGAACTCTTCACCGCCTGCATCAGACGCGAGGCGAAAGCGCTGGTCGACGCGGTACGGGCGGGTGCGGAGCCGGGCCTTCCGGCGGATCGGCAGCTCTGGTCCGGGCTGCGGGCGTTCTTCACGCACACGGCCGAGCACCCGGACGGCTGGGCGGTGCTGCACCGCCAGGCGCGTACCCACGGGGAGCCGTTCGCCGACGAGGTGGCGGCGATGCGCGACGAGATCGTCGCGTTCGTGACGGAGCTGATCGGGGCCGCGGCCCGCGAGGCGCACCGCGACCCCGCGCTGCCCGACCGCGATGTGGCGGGGCTCGCGCAGGCGCTGGTGGGGGCCGCGGAGTCGCTCGCCGGCTGGGCCAACGAGACCCCGGGCGTCTCGGCGAAGGAGGCCGCGGCCACCCTGATGAACTTCTCCTGGGCGGGCCTGGAGAACCTTATGAACGGCCGTTCCTGGCAGCCTCCGGCGTCCCCGGACCGGGAGCGCGCCGCATCCGCCCGGTGAGGTGGACGCGGCCGGTGGTGCCGCGCAGCTGGAAGCCGGTGTCGTCGGCCGCGTAGGTGACGGCGGCGGGCAGCAGGACCGGGGCCCGGAAGTCGGCCCGTACGTGGTGGACCCGCTCCGGGTACGGGGTCTGGGCCAGGCAGCGGGCGACGGTCCACATGCCGTGGGCGATGGGCCGGGGGAAGCCGAAGAGCCGGGCGGTCAGCGGGTACAGGTGGATGGGGTTGCGGTCGCCGGAGGCGGCACCGTACCGCCGTCCCAGATCGCCGGGGAGCCGCCATTCGGCGACGGCGGGAAGCTCCGCGGCGGGGGAGGGGGCCAAGGGAGCGTCCTGGGCCGGGGCGCTCCGGGCGTGCCGGGAGAGGTAGCCGCTGCGGGACTCCCAGACGAGCGTGCCCGCCCGCCGCGCCTCGGTGGCCATCGTGACCTCGGTGCCGCGCCGGTGCGGGGTCAGCTCCTGCGCGTACACGGTGAGTTCGAGTGCGTCGGCGGGGTGCACGGGGTGGTGGCGGGTGATCTCGATCCAGGTGTGGACGAGCCCGAGCACCGGCAGGGGGAAGGGCCGGGCCGCCATCAGCCCCAGGGTGAGCGGAAAGCCCAGCACATGCGGATAGGTGAGCGGCAGGGCGCCGGAGCCGGTGAAGCCGCAGACCTCGCGGTACGCGGCGAGCGGGCCGGGCGGGACCGGCGAGGCCGCCCGGACGGCCCGGTCGGCGGGGAGCACGGCGCCGGGGGCACCGGCCTTCTTGAACAACGAGGTGACGGCCGCCCGTGCGAGGGTCGCGTTCAGCTGCGGCACGGGGTCACGCCCCCAGCAGGCTCTGGCCGCAGACCCGCACGACCTGGCCGTTGACGGCCGCCGAGCCGGGCTGGGCGAACCAGGCGGTCGTCTCGGCGACGTCGACCGGGAGGCCGCCCTGGGCGAGGGAGTTCATCCGGCGGCCCGCCTCCCGGATGAAGAGCGGCACGGCCGCGGTCATCTTCGTCTCGATGAAACCGGGTGCCACCGCGTTGACCGTGATGCCGTGGTCGGCGGCGGCGCGCGGGGCCAGGGAGCGGACCAGCCCGATGACGCCCGCCTTGCTCGCCGCGTAGTTCGTCTGGCCGTTGTTGCCCGCGATCCCGGCGATGGACGCGGTGGCGACGATCCGGCCGCCGCGGTGGAGGGTGCCCGCCTCCAGCAGGGCGTCCGTGGTGCGCAGCACGGAGCCGAGGTTCACGTCGATGACCGGGGCCCAGCGGTCGGCGGGCATGTTCGCGAGGCGGCGGTCGCGGGTGATGCCCGCGTTGTGGACGAGTACGTCGAGGCCGCCGGGGACCGCGTCGGCGATCCGCTCCGCGGCATCGTCGGCGGTGATGTCCAGCGGCAGCGCCGTGGCGCCGAGCCGCTCGGCGGTGGCGGCCAGCTCGTCGTGCGCGGCCGGGACGTCCAGGCAGAACACCTGGGCGCCGTCCCGGGCCAGCACCGAGGCGACCGAGGCGCCGATGCCGCGCGCCGCGCCGGTGACCAGCGCGGTGCGCCCGGCGAGCGGGGACGCCCAGTCGGCGACGGGCCCGGGGACGGCGGCGGTCAGCTCGATCACCTGGCCGCTGACGTACGCGGACCGGGGCGAGAGCAGGAAGCGCAGGGTGGATTCGGCCGCGTCGACACCTTCCGGGGCGATCCGGAGCAGCTGTACGGTGGCGCCCCTGCCGATCTCCTTGCCCAGGGAGCGTACGAAGCCCTCCAGCGCCTGCTGGGCGGCGGCCTGGTGGTGGTCGTCGGCCGACGGGCGCACCCCCAGCACCACGACGCGCCCGCCCGGGGCGAGGGAGCGGATCACCGGATGCAGCGCCGCGTGGACCCGGGCGAGCCCGTCCGGGGTGACGACTCCCGTCGCGTCCAGCACGATCCCGGCGGGGCGTCCGGAGGTGCCGGGGCCGGGGGCGGGGGCGCCGGGTTCCGCCACGTCGAGACCGGTCGCCGCGAGGAGCGCGCCCAGCCGTCCGGTCACCGCGGAGTCCCCGGCGGTGAGGTGGAGCAGCGGGCCGTCCAGCGTCGGCGTCCCGGGCGACCAGCGGCGCAGCGCGGCGGGCCGCGGCAGCCCGAGCCGCCGGGTCAGGAACCGGCCGGGTGCTGTGCCGGTGAAGTGCAGATAGCGGTCAGCCATTGTCCAGACTCCCTGCGCGGTCGTAGATTTACTCTGGAGTAAGGTTACTCAAGAGTCAGGAGATGGTCGAGATGATCCCCCTCGCACTCCCGCAGCCCCGCAGGGTCGCGGTCATCGGCGGCAGCCGCGTCCCGTTCGCGCGCTCCGACGGCCCCTACGCGCAGGTCTCCAACCAGCAGTTGCTCACGGCCGCGCTGGACGGTCTGGTCGAGCGCTTCGGGCTCCGGGGGCAGCGGGTCGGCGAGTTCGTCGCGGGCGCGGTGCTCAAGCACAGCCGGGACTTCAACCTCGCCCGGGAGACCGTCCTCGGCTCGGCACTCGACCCGCGCACCCCCGCGTACGACGTCCAGCAGGCGTGCGGGACCGGGCTCCAGGCGGTGATCGCCGCCGCGAACAAGATCATGCTGGGGGCGGTCGACTCGGCGGTCGCGGGCGGCGCCGACACCGCCAGCGACGCGCCCCTCGGCGTCAACGACGAACTGCGCCGGCTGCTGCTGGCCGCCCGCCGGGCGACGTCGGCAGGCGCCCGGATCAAGGCACTCGCCGGGGTGCGCCCCCGCCACCTCGTCCCGGAGATCCCGCGCAACGCGGAGCCCCGTACGGGTCTTTCGATGGGCGAGCACGCGGCGATCACCGCCCGCCGGTGGGGGATCGGCAGGGAGGACCAGGACCTGCTCGCAGCCACCAGCCACCAGCGGCTCGCGGCGGCGTACGAGCGCGGCTTCCTGGACGATCTGGTGGTGCCGTTCCAAGGGCTGGAGCGCGACCAGAACCTGCGCCCCGGCTCCACGGCGGAGAAACTCGCCACGCTGAAGCCGGTGTTCGGCACCGCTCACCCCGACGCCACGATGACCGCGGGCAATTCGACCCCACTCACCGACGGGGCCGCGACCGTGCTGCTGGCGAGCGAGGAGTGGGCCCACGAGCACGGCCTGGAACCGCTCGCCTACCTCTCCTTGTACGAGACGGCCGCGGTCGATCATGTGCACGGCGAGGACGGGTTGTTGATGGCTCCGGCGTACGCCGTGCCGCGCCTGCTGGAGCGCGCCGGTCTGGCCATCGAGGACTTCGACCTGTTCGAGATCCACGAGGCCTTCGCCTCGCAGGTGCTGGCCACCCTGGCGGCCTGGGAGAAGCAGGGGCTGGCCCCGGTCGACCGGGCCCGGCTCAACGTCGTCGGCTCCTCACTCGCCACCGGCCACCCGTTCGCCGCGACCGGCGCCCGGATCGTCGCCACGCTGGCGAAGCTGCTGGCGGAGCGGGACGCGCCGTCGCGGGGCCTGATCTCGATCTGCGCGGCGGGCGGCCAGGGCGTCACGGCCATCCTCGAACGCCCCTGACCCCTGACCCCGGAGCGCGCAGAGCAACGGCCGCGCTCGGAACACGCAGAGCCCGTATCGCGTGTACGGCGCCGCGCGCGGAGCGCGTAGCGCACCACCGCGCGCGGAACACCTGCCGTACGCATCGCACGTACAGCACAGCACCGGCCGCCGGAGGCATCCGGCGCCACCGCCCGCCACCACGCCGAGGAGCCGCACGTGTCCACGCCACCCACCGCATCCGCCTCCGCATCCGCCTCCGCGGGCGTTACGCCCGCCGCCGGACCCGTCCTCGTCGAACCCGTGCTCACCCGGGGCCCGGACGGCGCGGTCCGGCAGGCCTCCGTACCGCCCGCCGCCCCGCAGGTCCGCCGCGGCTCGCTCGCCGAGATCCCGTTCGACAACGCCCGCGAGGCCCCCGCCGAGGCCGTACTCAGCCGCAAGCAGCCGGACGGCACGTGGCAGGACGTGACGAGCGCGGAGTTCGCCGAGGAGGTCCAGGCCGTCGCCAAGGGCCTGATCGCGGAAGGGCTCGGCCCCGGCGCCCGGATCGCGATCATGGCCCGCACGACGTACGAGTGGACGCTGCTGGACTTCGCTGCCTGGGCGGCCGGGCTCGTCACCGTGCCGATCTACCCGACCTCCTCCGCCCTCCAGGCCCGCTGGATCCTCCAGGACTCCGGCGCCGCGGCGTGTGCCGTCGAGACCACGGAGCAGGCCCGCCTGGTCAGCCAGGAACGCAAGCAGCTCGACGGGCTCGCCCACCTCTGGCAGTTCGACACGGGCGCCCTCGGCCGTCTGCGGACGGCGGGCCGCGACGTCCCCGACGCCGAAGTCACCGCCCGCCGCGCCGCGCTGGCTCCGGAGACCCCCGCGACGCTCATCTACACCTCCGGCACCACCGGCCGCCCCAAGGGCTGCGTCCTCAGCCACGGCAACTTCTTCGCCGAGGTGGACAACGCGATCGAACTGCTCCACCCGGTGTTCAAGTCGGTCAGCAAGTACCCCGCCTCCACCCTGCTCTTCCTGCCGCTCTCGCACGTCTTCGGGCGCATGGTCGCGATCGGCTGCCTGCGGGCCCGGGTCCGCCTCGGCCACGCCCCGTCCATCAGGACCGAGGACCTGCTCGACGACCTGGCCGGCTTCCGGCCGTCGTTCCTGCTGGCCATCCCGTACGTGCTGGAGAAGGTGTACAACACCGGCCGGGCCACCGCCGAGAAGATGGGCCGCGCCGCGTCCTTCGACCGGGCCGCCCGGATCGCCCGGCGGTACGGGGAGGCCGTCGAGGCCGCCGAGCACGGCACCGGGCCCGGCCCGGGGATCGGTCTGCGGGCCGCCCGCGCCCTGTACGACCCGCTGGTCTACCGCCGCATCCGGGCCGCGCTCGGCGGCCACGTCCGGTACGCGATCTGCGGCGGCTCCCCGCTGGGCCACCGCCTCGCGGCGTTCTACGCGGGCGCGGGCATCGAGATCTACGAGGGCTACGGCCTCACCGAGACCACCGCCGCCGCCACCGTCACCCCGCCGCTCAGGCCACGCCTGGGCACCGTCGGCTGGCCGCTGCCCGGTACCGCCGTACGGATCGCGGACGACGGCGAGGTGATGCTCAGCGGCGGCCAGGTGTTCCAGGGGTACTGGGACGGGGAGCGGGGCCGGTCCGTGCCCGCGCGGGAGGGCGGCTGGTTCGCCACGGGAGACCTGGGCGCCCTCGACGACGACGGCTATCTCACGATCACCGGCCGCAAGAAGGACATCATCATCACCTCCGGCGGCAAGAACGTCACTCCGGCCCCGCTGGAGGACTGGCTGCGCGCCCACCCCCTGATCAGCCAGTGCATGGTGGTCGGCGACAACCGCTCCTTCGTCACCGCACTGATCACCCTGGAGCCGGACGGGCTCGCGCACTGGCGCCGGATGACGAAGAAGCAGGACGTCCCGATCCGGGAACTGGTCGACGACGACGAACTGCGCACCACCCTGCAACGCGCCGTCGACGAGGCCAACCAGCTGGTCTCGCGCGCGGAGTCGATCCGTAAATTCGCGGTCCTGCCGGTCGACTTCACCGAGGAGGGCGGCCACCTGACCCCCTCTCTGAAGATGAAGCGTGCCGCGATCGCCCGCGACTTCGAGGCGGAGATCGAGGCGCTGTACCGGAAGTGAGCGGTGCCCCGGGTCCGGCGAGCTGACCACGGCCGCCCCGGGGCGGCGGAACGGTGCGCGCCCGTCGTCCCGGGTCGGTGGAACGGTGCGCGGCCGTCGCCCCGGGTCGGTGCGCGCCCGTCGTCCCCGGGTCGGTGCGCGCCCGTCGTCCCCGGGGCGGCCGTGCGCATCGGGCCGTACGCGGAGCGGCCGGAAGGTTATGTAAAGAGTCCGCTCGAACAGTTCGACCACGGAGTGTCCGGCCGGGACGTCCCCGTGCGGAATCCCCGTGATGGCCCAACACCGCCCATTCATAAGGAATTCGGTGCGCGTCGAGGGGGCGTTGTTGCGGATGATCCGAAGAAATTCCTTCCCGGAACTCCCTTGCCTCGTACGGGTTCCGCGCACGGATTTACGTGCGCCCCGGCGTGCGCCCGGCGGTTTCGTACGCAAGGTCAAACGCGGCGTGTCCCAAGGTAAAGAGACGGTCACGTCGGTATAGATATACGGGCCTTCGCAGGAGGGCGGCGCGGCGTCCCGTACGGCACGGGCGCACCGCCGCGCCCCTTCCCTGCGTCCGCGCGCCGCAGGAGCCCACGTCAACGGCATCCGGGGCGGCGAAAGAACCTCTCAACCCCTTTTCACCCCCCACGGATACACCGGGCCGTCGGCCCGGTGTGTCGACGACTCATCGGCAAGGAGACGCCGTGCGTTACGGAACTGCGCTGCGGGAAGAAGTCCGGGCCCCGGGAACGACCCCGCTCATCGGTATCTACGACATGTATTCGGCCTCGGTGGTGGCCCGCCACTACGACGGGTTCTTCGTGTCCGGATTCGGCTTCGCGGCCTCGCACTACGGGCTGCCGGACATCGGGTTCATCGCCTGGCCGGACATGGTGGCCTTCGTGGAGCGGCTGCGGCTGGCCTTCCCGGCCCACCACCTGCTGGTGGACATCGACGACGGCTACGTCGATCCCGAGGTCGCCTGCCATGTGGTGCAGCGCCTGGAGCGGATCGGCGCCTCCGGGATCATCCTGGAGGACCAGAAGCGCCCGCGGCGCTGCGGCCACGCGGACGGCAAGCAGGTGCTGCCGCTGGAGGAGTACCTGGAGAAGCTCGACCTGGTGCTGAGGAGCAGGCGCGATCTGGTGGTCGTGGCCCGCACGGACGCCACGGAGGAGTCGGACATCCTGCGCAGGGCCGAGGCGCTGGCGGCGACGGACGCCGATGTGGTGCTGGTCGACGGGGTGCGCAGCGCCGAGTGGATCAAGCGCATCCGTGAGGTGGTCGGGGACAAACCGCTGCTGTTCAACCAGATCGCGGGCGGCAAGTCGCCCCGGCTCTCGCTCTCCGAACTGACCGATCTGGGCTGTCAGGTGGCGATCTACAGCACCCCGTGCCTGTTCGCCGCGCACGCCGCGATCGACTCCGCGCTGACGGAGCTGAAGGTGGCCGACGGGCGTCTTCCGGAGTTCGTGCCCTCGGAGGGGATCGGGGTGCGGCGCTCGACGGAGCTGCTGGAACGCAACATCAGCCGCCACCACCCGGCTCCCGCGGCCGTCTGAGCCCCACGCCGCCCGCCCGCAGACTCCGTACGGTCCCCGCCCCGCGCATCGGGCGGGGACCGTACGGCCGCACGAGAAGGACACCCCCCCCATGCCACGAACGCCCCTTCCCTTCATGCCGCGCGCCGCTCTCCTGGTCACCCTCACCGCCCTCTGCCAGGCCGCCACCGGCACCGCCTGGGCGGACGCCCCGGACGGAGGGATGGAGACCCACCACGGGCCCTCCCTGATCACCATCGACAACTCCAACGCCGACTCCTGGCTGGAGGTGGACCGGACCCTGAACGTGCTGGGCCCCTTCAGCAAGGGCACGGCGGGCAGCGACCACGACGGCGGCGGAGGCGCGATCGACCAGCACGTCTCGTCCTCCCAGGCCGTCGGCGTCCAGGCGGCCCCCGACGAACAGGCCGACGAGGACGACGAGGACGAGGACGCCGTGCCCCCGGCGCCCGTGCCCCCCGCGTCGGCGCCCCCGGAGTCCGCGCCCCCGGAATCCGCGGCAACGGGCGGCGACGACCCGGAGGGTGACGCCGACCACGGCACCGGCGCCTGATCGCGCCCTACGTGCGCGCCGACCGGGCCTGGATCAGCGCGGATCCACGGTGTGCGTGTGCGCGGGTACCGGAGACCGGCCCTTGAACCGGTCCTGGTGACGCGCTTCGATTCCGTCGGTGCCGCACGCGTCCCGCTCGGCCAGGAACTGCCCGTACAGGGAGGGAAGAACCTCAAACACCCCCTGGTCGTCGGCATGGTGGTGCAGCAGAATCCGCCTCCAGGGCCAAGCGGGATGGAAGACGTCGTACCGCGTCTCGATCCACCGGCTCCACCCCGAGTCCATCGGGAGCCCCGGTTCCTCGGGGGCGGCGTGCGAAACGCCGATGAAATAGCCGGTCAGGAAGACCGAGACGGATTCCACCGTGCGCTCGCCGGTGAACATGGCAGGACGGCGGCACAGATTTTCCAGGAGGTCCAGAAAGCGCGCGTTATCCATTCGGCGATCGTATGTGACCTGCGGATCTGTGGATCTGCGGATCTGTGGACCTGCGGAGCCGTGCGGCGGCGGGAGGCGGGAGTCGGGAATCGAGAGGAAGGGGGCCGCCGGGATCTGGGGCGGGCGGACATGCTGACCGCTACGGGGCTCCGGTAACGGGTGAAACAGGGGATCGCCACTCGATCGTGTGGCCGGGCCGGTGTTCCGGCCCGGCCACGGCCTGGCGCCCTGAAGCCTGGTGGAGCCGCCGCCCGCTCCATGGACGGCGGCTCCACCACGACCACCGCTCACGGACTGAGAAGATTTCATGGCTGAGGCACTGAAGTACGGCGACAAGATCCACCTGCAGAACGCGTACAACACCTGGGGCGGCGGCTACCTCGACACCAACGGCGGCAGCTCCGCGAACGGCGCCGTCTACGGGGTCTCCACCGCGGACAGCCCGACCCGCGGCGCGGGTACCGGGACGTGGGAGATCGCCTCTGCCGAGGGCAAGGCCACCGGCACGATGGTGGCCAGCGGCGACCTGATCACCCTGCGTAACCTCTATAGCGCCGGAAGCTATCTGGACACCAACGGGCACGCCTCCGCGGACCAGAAGAAGGCCGGTGCCAAGTTCGACGTCCTCACCGCCAAGAGCGACGACCGCGGCACGGGCACCGCCGAGTGGCGGATCTTCGCCCAGACCTCCACCCCGCAGGACACCTCCGTCCACATCGGTGACACCGTCCACCTGTGGAACACCTACGCGGGCAACGGCGGCTTCCTGGAGACCAACGGCCTCGGCCCCGCTGGCGGTAAGTACGACGTGTGCACCAACGCCTACTACAACCGCACCGGCAACGTTGCCGACTGGCGCGTCTCCCGCGCCTGACCCGCTCCACGCGGTCCCCGGGCCTTGCGCCGGGCTCCGTGCGGAGAACCACAGCGGCGCCCGCCCCCGCCACTCGGGAGGCGGGCGCCGCCGCTGTTCTCCGGCCGGACCGCCCGATCCGCCCGTTTACATGCCATTCAGAGGCGGATGCCGCGTAAATCCGACATGGTGTAAGGGGGCCCCTCACTGCGTCCGGGCGGGACAGCCATGAAGCAACCAGAGATCGATTACCTGGCGGTGTTCCAGGCACTTCCGGGGGCGGTGGCTCTTCTGACCCCGGAGTTGTTCTTCGCGGACGTCAACGAGGAGTGGCTGCGCGTGGTCGACCGCAGTCGCGAGCGCGTGATCGGCCACTACATGCCCGACGACTACGCCGACACACCGAACCATCCCAACGCGGTCGTGGCGCGCAATATCGGGGAGTCCCTGCGCCGGGTCGCGAGGACCGGCAGGACCGAGACCATGGAGTTGCAGCGGTTCGACCCGACGGACACCGTGGTCCGGCCCCGGACGGTGGAAGCGCGCTTCTGGAGCATCACCAACATCCCTGTCCCCGACGCGGAGGGGCGGGTCGCGATGCTGCTGCACCGGGTGGCGGATGTCACCGAACTGATCCGGGCCCGCGCGGTCGCGCTGAGCCTGCAGGAAGCGATGCTGCCCGCACCGCGCGCCATCGGGCATCACCCGGTGGCCGTGCGCTACCGGCCCGCCGTCCGCGCCCTGGAGGTGGGCGGCGACTGGTACGACCTGGTGGACCTGCCGGGCGACCGCCTCGGGGTCGCCGTGGGCGACGTGGTCGGTCACGGACTGTTCGCGGCCACCGTCATGGGGCAGCTGCGCAGCGCGCTCAGCGCCGCCTCGCGCTCCTGCGGCGGTCCCGCCCGCGCCCTGGAGATCCTGGAGCTGTACGCCGACTCCGTCGTAGGGGCCGAGAACACGACGGTGGCCAGCGCGCTCATCGACTGGAGCACCCACCAGATCACCTACAGCAGTGCCGGGCACCTGCCACCGGCCCTGCTGCGGAGCGACGGCTCCGTGGAGTTCCTGGACCGGGCCACCGATCCGCCGCTCGGCGCCCGCCTCGTCCAGGGCCCCTGGTCGCAGGCCACGGTGCCCTTCACCGAGCGCTCGTTTCTCGTGCTGTACACCGATGGCCTGATCGAGCGCCGGGACGAGGACATCGACACCGGTCTCGCCCGGCTCGCGGCCTCCCTGACCCGCCACCGCGGAGCCGGGGCCGAAACTCTCGCCGATGCCGTACTGGTGGATCTGCTGCCGTCGACGGGCCTCGCCGACGACACCGCCCTCGTCATCGTGCCGCTGTAGGCGGCAGCGGGATGCGCGGGGGGCGGCGGACGCGGAGCGGCCCGTCGACGGCAGCAGGACGCCCATGCGGCCTGATCGGGCGTGACGTCCAGCCGGGAATTCCCTCGGAAGCGCCTCGCGCAACGTGCGGGTTCCGAGAGGACTTTCGCGGACGGCGACCTGCGAAACGCGATCACTCCGGGGTCTCTTGCGGCTGAACACGGAGAGCGCTGACGGGAGGTGACGCAGCGTCAGTGATGAGGGCTTCCCTCGTCGTTCTCCATGGGGGCGCGGGTCCGCCTGCGGCGGCCGTGAAAATCGCTGTCCACGTGCGGGAAGGCGGTGGTAGAGAGTCCCGGTGACAACGACACTTGAGTTCCCCGCTCTGCTGCGACTGATCGACGAACGGTCGACCGCCTTCCGCGCCGCGGTCGCCTCCGCGCCGAGCCTCGACGCACAGGTGCCGACCTGCCCCGAGTGGACGCTGTTCGATCTGGCGCAGCACATCGGCGAGGGGCGCCGCTCCTGGGCCGCCACCGTCGCCGCGGGGCCTGCTCCGGCCAAGTCCGCAGCGGAGGGCGCCCCCGCTGCGCCTCGGGAGCGCGAGGCCCTGCTGGCCTGGTTGGCGGAGTCCATGGAGCAGCTGCTGGACGCACTGCGCGAGGCCGGTCCGGACCGTGGTTGCTGGACGTGGTGGGAGACGTCGCAGTCGCCGCAGACCTCCGGTGCCGTAGCGCGGCACCAGCTCCAGCAGATCGCGGTGCACACCTACGACGCCCAGATCACCGTGGGGGCCCCGCAGCCGCTGTCGGCCGAGGTGGCACTCGACGGTGTCGACGAGTTCCTGTCCACCTGCGTCGCGACGACGAGTGCCTGGCCGCACGTGCCCGCTGCCATCGACTTCCACGCCTCCGAGGGACGCTCCTGGCGCCTCTCGCTCTCCGCCGACGGCGCACGGACCACCCCTCTGCCCGCGCCCGGCACCCTGTCGGCCACCGCTGCCGGCCAGGACCCGGACGTGGTCAGTGCCTCCGTCCGGGGCACGGCTGACGAGCTGGTCCTCATCCTGCACGGCCGTATCCCGTTCGACTCCCTGAGGCTCGACGGCGACCGGCGTCTCTTCGACCAGCTCAGCGCCTGGGATCCGGAGGAGTAGGACGTGACGGTGCGTCCCCTCGCACAGGACCGGGCCGAGTGAGCCGAGCTGTTCCTCCACCAACGCGACGCTGGAGTAAGCGGCGTTGCCGGTGGCCGTCATCTCCGGCTTCACCCCGCCGTCCAGGTCCAGCAGCGCGTCCAGGGTGTGCGGGGAGTCGCGCGGCGTACCGCGGCGTCGGCGGCGGGGACAGCTTCGAGGCCGGGCACGCGGACCGGCCCGAGGCGGATGCCGTGCCCGTTCTCAGGCCGCCCCATGCCGTCGATGTCAGTGCCGGGTGCCATGGTGAGACCGGCCATGTGGCCACGGCCCCGCTGGCCACGGCCGTCAGGGACGTCCCCGGGGGTGCGGCCGATGCCGAGCCGCTGGACGGGCAGGCGCCGGTCGGCGCCGGACTTCCGGGGGTACGGGGTACGGGGGACGGACCGCGGGCGACTGGGCGGTGCGGGGAACGGCGGAGACCCTGCGGGCCTGGGCCGGGCATCTTGCCTTCCGGCCGGTCAAGCAGCCCGGCCGGGCAGAGCGGCGGAGACGAGGAGTGGGTGTGACGGGAGAGTCCCGGGGCGACGGCGCGGAGGCCGGTGGGCGTTTTGTGCTGCACCGGTTCAACGGCGATGAGGTGTACCGCCTCGGGGAGGCCGTGGTGCGCGTGCTCCGTTCGGACGAGGGCGGCGCTGGCGGCGAGGGCGCAGGCCGGGGCGTGACGGTGTGGTTCGAGGCGCTGGCGGATCCGGAGGGCGCGCGGCGCTGCGCGGACACGGCGGAGGCGGGCATGGTCCCGTCCGCCGAAGTGGGTGTCGGGATGGCGGAGGCCGAGGCGGACATCGACCGGCTGGTGGGACGTACGTTCCTCATGCCCGGCGTGCCCGAGGGCGAGGATTCGGCCCTGTCCCTCCTCTACTACTTCGAGCACGAACCACTGCGCGCCAACCGGATCACCGTCGTCTCGCGCGACGGCGACCGCCTCCGGCTGCGCTGGACGGGGGAGTGCGACGACGTGAACTTCTACGACGGGAGCAAGCCCCCGACCCGGATCGAGGTCGAGGGCGACTTCCTCTACCGCGACTCGCGCGACCCGGCGGCTACCAGGTCACGGGAAGGCGCAGAGGGCTCCGGGTGAGGGCGCTCCTGCGCCATTCGACGGCGTCGGCCGGCATGGCCAGGCGCAGGGTGGGCAGCCGGGCGGCCAGCCGGTGAAGGGCGAGGCGGAGTTCCGCGCGGGCCAGGGAGACGCCCAGGCAGTAGTGGTGTCCTCCGCCGAAGGCGAGGGTGGGGTGCTCCAGCGGGGCGAACAGGTCGGCGAAGGGGTCGCCGGGGAAGGCCGCGGGGTCGCGGTTGGCCGCGCCGCGGTCGAGGGTGACGAGCTCTCCCGCCCGGACGGTGGTCCCGGCGATCTCCAGGTCCTCGGTGGCGCGTAGCGGGTTGGTGCGCTTGCCGGGGTCGTTGAGCGGGATCAGGTGGGCCAGGCGCTCGGCCAGCAGTCCTGCTGCCGCCTCGTCGGAGCCCAGGCGGGCCCAGTCCTGAGGGTGTTCGCTCAGGAGGCAGAGGAGGCTGTTGCCCAGCATGGTCATGGTGGTGTCGTAACCGGCCACGACGAGGGTGGTCACGAGGTTGACGAGAGAGGGCTCGGGGATGCCGCCTTCGCGGTCGGCGGCCTGTACAAGGGTGCTGATCAGGTCCGGTCCGGGGGAGCGTCGGCGGTCGGCCATGAGGCGGGTGGTGAACTCGGTGAACTCCCGGGCGGCCTGCGCCGTTTCGTCCCGTGTGACCGAGGCGTCGGGGAAGGCGCGTTCGGTCCAGTGCAGCAGCCGGGTGTCGTCGAGGTCGTGGATTCCCAGCAGCTTGTTCATGACGGCGATGGGGAGGGGTCGGGTGTAGTGGCCGACGAGGTCCGCGGGCGGGCCGTGGTGCGCGAGGCCGTCGACCAGCCGGTCGGCGACCTCGGCGATCTGCGGTGCGAGGTGGTCGATCGCGTGGGGGGTGAAGACGCCCTTGGCGGTGTGGCGCAGCCGGGTGTGCGCGGAGCCGTCCTGCTTGGCCATGGCATCGGTGGTGTCGGAGAGCGGCGAGGCGGCTGCGGCGGGCAGGACGGCGCGGACGAACCGGGCGTCGGCCAGCACCTGGCGGACGTCGTCGTAGCGGGTGAAGTGCCAGGCGGGGCTGGAGTCGGGCAGGGCCGTGCGCCGGGGCGGGCCGGGGGGCTCGACCGGCAGCCGGTGCAGGGGAAGGGCTTCCTCGTCGTCGGTCATGATCCTCCTCAACAAAGCGGCGGCCTGTGATGCCGGGGCGAGGGCACCCCGGTTCCCCGGGCACGGACGCGTGCGGGCCCCTGCGGCGGAGCGTGGCGGGGTACGGCGGGGGTCGGGGGCGGGCGGGTGGTGCAGGGGGTGGCCGTCGCCTCCGGCCCGGGACCGCGCGGCTCCGGCACCGCCACGCGCACGCCAGGACGAACACAGAGTGGCCGCGTGATGACTATACGTGCGGAATGTGTGGTGATCGCTGGTGGCCGCGGCCGGGTCGTGCGCGCCGCGCCCCGTCCGCGCGTGGTCCGGGGAGGACGGGCCGCCACGCTCGCCCGCCGCTCCCGGCGGCGCCCCGGAGGCGCCCGGAAGTGCTCCGGAAGTGCTCCGGAAGTGCTCCGGAAGTGTCCTCCGGCGTTCGTGCCGCCGGAGCGGCCCCGGCTTGTCGCGGATCCTGCCGCGGCCTGGGTGGCACGGTTCGCGCGTGCGGCTCGCGGTGCGGCTCGCGCGTGCGGGCGCGGCGCTCCGCACAGCCGGTCCGGGCCGGGGCGGCGCGGCCTGGAGGGGCGGGCCTGCCGGGCGTGACGTGGTCCGGAGGGGTGGGCCTGCCTGGTGCGGCGTTGTCCGGACGGGGGTCTGTCGGCTGTGACGTGGTCCGGACGGGGGGATCTTCCGGCCGTGACGCCGTCCGCCCGGCGGGCCCCGTCGGGCGCGACGTCGCCCGCCCGGCCGGACCCAGCCGGCCGTGACGCCGCCCCCGAGACCCCGTTCGCCACCCCTCGCGCGGTCGCGGCGGCGCGGCCCGGCCGGAGGGGGTGCGGCCCGTCCCGGCGTGGTCGGGCTTCCCCGCCCCACCTCTTGTCTGATGTGGCATCAGGTACGACGATGGCCCCGCGCCCGTCGTATGACGGTGCGTCAGATTCACTCGGGAGGAGGCCGTACGGTGCCGATATCGCCCGCCGGGCCGCTGTCGTACGGGATGCAGCTGCCCATTCAGTCGCAGAGCACCATCTACGCCGAGGGGTGGGAGGCGGCGGCCGGGGCGGCCGATCTCGCCGAGATCGCCCGGACCGCCGACCGTACCGGCTTCGCCTACGTGGCGAGCTGTGACCACGTCGCGATCCCACGACGGCTCGCCGGAGTCATGGGCACCGTCTGGTACGACCCGGTCGCCACGCTCGCCTTCCTCGCCGGGGTCACCGAGCGGGTCCTGCTGATGAGCCATGTCGCGGTGGTCGGGCTGCGGCACCCGCTGGCGACCGCCAAGCAGTACGCCACCCTCGACCACCTCAGCGGCGGGCGGCTGATCCTCGGGGTCGGGGCCGGGCACGTGAAGGAGGAGTTCGAGGCGCTCGGGGCGGACTTCGCAGGGCGGGGCCGGGTGCTCGACGAGGCCGTCGACGCGCTGAAGGCGGCGCTCGGACCCGAGGAGTACCCGGAGTTCGCGGGGGAGCGGTTCGCCTTCTCCGGACTCGGGCAGCTGCCGCGTCCGGCTCAGGGGCAGGTCCCGGTCTGGGTGGGCGGCTCCTCGCCCGCCGCCGTGCGCCGGGCGGCCGTACGGGGCGACGGCTGGCTGCCGCAGGGCGACCCGAGGGAGAAGCTGCCCGCCCAGATCGCCCGGCTGAAGGCGCTGCGGGAGGCCACCGGGGTCGAGGAGCCGATCGTCATCGGCGCGATCACCGAGCCGCTGTACATCGGTGAGCCGGACTGGTCCGTCGGGCGGCGCACGCTCACCGGGAAGCCGGAGGTCCTCGCCGAGTCGCTGCGGGCCTACGCCGCGATGGGCGTCCACCAGATCCAGGTGCGGTTCCGCAGCCGGAGCCGTAGTGAACTCACCGACCAGATGGCGGCGTTCTCCGCCGAGGTCGCACCCCATATCGAAAGGTAGGAGGGCTGGTCATGGGCAAGCTGGACGGGCGGGTCGTGGTCATCAGCGGCGCGGCGCGCGGGCAGGGCGAGCAGGAGGCGCGGCTGTTCGCCGCCGAGGGGGCCAGGGTGGTGATCGCCGATGTGCTCGACGAACAGGGCGAGGCGCTGGCCGAGGAGCTGCGGGGCGAGCTGGGCAAGGAGGCCGCCCGCTTCGTCCACCTGGACGTGAGCCGGGAGGAGGACTGGCAGGCCGCGGTGGCCGTCGCGCAGGAGGCGTACGGGAAGATCGACGGGCTGGTCAACAACGCGGGCATTCTGCGGTTCAACGAGCTGGTGGACACGCCGCTGGCGGAGTTCCAGCAGGTGGTGCAGGTGAACCAGGTGGGGGCGTTCCTCGGGATCAGGAACGTGGCCCCCCGGATCGCGGAGGCGGGCGGCGGGACCATCGTCAACACCGCCTCGTACACCGGACTGACCGGGATGGCCTACGTGGGCGCGTACGCCGCCACCAAGCACGCCGTGCTCGGGCTGACCCGGGTGGCGGCGATGGAGCTGGCGCCGAAGGGGATCCGGGTCAACGCCGTCTGCCCCGGGGCGGTGGACACCGCGATGACCAATCCGGCCGCGCTGGACCCGTCCGCCGACCCGGAGGAGTCCAAGGAGGCGGTGGCCGAGCTGTACCGCAAGCTCGTGCCGCTGGGCCGGATCGGGCGGCCGGAGGAGGTGGCGGCCCTGGCGCTCTTCCTGACCTCGGAGGACTCCTCGTACATCACCGGACAGCCCTTCGTCATCGACGGCGGCTGGCTGGCGGGAGTCAGCCTGTTCTGAGCTCGATCTGACGGGGCGTCAGGTATTGACGGGTACCGATGCCGGTGGAACAGTCGGACGCATCACGATCTGACGAAGTGTCAGAAACAATTGAGGACGGTGAACTCCCTTGGAATTCGGACTCTTTGTACAGGGGTACGTGCCTGCCGCGCGGGCCAAGGTCGACCCGGAGGCGGAGCACAAGGCGCTGATCGAGGAGACCGAGTACGTCATCCAGGCGGACAAGTCCGGCTTCAAGTACGCCTGGGCCTCCGAGCACCACTTCCTGGAGGAGTACTCGCACATCTCCGCCAACGACGTGTACCTGGGGTACCTCGCCCACGCCACCGAGCGCATCCACCTCGGCTCGGGCATCTTCAACCCGCTCGCTCCGGTCAACCACCCGGTGAAGGTGGCCGAGAAGGTCGCCATGCTCGACCACCTCTCCGAGGGCCGCTTCGAGTTCGGCTCCGGGCGCGGGGCCGGGAGCCACGAGATCCTCGGGTTCATGCCGGGCATCACCGACATGAACCACACCAAGGAGCTCTGGGAGGAGACCATCGCCGAGTTCCCGAAGATGTGGCTCCAGGACGAGTACGTGGGCTTCCAGGGCAAGCACTGGTCACTGCCCCCGCGCAAGATCCTGCCCAAGCCGTACGGGAAGTCGCACCCGGCGATGTGGTACGCGGCCGGCTCGCCCTCCTCGTACGCGATGGCGGGGAAGAAGGGGCTCGGCGTGCTGGGCTTCAGCGTGCAGAAGGTCTCCGACATGGAGTGGGTCGTCGACTCCTACAAGAACGCGGTGAAGGAGGCCGAACCCGTCGGGGACTTCGTCAACGACAACGTCATGGTCACCTCCACGGCGATCTGCGCCGAGACGCACGCCAAGGCCGTCGAGATCGCGGTGGGCGGCGGGCTGAACTACCTCCAGTCGCTGCTCTTCCGCTACCACGACACCTTCCCCCGCCCCGAGGGCATCCCCGAGTGGCCCGAACTGCTCCCGGAGTACACCGAGGAGATCATCGAGCTGCTGATCGCCGAGGAGCTGATGATCTGCGGCGACCCGGACGAGGTGCTGCGGCAGTGCAAGCGGTGGGAGCAGGCGGGCGCGGACCAGCTGAGCTTCGGGCTGCCGATCGGGATCAGCCGGGAGGACACCCTGAACTCGATCCGGCTGATCGGTGAGCACGTGATCCCGGAGATCGACACGGACCCGGTGCACCGCACGACCCGGTTCCGCGACGCGGCGTAGCGACGCACGACAGCCGTACGTCCTTGACCAGCGGCGTCTTCCCGGACCGCCGCTCCGTGGGGCCGGGGTGCGTACCGCGGCCGTGCGCACCCCGGCCGCAACACCCCCGCCCCGCCCGTTACCCCGCCCCGCCCGTCATTCCTGCCCGTTCCGGAATCCGCAGGACCCGCAGCAGCAGAAGGGAAGCCCGTCCATGCTCGACCACCTCATCCGCGGAGCGACCGTCGTGGACGGCACCGGCGGGCCCTCGTACCGTGCCGACCTCGGCATCCGGGACGGCCGTATCGCCGTCATCGCCGAGCCGGGCACACTCACCGAGGAGGCCGTGACCAGCGAGGACGCCACCGGACTCGTGCTCGCCCCCGGTTTCGTCGATCCGCACACCCACTACGACGCCCAGCTCTTCTGGGATCCGTACGCCACCCCGTCGATGAACCACGGCGTCACCACCGTCGCCGGGGGCAACTGCGGCTTCACCCTCGCCCCGCTCCACCCGGACCGCCCCGAGGACGCCGACTACACCCGCCGGATGATGGCCCGGGTGGAGGGCATGGCCCTCAAGGCGCTGGAGGAAGGCGTCGAATGGAGCTGGTCCAGCTTCCGCGAGTACCTCGACGCGCTTGAAGGACGGATCGCGGTCAACGCCGGATTCATGGTCGGGCACTGCGCCCTGCGCCGCCACGTCATGGGCGCCGACGCGGTCGGCGGGCAGCCCACTCCCGCCCAGCTCCACACCATGCTCGCGCTCTTCCACGACGCGATGGACGCGGGCGCCTGGGGCCTGTCCACCACCCAGTCCTCCACCCACTCCGACGGCGACGGCCAGCCCGTCGCCTCCCGGCACGCCGGGCCCGAGGAGCTCCTCGCCCTCTCCCGGGCGGTCGGCGAGCACGAGGGCACCCAGCTCGAAGCGATCGTGGCGGGCTGCCTCGACCAGTTCTCCGACGAGGAGATCGAGCTGCTGGTCGACATGACCGCCACCGCCGGACGCCCGCTGAACTGGAACGTCCTCACCATCGACGCCGCCGTCCCCGAGCGCGTGCCGCGCCAGCTGGTGCCCAGCGAACGGGCCCGCCGGGCCGGTGGCCGGATCGTCGCGCTCACCATGCCGATCCTCACCCCGATGAACATGTCGCTCGGCACCTTCTGCGCCCTGAACCTGATACCCGGCTGGGGCGAGATCCTGGCCCTGCCCGTCCCCGAGCGCATCGAGCGGCTGCGTGACCCGGAGACCCGGGCCGAGATGCTGCGCCGCGCCGGGAGCAAGGAGGCCGGGGTCTTCCGCCGCCTCGCCGACTTCGCCCGGTACGTCATCGGCGACACCTACAGCGCCGCCAACGAGGGCCTGACCGGCCGCGTCGTACGCGACATCGCCGCCGAACGCGGCCAGGACCCCTTCCACTGCCTCGTCGAGATCTGCGCCGCCGACGAGCTGCGTACGGTGCTGTGGCCGATGCCCACCGACAACGACCCGGCCTCCTGGGCGCTGCGCCGCGAGACCTGGGAGCACGAGGACGTCATGCTCGGGGGCTCCGACGCGGGCGCGCACCTGGACCGGATGTGCGGCGCCCCGTACACCACCCGTTTCCTCGGCGACTGTCTGCGCGGGCGGAAGCTGGTCCCGCTGGAGCGGGCCGTGCGGATGCTCACCGACGACCCCGCCCGGCTGTTCGGGCTCCGTGAGCGCGGCCGGATCGAGGAGGGCTTCCACGCCGACCTCGTCCTCTTCGACCCGGAACGCATCGACGCCGGGCCCGCCACCCTCGTCCACGACCTGCCCGGGGACTCCCCGCGCCTGGACTCCAGGGCGATCGGCATCGTCTCGGTGCGGGTCAACGGGGTGGAGACGCTGCGCGACGACAAGGTGACCGGCGCGGTCCCCGGTACGGTGCTCCGCTCCGGCCGCGACACCCGGACGGTGAGCACCGCATGAGCGGTACGGACGACGGGAAGAGGCGGCTCTTCATCGGCGGGCGGTGGACAGAGCCCGAGCACGGCCACTACGAGGTGATCGACCCGGCCACCGAGCAGGTCGTCGGCCTCGCCCCCGAGGCGAGCCGCGCCCAGGTGCACGCGGCTGCCGCCGCCGCCCGGGAGGCCTTCGCCACCTGGTCGCGCACCCGCCCCGAGGAGCGGGCCGAGATCCTGGACCGGGCGGCCGGTCTGATCCTGCGCGACCTGGACGGCAACGCCGCCCTCGCCCGCGCGGAGAGCGGCGCCACCACCGGGACCGCCCGGGGCATGCAGGTCGCGGTGGGCGCCGCCCGGTTCCGCCGGTACGCGAAGGGGGCGCTGGAGCCGGTCGAGGAGGCGGTGGCCCCGCAGATCAACGAGGCCGGGCCGATGGGCCGGGCGGGCGTCTTCGGGGCGATCGCGGTACGCCAGCCGGTCGGCGTCGTCTCCTGCATCACCTCGTACAACAACCCCTGGGCCAACCCGGCGGGCAAGGTGGCGCCCGCGCTGGCCATGGGCAACACGGTGGTGGTGAAGCCCGCCCCGCAGGACCCGCTCTCCGTCTACCGGATGGCCGAGGCGCTGGAGGCGGCGGGCGCCCCGCCCGGGGTCGTCAACGTCGTGACCGCCTCCGGCCCCGAGGCGGGCGAGGCCGCGGTCGACTCCCCGGACGTCGACATGGTGAGCTTCACCGGCTCCACCGCCGTCGGGCAGCGGATCGCCGAGGTGTGCGGGCGGTCCATGAAGCGGCAGCTGATGGAGCTGGGCGGCAAGGGTGCCGCGGTCGTGCTGGAGGACGCGGACCTGGACGCGGCGGCGGCCGGCATCGGCACCACGTTCTCCTTCTACAGCGGCCAGATCTGCACCGCCCCGACCCGGGTGCTCGTGCAGCGCGGCGTCCACGACGCCCTGCTCGCGAAGCTCGCCGCCTACGCCGGGCACCTGAAGGTGGGCGACCCGGCGGCCCGCGGCACGGTCGTCGGCCCGTTGATCTCCGCGGCGCACCGCGACCGCGTCGAGTCGTACATCGAGCTGGGCCGGAAGGAAGGGGCGCGGGTCGTCACCGGCGGCGAGCGCCCGGCCGGGCCCGGATTCCATGTCGCCCCGACCCTCCTCGCCGACTGCACCAACGACATGCGGGTGGTCCGCGAGGAGATCTTCGGCCCGGTCGTCGTGGTCGTCCCCTTCGACGACGAGGAGGAGGCCGTCGCGCTGGCCAACGACAGCGACTACGGGCTGATCGACTACGTCTGGTCCTCGGACGTGGCCCGCGCCTTCCGGGTGGCCCGGCGCCTGCGCGCCGGAGGGGTCGGCGTGAACACCATCGGACGCAACATGGAGGCCCCGTTCGGCGGCTTCAAGCGGAGCGGTGTGGGCCGCGACGTCGGCTCGTACGCCCTGCACGCGTACAGCGAACTTCAGTCGATCGTCTGGCCGGGCTGAGGCGGGGCGCCCCCCCCGGCCGGGCGGAAGGCCGGGGGGCGTGCCGGACGTCACGGGAAATTTTGGAACAGGGCAAATCGGACACTGCTGCGGTAATCGTACGGCGTCGCGATCTCCACTTGACCTTGCATCAGAAGGCAAGCGTCGCGTGTACCCTTCAATTAAATCCTGGGGCCCTGAGTTGTTGCCTTATATTCAAGGATGAGACGGCGGAGTCTCACCCACAAAATGTGGAAATCGCAGGGTTTACCGTCCTTTTCATGACTGAGCTGGACGTGCGGCCACGGGCCGGAGACACGGCGCGGGGCGGCGACGCTCCGGCCGATGGGGGCGTGCGGGGCAAGGGGCTCGGCGGCAACTCCGTCGGGCTGATGGGCAGTGCGGTGATCGGCATCTCCACCGTCGCTCCCGTCTACTGCCTCACCTCCACCCTCGGTTCCACCGCGGGCGAGGTCGGCCTGCAGATGCCCGCCGTCTTCCTCGCGGGCTTCCTGCCGATGCTGCTCGTCGCCTTCGCGTACCGCGAGCTGAACAAGGCCATGCCGGACTGCGGCACCTCCTTCACCTGGACGGTGAAGGCGTTCGGGCCGAAGCTCGGCTGGATGTGCGGCTGGGGTCTGGTGATCGCGACGATCATCGTCCTGTCGAACCTGGCGGGCGTCGCCACCTCGTTCTTCTGGCTGCTCGCGGGCGAGGTCACCAACAGTGACGCGATCGCCGCCCTGGACGACAACAAGGCCGTCCACATCGTGACCTGCCTGGCCCTGATCGCGGTCGCCACGGCGGTCAGCTACCGGGGGATGACGGCCACCAAGGGTCTTCAGTACGCCCTGGTGGCGCTCCAGCTCGTGGTGCTCGCGCTGTTCGTGGTGATGGCGCTGCAGAAGGCGAACAGCGGCGCGTTCGCCACCTCGATGGACTTCTCCTGGTCCTGGCTGAACCCGTTCGCCGTGAAGTCCTTCGCCACGTTCACCGCCGGACTGTCCCTGTCGATCTTCATGTTCTGGGGCTGGGACGCCTGTCTGACCGCCAACGAGGAGACCACCGGCAGCGAGAAGACCCCCGGGCGGGCCGCGCTGATCGCGATGGTCGTGCTCGTCGGCTCCTACCTGGCGACCGCGGTCGCCGCGCAGATGGCCGTCGGCTCCGGCACCTCCGGCCTGGGCCTGGCCAACTCCGCCACCTCGGACAACGTCTTCGCCGCGCTCGCGGGCCCGATCATGGGCCCTGGCCTGGGCGTCCTGCTGTTCGTCGCGGTGCTCGCCTCGGCCGCCGCGAGCCTGCAGACCACCTTCATCCCGGTGGCCCGTACGGTGCTCGCGATGTCCACGTACGAGGCCCTGCCCGCCTCGTACGCCCGCGTCCACCCGAGGTTCCGCACCCCCGGCAAGGCCACCATCACGGCGGGCGTCGCGACCGGCGCCTTCTACACGGTCATGACCCTGGTCAGCGAGCACGTCCTGGTCGACACGATCTACGCGCTCGGCCTCATGATCTGCTTCTACTACGCGCTGACCGCCTTCGGCTGCGTCTGGTTCTTCCGTGCCGACCTGACCCGCTCCTTCCGCGACCTGATCTTCAAGGGCCTGTTCCCGGGGGTCGGCGGCCTCCTGCTCACCGCGGTCTTCGGCAAGACCCTCTACGACATGTGGAACCCGGCCTACGGCTCCGGCTCCTCGGTCTTCGGGGTCGGCTCGGTCTTCGTCATCGGTGTCGGGCTGCTGCTGCTCGGGGTGGTGCTGATGCTGGTGATGCAGCGCCGCAGCCCGGCGTTCTTCCGCGGCGAGGTCCTGACCCGCGAGACGCCCTCGCTGGTCGTCGAGGACTGAGCGGCCCCCTGCGGAGACGGGGCGCGCGTGGCCGGAATTAATCCGGTGCGCACGCCCCGGGACCGGGTTACGGTTCCGGCATGTTCTTCATGTATCAGATCTACGGCTGACACCAGGCGGGGCACGTCCCCCGCCCGGCCCGAGTGCGCGCCCGCGGTGTTTTCGACCCGCGCGGCCGACGCACCGGGCTGTCATGCCGTCCTCCACCACAGATCTGAAATGAGTGATCCTCATGTCACGCACGTCCCGTCGCCGTGCCCATATCGCGATGATCGGCATCCCGGCCGTCAGCCATGTCCTGCCGAGCCTCGAAGTCATCCGCGAGCTGGTCGCCCGGGGCCACCGGGTGACGTACGCCAACTCCCCGGCGGTCGCCGGGCTGATCGAGGCCACCGGCGCGGAGTTCGTCCCCTGCGACTCCGTCCTCCCGGTCGCCGACAACGACTGGCCCGAGGACCCCATCGGGGCGATGGGCCTCTTCCTCGACGACTCGGTCCAGGCCCTCCCGCGGTTGCGGGCCGCCTACGACCCCGACCCCGCCGACCTGTACCTGTACGACATCGGCGCCTTCGCCGCCCGCGCCCTCGCCGAGCGGCAGAACCGCCCCTTCATGCAGCTGTCCCCCACCTACGTGGCCTGGCACGGCTACGAGGAGGAGGTCGCGGCGCACATCTGGGCGCTGCCGGGCGCCGACGCGTACCGGGCGAGGTTCGACCGATGGCTGGCCGAGTGCGGGGCGGCGACCACCCGGATGGAGGTCTTCTGCGGCCGGCCCGAGAACACCCTGGCGACCATCCCGAAGGCGATGCAGCCCCACGGGGACCGGGTCGACACCAGCACGGTCACCTTCGTCGGCCCCTGCTTCGGCACGCGGGTGCAGGACGGTACCTGGACGCGTCCGGCCGGTGCGGAGAAGGTCCTGCTGGTCTCGATGGGCTCGGCGTACACCCGGCTGCCCGCGTTCTACCGCCGGTGTCTGGCCGCGTTCGGCGGCCTTCCGGGCTGGCACGTGGTGCTCCAGATCGGGAAGTACACCGACCCGGCGGATCTTGGTGAGATTCCGGCCAATGTCGAGGTGCACTCCTGGGTGCCGCAGCTCGCGATCCTGGAGCAGGCCGACGCCTTCGTCACCCACGCGGGGATGGGCGGCAGCAGTGAGGGGCTGTTCACCGGTGTGCCGATGATCGCGGTGCCCCAGTCCGCCGACCAGCCCACCAACGCCGACCGGCTGGTCGAGCTGGGCGTGGCCCGCCGCATCGACACCGAGGAGGCCACCGCCGAGGCCCTGCGTACGGCCCTCCTGGAGCTCGACGCCGACCCGGAGGTGGCCCGCCGCTCGGCGCGGCTGAAGGCCGACGCCCGCGCGGAGGGCGGCACGCAGCGGGCCGCCGACCTGATCGAGGAGATGCTGGGCCGGTCCGCTGACCGGAACTGACGGCGTGGGCTGATGGCGTGGGCCGACGGCATGGGCTGGTGGCCCGAGTCGATGACTCATGTCGATGACCCGAGCCGATGATCCGAGCCGATGATCCGAGCCGATGATCCGAGCCGATGGTGTGAGCTGATGGCTTGAGCCCGGCCCCGGTCGTGGTCCTGGTCGTGGTCAGGAGGGCGCGCCGCCGCCCTCCTCGGCCGCGACCTGGGCCAGGGTCCGCCCCGTACGGGCCGAGCGGGCGCGGTAGGGGTCGGGGGTGTCCGGTCCGGCGTGGGTGGCCCGGCCGTCCTTGGCCTTGATCAGCAGCCATACCTCCTCGCCGGGGACGGAGGGCCCGTCGCCGCCCTTGAAGCGGGTGAGGGCGAATTCGCCGTGCAGCTTGGTCCCGTCGAGCCAGAAGGTCGCGTGCCCGTCCTCCAGGGACTGTTCGAACGGCACGGGCTCGCCCCACCGGTCGTGGCTGAGCGGCCGGTAGGTGCCCTGGTCCCAGACGATGACCGTGCCGCCGCCGTACTCGCCCCGGGCGATCACGCCCTCGAAGGTGCGGTACTCCAACGGGTGGTCCTGGGTCGGCACGGCCAGCCGCCGCACCCGGGGGTTCTCCGAGGGGCCGCGCGGTACGGCCCAGGACTTCAGTACGCCCCCGACCTCCAGCCGGAAGTCGAAGTGCATCCGCCGCGCCTGGTGGATCTGTACGACGAAGCAGGGGGCCGGGCCCGCCGGTCCGCCGTTGCCGGTCCTGTCCATCCGACACCTCCTCCGGCCGCCCCCGCCGGTGGTCCCTTCCACTGTGCCGCACCCGTCCCCGCACCGCAGCGCAGGTATCTCGCCATCAAGTATCTCGGCATCGATTATCTTGACATCGAGACTGTTTGCCGGGCAGGCTTCCCGGGGTTCCAGATCTCCGGGGGTGCGGCATGGGGCGAGGCGGCGGGAGCGAGGCGGGCGGCGAAGGCGGCAGGCCGGTGCGCGGGAGTGGTGGCGGGCCGGGCCTGCTGGCCCAGCTGCGTCATCCGCCGGGCGGCCGTGACGCCCGGATCATGCTGCTCGCCCTGGCGGTGGACCGGACCGGCTCCGGGCTGTGGGCCGCGTCCTCGGTCCTCTACCTCACCTTCGTCACGCATCTGAGCGCCCAGCAGACCGGCGTCCTGCTGGGCGCCGCCGGAGTCGCGGGCATCGTCGGATCGCCGCTGGCCGGATGGCTGGCCGGCCGCCTCCCCGTGCGCATGCTGCTGATCGGCTGCCATCTGCTCCGGCTGGTGACCCTCGGCCTGGTCCTGGCCTGTGCGGGCTTCGGGGCGCTGCTGCCGGTCGTCGCGGTGACGTACCTGGGAGACAGGGCCGCGAAGACCCTGGAGATGCTCTTCGCCACCCGGGTGGCCGGTGAGCGGCGCGTGGCCTACCAGGCGCTGTCGCGCAGTGCCGCCAACGCGGGCTACGGCGTCGGCGCCGGGGTCGCCGCCCTCGGTCTCGCGGTGGGCACCACCGACGCGTACCGTGCCCTGATCCTGGGCAACGCGCTCTCCTTCGCCGTCGCCGCCGCACTGGTGTGGCGTACCGCCGAACCGGCGCGGGGTCCGGTGCCCGGAGCCCCGGCCGGTCCCGCGGGAGGGCCCGCCTCCGGCTCCGGGCGCCGTCCGGGTCCGTGGCGGGACCGGGGCTACCTCCGCTTCGTCCTGCTGGACATCCCGATGAACCTCGACGACTCGGTCCTCGGCGTCGGCCTGCCGCTGTGGCTGGTGAACCGCACCTCCGCGCCGCACGCCCTGGTCCCGGTCTTCCTCGTCCTCAACACCGTGCTGGTCGTGGTGCTCCAGCTGAGCGTGTCGAAGCGCGCCGAGGGCCCGCGCCGGGCGACCCGGGCGCTGCTGCTGTACGGGGGGCTGATGCTGGTCTGCTGCGTGTTCATGGCCCTGGCCACCCGGGGCGGGGCGTGGGTGGCCGCGGTGGTGCTGCTCGCGGCGGCGCTGCTGGTGACGCTGGCGGAACTGATGCGCTCGGTGAGTTCCTGGGAGCTGGCGGTGCTGCTCGCGCCGGAGGACGCCCGCGCCGCGTATCTGGGCGTGGCCGGAATGGCGCAGTCCGTCCAGAAGTCCGCCGGGCCGCCCCTGCTCACGGGGGTGGTGATGGCCGCCGGTCCGGTGGGGTGGCTGGTGCTCGGGGCGGCGGTCGCGGGGCTGGCGGTGGCGCAGAACCGGATCTGCGCCCGTCGCCTCGGCGTCGGCCCGCCCCGTACGGAGGCCGTCGCTCACTGATGATTAGGTAGACTGGTCTACCTAATCAGTGATGGCAGGGAGGCGGACGGCGTGGGCGAGCCGACGACGGACGGGCAGCGGCCGGTGAAGCGGCGGCGCGGAGCGGCGCGCGGCCGGATCCTCGACGCCGCCGCACGCCGCTTCTACGCGGACGGGGTGACGGCGACGGGGATCGACACGATCACGGCCGAGGCCGGGGTCGCGAAGATGAGCCTCTACAACAACTTCGGCTCCAAGGCCGATCTCGTCCGCGCGTACCTCATGGCCCGGCACGAGGAGTGGCTGGGCCTCTACGAGCGGCGGCTGACCGCCGCCGCCCCCGGACCGGCGGCGGTGCTGGCCGTCTTCGACGCGTACGCCGACCACGCCGAACTGGCCTACGAGCAGGGCTTCCGGGGCTGCGGGCTGCTGAACGCCGCCGCCGAACTGCCCGCCGGGCACCCGGGCCGTGCGGTCGTCCGCGCGCACAAGGAAGAGGTCGAGGGACTGCTCGCCGCGCACCTGCGGGAGCTGCTGCCCGGACAGGAGGAGCGGGCCCGGAGCACGGCGGAGCACCTGGCGTTCCTGCTGGAGGGTGCCGTGGTCCGCGCGGGCCTGGAGGGTGACTCCACCCGTGTCCGGCATGCCCGGGAGCTGGCATCGTCCCTGATGGCGGCCCTGTGACCGGGGGTACGGGGCAGGGGCGAGTGCTGTGGGGGCGGCAAGGACCGCCGGGGCCGGGGCGGGCGTCCTCGCCGTGCTGCTGGCCTCCGTGCTCTGGGGCACCACCGGCACCGCGGCCACCCTCGCGCCCGGGGTGGGCCCGCTGGCGATCGGCGCCGCCGCGATGGGCCTGGGCGGACTGCTCCAGGCGGCGATGGCGGGGCGCGGCATCGTACGGTCCCGGCACCGGCTGGCGGCGCGGTGGCCGACCGTACTCGTCGGCGGTGTGGGGGTGGCCCTGTACCCGCTGGCGTTCTACACCTCGATGCACCTGGCCGGGGTCGCGGCAGGGACGGTTGTGTCCATCGGCTCGGCCCCGCCCGCCTCGGCGCTGATCGAGCGGCTGGCCGACGGCCGTCGGCTGTCCCGGCGCTGGCTGGCGGGCGCCGCCCTGGGCCTGGCCGGTACGGCCCTGCTCTGCGCGGCCGAGGCGGTCCACGGCGGACCCGCCGGTACGGGCTCTGCCGGGCGGACCGTCCTGGGCGTGGCCCTCGGCCTGGTCGCGGGCGTCACCTACGCCGGGTACGCCTGGGCCGCGCACCGTCTGATCACCCGGAACGTTCCCGCGCGCGCGGCCATGGGCGCGGTGTTCGGCCTCGGCGGGCTGATGCTCCTGCCGGTCCTGGCGGCCACCGGAGCGCCGTTGACGGCCTCCTGGACCAACGCGGGCGTCGGTCTCTACATGGCCGTGGTCCCGATGTTCACCGGCTACGTCCTGTTCGGCTACGGCCTCGCCCGGATTCCGGTCAGCACGGCGACGACCCTGTCCCTGCTGGAGCCCGCCGTGGCGGCGGTGCTCGCGGTGCTGGTCGTGGGCGAGGTGCTGCCCGCCCCCGGCTGGGCGGGCGTCGTCCTCGTCCTCGCCTGCCTCGCCGTACTCACCACCCCCTCCCGCCGGGCGCGGGCCCGTGTTCCCGCGTCCGTCCCCGTCACCGGGGCCGGGTCCGTCCCCGTCACCGGACGCGGGCCCGCCCCGAAAATCGATGGAACGGCGCCGCGCTCGTAACTACCCTGCTGCCCATAGCAGTTGTCGAGACAAAGGGCGTTCCGTTGTACACCGTGTGAGACCCCCCGAGAGCTGATCTGTCGCGCGTCGCGCTGAGGCGTCGCGCTCCTTTTTGCTACGGATTTCTCACTGAAACCGGTGTATTCCTGTGCTCGAAAACTGGGTGGTCATGCCCACCTGCCTGCCGCTCGTCCTGCGCCGTTGCCACATCTGCGCGTCCGGCCGATTCCGGACGCACGGCAAGTTCCGGGTCAACGCGAACCACAAGCTCATCGACGCCTGGCTCCTCGCGCTCTGCACCTCCTGCGGGGAGACCACGAAGCTCACGGTCCTGGAGCGGACGAACGTCCGCTCCGTGCGGCCCGGACTGCTGGACCGGATGCACGGCAACGACGCCACCCTGGCGGCCGAACTCCTCCAGGACTCCGCCCTGTTGCGCCGTAACCACATCGCTCTCGACTGGGGCGGTGCCTGGCGCCTCGACACCGGCGGGCCGATCGGTGCGCGGCGCGAGGCGATCGATGTGTCGGTCCGGTTCGCGGCACGGATACCCGTCCGGCCGGTCCGGCTGATCGCCGAGGGCTGCGGTCTGTCCCGGGCCGAGGCGGAGCGGCTGATCGAGGCGGGGAAGCTCGTCTCGGCGGGCCGTCTGACCGGCAGGCTCTCCGGCGACTTCACCTTCACGCTCAGGCGCTGATCCCGCCCGGGCCCCGCGTGCCGCCGCCGCTACCGCGTGGTGGCGGCACGCAGGAGCCTGAGCTGCCCGATCTCGGCCACGTTCTTCATCAGCTCGGAGTTCACCCAGGCCGCCATGTCGGCGACGGTGTACTCCGGGTCGTCCTGCCGGGGAAACGGGGCGGGGGAGTCGAGGTCCGCGTCGGTGAGCCCGTCCAGGACGCCCAGCCACTTCCCGCGCAGCTCCCGCAGCCACGCGACGGCACCACGGGCGTCACCGGGCCACGTCACATCGCGACGGTCCCGGGGAAGACGGCCCTGCGCGTGCTCGACCGTCGCGTCCCACCACCAGCCGATGTGCCAGCTCAGCCAGCCGATCGTCGGCACGGGCACGGGCTCGGGCTCGGTGTCCGCCCAGTCCGGCAGCCACCTCCCGTCGGGCTGCCGACGCACGGTCCAGCACAGCGCGGCCGGTTCCCACAGCATGTCGTCGGGAACCAGCCGCTCCAGGTGGTACTCGAAGAGCGCCCAGGTCAGGTCGAACTGCCCACGCAGTACGTCGCCTCGCGAAGATTCCACCGGGCGACCCTCTCACAGCTTCCCCTTTTGCACGGCGCACGGCATACGTTGGGGCCACGGGGTCCTCGGACACACCGGACCACCAGACCACTGGACCAACGGCTCACCGCGCACCGCTTACCGCTCAGCGCTCACCGGCTCACCAACACCGGTTCGCCGGTTCACGACGGAGGTGTCCTCACATGCGGATCGGCACGACCATCTTCCTCACCGACCGGACGATCACCCCGCTGCGGCTCGCCCGCGCGCTCGAACAGCGCGGCTTCGGCGGCCTCTACCTGCCCGAGCACACCCATATCCCGGTGAGCAGGGACTCCCCGTACCCGATGGGCGGCGAACTCCCGGCCGAGTACGGCCGCACGCTGGACCCCTTCGTCGCCCTGGCCCAGGCCGCCGCCGTGACAGAACGCCTCACGCTGGGCACCGGCATCACCCTCGTCGCCCAGCACGACCCGATCGCCCTGGCCAAGCAGATCGCCACCCTCGACCACGTATCGGACGGCCGCTTCACGCTGGGCGTCGGCTACGGCTGGAACGTGGAGGAGGCCGCGGACCACGGCGTCCAGTGGCCCGCCCGCCGTGAACTGGTCCGCGACCGCCTCGCCCTGATGCGCGCCCTGTGGGCGGACCGGCCCACCGCGTACGAGGGCGAGTTCGGCTCCGTACGGGCAAGTGACGCCTACCCCAAGCCCGTTCAGCCGCCGCGCGGCCCGGTCAACGGCCCGCGCACCCTGCTCGGCGGTGCGGCGGGACCGAAGCTCTTCGCGCACATCGCGGAGTTCACCGACGGCTGGCTCCCGATCGGCGGCGGGGGCCTGACCGACGCCCTCCCGAAGCTCCGCACGGCCTGGGAGGCCGCTGGCCGCGACCCGCACCACCTCCAGGTCGTCCCGTACGCCGTCCTGCCGACCCCCGGCAAGCTGTCCCACTACGCGGACCTGGGCATCGAGGAAGTCGTCCTCCAGCTTCCCCCGGCAGCGGAGCCGGAGGTCCTGCGCACCCTGGACGCGTACGCGGAGTACCTCTGACCTGCGCGGGGTCAGTTCTCGGGCGGCCGGACGAACGTGTGGCTCCGTTCCACCTTGGCCACGTGCAGGGTGTAGTTCCGGTACCACTCGTCCCGTCCGCGCCGCTGGGCCATGCGGTGTTCGGTGTGGGAACGCCATTCCGCGAGGGCGTCGGCGTCACGGAAGTAGCCGACGGTGATGCCCAGCCCGCCGGGGGTCTGCGCGTGGTCCATCCCCAGGTACCCGGGGATGTCCTTCACCAGCTCCTCCATGCGGGCGTTGGTCTCGCGGTAGCCGTCCTGTTCCTGGGTGCGCACGGTGGTGAAGACCGCTGCGTAGTAAGGAGGTTCATGGGCGGGGACGGGCGTGACGGGTGCCTTCGGCTGATCGCTCATGGCGCCACCGTACGGGCTGGGGCACACGGTGCGGAATCCGTCCGGGCGGGTCACCGGACCGGTTCGCTGAAGCATCTGGAGTCCGTGCCGTGGCCCCGGCCGGAGACCGTGCGGGGCCGTTCGTGCTCTATGGGCTCGAACCGGTTCGGACGGGCCGAAGGCGAAGAGGCGGCGGGGGATGTTGGACACCTCGAAGGGTCCGTCGGCGTGTGGTTCCCTCCGCGCGCCGCCCTCACCGGTCCCTACGCCGGGAATCTCCGCGCGGTCGATCCGCTCGCGCTGCTCGGCGAGCCCGGCGAGGCAGCCTCCCCCGAGGAGCAGGAGCACGACCGCCCAGGCGGTGAGCACCGCGTGGCGGAGGAGCCAGGACCCCGTCCGCTTCGCATCCTCACGGCCGCAGTCCGGCGAGGAGGGACGGGAGCTTGCGCATGTCGTCGAAGACGACGGTGTCCGGGCCCTCCAGCCAGTGGGCCGGGGTGAGGCCGCCCGCGTAGCCGAACGCGCGCATCCCCGCCGAACGGGCCGCCTGGACCCCGTACGTGCTGTCCTCGACGACGACGCAGGCGGCCGGGGAGACGCCCATCCGGTCGGCCGCGTGGAGGAAGAGGTCGGGGGCCGGTTTGCCGTGGGCGACCTCGGTCGCGGAGAAGATGCGGCCCTCGAAGCGGTCGTGGAGCCCCGTACGGCCGAGGGTGTGGCGCATCTTCTCGTGGCTGCCGCTCGACGCCACGCAGGTGGGGAGCGTGATGCCGGCCAGCGCCTCGTGGATGCCGTCCACCGCGACGAGCTCGGCGTCGACGGCGGCGCGGTGGAGGTCCTTGAAGCGCTGCTGCCAGGCGGCGGACCTGCCCGGCAGGCGGGCCTCGACCAGTTCGCCGACCGACTTGTCGGACCGCCCGACGAACTTCTCGATGACCTCCTGCGCCGTCAGCGGCCAGCCCAGCTCGGCTCCCACCTCGACCTGGATACGGACGGCGAGCGGCTCGCTGTCGACGAGCACGCCGTCGCAGTCGAATATGACGAGTTCGGGAGAGGGAGGAGTGACCATTCGGTCAGGATAGGGCGGTGCGACGACATGACCGCGAGGTTCCTCGCCCGGTCCTCGCCCGGTCCTCGCGCGGCCGTCGGGCCGCATGGCCGAGGAGCGGACGGCGGGCAGGCTCCGGAACGGCCCCGGCTCGGGCCGGTGGGCGGAGCCCGGCCGCGGCCTCGCCGCCCTCGGCCTCGGCCTCGGCACGGAGGAGGTCGGAACCGCGCCGCCTGACGGACCGGCACCGCCTGACGGACCCGGCGGACCCGAAGGGCCTGAAAGTCCTGAACCCACCTTCGTGTCCGTGCGCGAAAGATGCCTCGGAAACCCCGGTGACCAGCCGTGACACCTGTGCGATCATCATGTGCGCTCGTCTTCACACATGACTCACATACGGCTTGAACTCGCCGGTGTGTCACCGCTCCGGGGGGAACGGACATGCTCACTCACTCACGCACACGCCTGCGTACGCGCGCGAGATCCGGGCGGTACGCCGCCCGCTCCGCGCTTCTGCTCGCACTGTCCGTCCTGGTCTCACTGCTCGTGCCCACCGGAGCCGCCACCGCCCAGGAAGCCGGGGCCGCCACCGCGCAGGAAGCCGGAGCCGACTGCGCCCACCCGCCGCTGAACGGGTACAACGCGGCCCCGACCGCGGCCGATCCGGCCAGCTACTGCCGTACCTTCACCGCTCCCGCCGCCGGGCGCTACGACGCGTACGCCGTCCGGGACGACGGCTACCGCACCCCGCTCCGCGTCGAGGACGCGACCGGTACGGCCGTCTGCGAGTACTGGATCACCTGCACCCTCCCGGCCGCGGGCGAGTACACCGTGCGCACCGAGTCCGCGAGCCTGGTCATCGACCGCTCCGCCACCACCGGCTGCGAACCGGCCGGACTCGGCGTGTACCGCGGCTCGTTCGCCGCCGCCGGTGAGACCGACTGCCTGTCCCTGCCGCTCCCCGCCGGTGCGCAGTTCGCCGCGCTGGAGCCCCTCTACAACGGCGCCCCGCACCCGGCCGTGACCCTGGTCGACGCGGACAGCGTCGAGCTCTGCTACCAGCCGTCCGGCTACGGGAACGGCACCTGCGGACTCACCGGCAAGGGCCCCTTCCGCGCCCTGATCGTCAACGACGGCACCGCGAAGCCGACCGGCCCGTACACGCTGTCGCTGCACCGCACCGACACGGCCGACGGCTGCCAGGTCCTCCCGGCGGGCGACTTCACCGCCACGTCGCGCACCGCCCGCGCCACCACCGGCAACGGCGCCTTCGTCGACTGCCTGACCATCCCGGCCGCCGACCACAGCGCCACCGAGATCGTCCAGCTCCAGGCCGCCCCCGGCACCGCTTCCTCCGCCCAGTTCGTCGTCGTGGACACCCAGGGCAAGGAGAGCTGTTCCAGCTACACCCCCGCCACCTCCTTCTGGACCGCGTGCGCGCTCACCCCCGGTGTCGCCCACACCGTCCTGGTCACCGGCCGCGACACCCCCGCCGAGTACGTCGTGACCCGCCGCGACATCACCGCGAGTGCCGAGGGCTGCGCCGCGAACCCGGCCACCGAGCCCGGCGGTGCCTCCGCCGAGGGCACCCTCGGCGCCCCCGGCGAGCTGCGCTGCCGCCAGGTCACCACCGCCGACGCCCGGGACGTCCTGCACATCAACGCCCGTGACGCCCTGGGCACCGCGAACGTCGCGGTGTACGGCGACGACGGGACCGGCGGCGGCCGGTGCGAGACCGGCCAGGCGTGCGCCGTCACCGGCTCCACGAGCTACCGGGCCGTGGTCTCCGTCCCGCCCGCCAAGCAGACCGCCGACACCTACCGCTTCGACGCCGTGCGCATCGCGGGCGCGGACGGCCCGGCCGCCGCGTGCGACCGGGCGCAGAGCGTGGCGTACGGCTACGGCCCGGTCACCGGCACCCTCGACGAACAGCACAGCACGGTGTGCGCCGCGCTGCCCACCGTGTACAGCGACCGCTTCACGATGGACATCAGCGACACGGCCGGAGCGGCCGACACGGCCGTGCCCGCGCTCTACGACCCGAGCCTCGACAACGGCTGCTCGTACTCCGTCACCAAGGGCCACGAGTGCCGGGTGATCGAGAGCTACTCCCGCGAGCAGACCCCGAGCATCCTGGTGCTCTCCCTGCCGGAGAAGGCGCCGACGACCTCGTACAAGGCCGCGGCGGTCTGCTCGGGGCTCTGCGGCATGGAGCGGATCACCTTCACCCGGATCTCCCCGAACACCGGTGTCACCAGCGGGAAGACCACCGTCACGCTCACCGGCACCGCCCTGCACCTGAACTCCCGCGTCGTCCTGCGCAACGGCACCCGCGAGATCACCGGCACCACCCTCGCCGTCTCGCCCGACCGCCGTACCCTCACCGCCGAGCTGGACCTGACCGGCGCGCCCGAGGGCGCCTGGACCGCGACCCTCCTCAGCCCCTCCGGCGGCGAGTACGGCACGCTCGCCTTCACCGTCGCCCCGCCCCCGCTCCGCAACACGGCACCCCCCGGCATCGGAACGGCCGCCCGCGTCGAGCAGGTCCTCACCGCGGCCCCCGGCACCTGGACGCCCGCCCCGACGTCCTACAGCTACCAGTGGTACGGGGACGGAAAGCCGATCAGCGGCGCGACCCGCTCCTCGTACGCGGTCCCGGTCACCCTGTACGGGAAGAAGGTCGGCGTCACCGTCACCGCCCACCGCACCGGCACGGCGGACGTCGCGGCCTCCTCGGCGACGCTCACCGTCGGCAAGGGCGATCCGCTCGGCTGTGTGGCCGCCCCGGCGATCAAGGGCACCGTGAAGGTGGGCGCCAAGCTGACCGCCGCGAACGGCACGTGGGCCCTGCCGCCCACCTCGGTCGCCTACCGGTGGAACGTGGACGGCAAGCCGGTCTCCGGCGCGACCTCCGCCACCTACACCGTCCCGGCCTCACTGCTGGGCAAGCGGCTCAGCCTCACGGTCACGGCCCGCCTCAACGGCTACGCGGACGGAGTGGTGAACACGGCCGGGGTGAAGGTCGCCACCGGCAGCGCGCCCACGGCCACCAAGAAGCCCACCGTCTCGGGCACCGCGAAGGTCGGCCGCGTCCTCAAGGCCGCCCACGGCACCTGGTCGCCCGCCCCGACGTCGTACGCCTACCAGTGGTACGCCAGCGGCAAGGCGATCTCCGGCGCCACCAAGTCCTCGCTGACCCTCAAGTCCGCCCAGCGCGGCAAGAAGATCACGGTCAAGGTGACGGCCCGTCGCACCGGCCACGCCAACGGCAGCGCCACCAGCGCGGCCACCAAGGCGGTCGCCCGCTGACGAGCGGATCCGCCGCCGCGCCGACCGCCTTCGGGGATCTGCCCCGGAGGCGGTCTTCCGTTGCCCTTTCGGGCAGTGTGCGGACCGTTTTCGTCGAGCCGACTTGCCCGCGGTGCGGTGAATACCAGGCTTGATACCGAACTTTGCCGAACGTTGGTGACCTCGGGGGGAAACCGTGCTGCGTATCCACTTCACCGGCAGAGACCTGGAGAACGTGCGCATCGCGCGCCGGCCGGACCCGCTCTGGGAGATCGTCTGCAGCATCTGCTGCCTCCAGCACCGTGAGGGCACGCTCGCGTTCGGCGAGTGGCGTCAGTCGGCGGGCCGTCTGCTCCGCCGGGGCGGTACGGCCCGCGAGGCGGCCACGAAATTACGCACCCTCATGCCGCGCGCCGCCTACTTCCCGGACTTCCTCACCCCACCCGTCGAGGAGGACTCCGACGACCTCGGCACCTACGGTCTGCACTCCGGTGTCGAACGTGTCCTCGCCACACCGAAGCGCCGGCTGCGCGAGGAACTGACCCTGCTGTCGGCAAGCGGCGGAAGCCCGTGGGCGGGCGCGGAGCTGGCCCGGGGAGACACCGGGTACCTGACCGACCTCGGTACGCAACTGCACGCGTATCACCGGGAGTTCATCGCACCGACCTGGAACCGCATGGGCGCCGCGATCGCCGCCGACACCGCCCTGCGTACCCGGGCCCTGGCTCACGGCGGAACGCGGGCGCTGCTGGAGAGCCTGCGGCCGATGGCGGTCTGGGAGCCGCCCGTGCTGACCGCGCGCTACCCGGTCGAACGGGATCTCCACCTCGGGGGGAGAGGGCTGCTCCTGGTCCCGTCGTACTTCTGCTGGCGCGATCCGGTCACGCTGGTGGACGAGGGGCTGCTGCCGGTGCTCATCCATCCGATCGACCACACGGCCGCCACGTCCGCCGCCTCGGCGGCCTCCCTGACCCGGCTGATGGGCCCGGCCCGTGCCGCGCTCCTGTACGAGACGGCGGTGCGTCCCTCCGCCTCCACCTCCGAACTCGCCGAGGCGACCGGCTTCTCCCTGCCCAGCGTCAGCCAGCAGCTCGCGGTGCTCCGCGAGGGCGGCCTGGTGGTCAGCCGCCGCGACGGCAAACGGGTCCGCCACGCGGCGACCCCACTGGGCCGCCGCCTCCTCCAGGGAAACTGACGGGGCCCGGAAGCGGCACCGTGACACACCGTGCACACCGCTGGCGCCGAAGCCGGCCGCACGCGGGAACGCTGAGGGTTCCTGGTGAGTTGGCCGGACATGGCGAACATGGTGGTGCAGATCTCCGGGGTGGCCGTCGGGCTGGCCGTGGCCCTGTTCCTCGCGGACCGCGTCCTGTTATGGATGGAGCGGCGCGGGTGGATCTACTGGCGCAAGCGGAAGGGGCTGTCGTCCATCGGCGCCGACTTCCTCCAGGGGATAGATCCCGGTGCGCAGGCCGCGAAGCGTGCCATGGAACAGGAACGTGTCCGCAAGAACGTCAGACCGGCGGAGGAGCCGCCCGTCCGCGTGGACCTGGACGCGGGAACGGTACGCATCCGCCTCACCGGGCAGGACGGAAAGGAGAAGTAGAGGCCGGGCGGACGACGGGCGTACGGGCCTCCCTGTCGCGGGCCCCGGCGGCTGGTTGATCAGATGACGCGCGGGATGGTCTCGCCGCGCTTGGTGGACCAGTTCGTGACGATGGGCTTGTCCACGGTCGCCATGTCGGGGAGCTCGACCTCGGCCGGGTCGGGGTCGTTCTCGGTGGTGGCGATGATGACGCGGTCGAACTCCGTGCCGCCCTCACCCTCGGTGGTCTTGGGGTTGATCCCGGCGTACGCGACGGCGGAGCCGGAGAGCTTGATCGGGTCTTCGCCGCCCTGCCCGACGGGGGAGGCGACACCGTCGGCGTTGGAGCCGAAGGAGACGCTGGGGGTGTTCACGTCGAGGTAGCAGGTGATGCCGGACTTGGCCTTGGCGGTGACGAGGTAGTGGCTGAGGGGCTGGGCCTCCCATGTGACCGTGAAATCAAGGTCGTTGGTGCCGCAGGACTGTCCGTAGCCGCTCTTCTCGCCGTTGGCGGAACCGGACTTGGAGGCGGAGCCGCCGGAGTCGGTTCCCTGGGCCGAGGAGCTGTCGCCGGAGGAACCGCCGCTCCCTTCCTTGTCGGCGGAGGAGACGGCGGAGGGGGCCGTGGAACCGATGGCGTCCGCGTTGTCCTCGGGGTCGCAGGCGGTGGTGGTGGCGGCGAGGGCCGTCACGGCCGCGGCGGCCAGGATGAGGCGGGTGGACCGGGCGGCGAGACGCGAACGCATCATGTTCTCCAGCGGCTGTCGGTGGGGCTCTTCCTGCTGACAGCGACGACATTAGGGCTGGGTCGATCCTGAAATGATCCCGCGGATGTCCAGGTTCTGTCGCAGCGAATCGGTTCCGCGAAGCGGCGTCGGATTTCGTGAAGCCCAGGTCAAGGGCGTGTAGGGCCAGTGTCTTCGAAGCGTCACGCCGTGGTGGGGATGCCGTCGTGTCGCCGTGTCGCCGGAGCTCTTCCCCGTGACGGCACCGGACCGGTTCCCGGCCCGGAGAACACAACGCGGCCTGCGCGCAGGCGCTTCGGCCCGGTCGCGGGCGTCCGGTCAGCCGGGTGAGGGGCCCGGTCCGTGCGGCACGGGCGGCGGACCGTTCCCTCCCCACGAAATCCCCCAACTCCTGGTGCTGGTGGGAGGTCGCGGGTGCCGCGTAGGATCCGGGCGGTCCTGAACGAGGGGCCCTAGGTCAAGCCGCCCCAGGCACCGCACGCGTCGGGCAGGAGCGGCCACGCATCCCATAGGGGGACCTGCTGGTGAGTTCCGCGCTCCCGACCATCATGGTCGTGTTCTTCCTCGTCGTCCTGGTGGCGTGGATCGTGTCCGCTGTGACGGGCGGCCGGAAGAACCATCGTGACGGCGGCGAAGGGGGCGGCTGACCGCTCCGCGCCCGCCGCTCCATGCCCCGCCACCGCCGTTTCGCCCGCTGCGGCCGTCGTCAGCGGCTGCCGGTCAGGCGGACAAGGTCTTGTGCAGGGATTCGAGTCCCTCACTGTAGATCTGGTTGAACACGGCGATGGCCTCCTCCTCGGTGGCGTTGTGGGGGTTGAAGCGCCCGGACCACTGGACCTCGGCCACGTCGTCCCGGCCGGGCACCGCGTGGACCCGGAGGGTGGCGAGGTAGTCGTCGACGGGGAAGGGCGCCTCGACGATCACGTAACTCAGCTGGCGTTCCGCGTCGTTGAAGCTCACGAGGCGTTCGACGATGACGATGCCCTCCGGGTTGGCCGGGTCGTCCAGGCGCCGGACGCGTCCGCCGTCGAGTGAGGTGCTCCGAGGGACGTACGGGAGCCAGTCGGGCAGGGCGTGGAAGCCGCCGATGAGGGCCCACACCTGGTCGGGGGAGGCGGGCACCGTGCGGCTGATGGTCGTCGAGGCCATGGTCAGGTCTCCTGAAGTCTGTGGTCCCTGAGGTGAGTTGGACGGCTGGCGTGCCGTCTGCCTGCTAACGGTGGCGAGGTCCTCCGCGACACGGCCGGTCCGCGCTGCCCGACGTTTTGGCCGTACCCGAAACCATGCGCGCCGCGCCCTTCGCCCGGCGCACGCTCTTCTCGGGCGCCTTCGCGGGCGCACGCGCCGCAGTGGCCCGGTTCCGCGGCGCGCGGGGCGCGGTCGCAGAGGCCGCAGTGCGGGAGCGGGGGCCGGTCGGCGACGTTCGGGACGGGGGTCCGGGCGTCGGTGACGGTCCCCTTGCTCCAGCGGCCGGCCGTACGAGCGGGTGCGGGTGACGGCCCCGCCGTCGGGGAGGCGTTGGCGGATACGGCTGAGGCGGCCGTGGGCCTCCCCTTCGCGCGGCGCGACGGGGAGGCGGGTCTCGCTCCGGGGAAGTCTCCACTTCCTTGCCGGTCAGGCTCCCGGTACGGTGGCGGGCCCGGCCGAGGGCCGACGCATGTGGGGGGGTGCGGGGGGTGCGAGCGCAGGCCCGCGAGCAGTCCCGAAACCCAGCGCGGCCGACCAGAACAACCCGGGCGAGTGACCTGGGGAGCCGCAGGTGACAGGCGGTGGAGGGTGGGGTTCCCCGGCGTCCTCACGACACCGGGGTGCCCCGGCGTCCTCACGACACGGACTCACGACCTTTCACGCCCTGCGAGGCCGCGGCCCGGTCCACCGCGGCCCGGTCCACCGGGCCGTGACCGTCACGACCCGGCGCACACCCTGTGGACAGAGCATCGAGGAGCACGCGCATGTGGGACAGCCCCTTCTACCGCCTCAAGCGGGACGGGTACGAGATCTGCTTCGTACCGGGAGGAGGCGAGAAGCTGGACGAGGTCTGCGACGTCGACATGTGGGTCATCCGTGACGACGGCGAGCGCTGGTCCGCGACCGTGGTCACGCTCGACCAAGTGCGCCGCCTCATGGACCGGCAGCGCGAGGCGGGCGACCCGGAGGGCGACTACTGGTGGTGCTGGGACGGCCTGATCGTCCGCGAACCGGGGCTGACGGCGATGGCCGAGGTCATCGACGGGCTCGTCGCCTCGGGCGAGTACACGACGGTCCTGCGCCACCTCGGGCCCGCGGAGCCGGATGAGGAGCCGGATGACGGCGACGAGCCCGCCGACGGGTGAACTGACCGTGATCAGGCATGGCCAGACGGCCTGGAGCGGGTCGGTGCGGCCTGCCGGAAGGACCGGCGTTCCGCTGGCCGACGCGGGCGAGGCGGCGGCCGGGGCGCTCGCTCCGAAGCTGGCACACCGCCGTCTCGGCGGTGTGTTCAGCAGCCCGCTGATCCGGGCCACGAGAACCGCCGAGCCGGCCGGGCGTCTCCGCCCGGAACGTCCCGTAGCCCGGTCGGCGGCGCGGCGATACATCTGACCATTTAGCCCGATGGAGGGGCGCAGGCCCGATTCCCGGAGGGGGCCGGTCAGCAGCGTGGATGATCTCGGCCGACGTGTCCACCGCCCGGAGCCGCGCTGTGGCCCCGGGCGTCTTCCCCAGATCACGGAGGACTCATGCGACCCCCTCTCTTCCGCCTGCGAGCGCGCGCCCTGGCCCTGGGACTCGTGCTGACCGCGTCCGCGCTTCTGCCCGCGGGCCCCGCCGGGGCGGCGGCCGACCGGTACGAGTGGGCCGCGCTGGGCGACTCGTACACCGCCGGAGTCTTCGTCGGGAATCCGGAGCCCGCGCTCGGCGACCCCTCCCGCGACGGCTGCGACCGCACCGGCGACGCCTACCCCGGCGTCGTCGCGCGCGAACTCGCCGAGTTCCCGCCGGGCGGGTACGTCCACCTGACGGACGTCAGCTGCGGGGGAGCCACCATCGCCGACATCGCCACGGCCCGGCAGACGCCGATCAGCCCGGTCGAGCCGCCCGCCGGGGGCTGGCCCGAGGTGGACCCGCAGACGCGGCGGGCCGGGCTGGGGGACGGGACGGACATCGTCACCCTCGGCATCGGCGGCAACAGCCTGCCCTTCGGCGGCATGCTCCTCAAGTGCCTCGAACTGGGCGCGGTCGGCGCGTCCTGCCGCGACTACTACACCGATCCGCCCGAGGGCGAGGAGAACATCCAGGACAAGCTCGCCCGCATCCAGGACGAGTACCTCCGGATGCTGGCCGACGTGCACCAGTCCGCACCCAACGCCAAGGTGATCGCGGTCGGTTACCAGGCCGTGCTGCCCGACGACGCCGGTGACTGTGCCCGGCTGTCCCTCACCGAGCTCGGCACGATCACCCGCACCGACATCGACTGGCTCCGTGACGAGGTCTTCAAGCCGGTGAACAGCACGATCCAGCGGGTCGCGTCGTTCTTCGGTGACCGCTACGTCGACGTCTACCCCTCCAGCGTGGGCCACGACGTCTGCCAGCCCGCGGGCACCAAGTGGGTCGAGGGGCTCTGCGGCGACGCCGCGGACTACTGGCCCGCCAGGCTTCCCGGCACACCGCTGAACTGCGCGGTCATCGGCAAGCGCGTCACACTGGTCCACCCCAACGCCGAGGGCCACGCCAACACGGCGGCCCGGGTGGAACGTGCCCTCCGCACCGCTCTCCTCGAACGCTGACGCGGGCGACGCCCCGGGTGCCTTCCGCACCGGGCCGTGACGGCCGCGACCCGGTGCGCACCCCGTGCGGGCCACGGGTTCCCGGAGCACCTCCGCGCCATCCGAGGGGCGGCCCGGTGCCTACCCGCACGGGGGCGTGGCCACGTCGGCCAGGGCGTGGCCTTCGCGCCGCACCCGCACGCTTCTCACCGCCGGTCACCCCGTCACCGTCGGGAACCGCACCGCCAGCCGGGGCGGTGAGCGTGGCGCCGGGCGCGTAGCCGGGTGACGTACGCTGGCATTCCATGACAATGAGCACCGCGTTGTGGTCCTTCGCCCTCGTCGTAGGGCTCCTCACTCTCACCCCTGGGCTCGACACCGCCCTGATTCTGCGGACGTCGGCCGTCGGACGTCGCAAGCGGGCCTGGGGTGTCGTCCTCGGTATCCAGACCGGCACCCTGCTCTGGGGTGTGCTCACCTCGCTCGGTGTGACGGCGCTCCTCACCGCCTCCCACCTCGCCTACACGACGCTCCGGTGGGCCGGTGCGGCGTACCTGGTGTGGATGGGGGTGCGGATGCTCCGCGACACCTTCGCCCGCGCCGGGGAGCGGCCGGGGGCGGACGCGGCCGAGTCGGCGCTGCTCTCCGGTGCGGACTCGGTCGGCGGCGGGTGGCGGCAGGGCACGCTGACCAATCTCCTGAACCCCAAGATGGGGGCCTTCTACGTGGCGGTCCTGCCGCAGTTCATTCCGGCCGGGGCCAGCCACTTCACCATGGGGCTCCTGCTCACCACGGTGCACATCCTCCTCGGCCTGGTGTGGTCGGCCGTCCTCATCGGGTTCGCCCGCGTCCTGCGCGGCTGGCTCCGCGAGCCCCGGGCGCGCCGCCTGCTGGACCGGATCACCGGCACCGTCATCGCGGGCTTCGGCCTCCGCCTGGCCCTGGCGGACTGAGCGGGGCGGGGAAGCCCACAGGCCCGGACCTCGTTGTGGTCCGGGCCTGTGGCGGGGCGGGCGGGGGCGTCGGCGTGGCCCGCCCGCCCCGGGGATCACCCGCCCGAGACGATCTCGTTCACGATCCACGCGCCGAGCTCTTCGGTCATGGTGGTGTGTCCTTCGTTGCGGCTGGCGCACAGGAAGGCGTCGAGCGCGCTGTTCTCCGGTGTGATGGGCCGGTAGAGCGTCTCCGAGTCGCCGATGTCCCCGGCGTCGACGGCGCTGACGCTGGGGATGAAGCAGGACGTGGCGAGGGAGTCCGCGTCCACCTCGTTCCCGAGAAGGCTCATGAGGAGACTGGCCAGACCGAAGCTGCCGGGGTCGCCCTCGGGGGTCGGCAGGGTGAACAGGCCGCCGGGGGCGCCGTCGATGTCGGGCAGCCCGGTGGTGCGGACCGGTACCGGCTGCTCGTCCGTCTTCTGCAGGCGTGCGACTTCCTGGTCGCCCTGCGCCTGGGTCTTGAGCCAGGTGTCGGCCAGGGTCTTTCCATCGCACCTCACCGCGACCGTGCCGGGCCGGACGCCGTTGCCGGTGCCGGTGTCCACGCCGTTGGCGACGCCGATCCTCCGGACCTGGCGCGGCCAGCCGCCGAGCTCGTCGAGCGCCTTGAGGAACGCCACCCGTTCCGGTGCGGGCTTCGCGGGGTCGCCGGTCTTCTCGATGTGCCACCGCGCCATCTGCCGGGCGGCGGGGCTGTTGAGCAGCCCGGAGAACTGCTGCAGGGCGGGCCCGACGAAGGGCGCGTCCCCCCAGTTGTCCGTCGCGAAGCGGATGAAGCCCTGGAGGGCGATGGGCAGCCATCCGCCCTGGTGGGGGGAGTCGTAGGAGACGTAGAGGGACGTCTCGTGGTCGGGGAGCGAGGGGTCGTTCTCCATCTTCGCCAGGGCGTAGCGGGTGACCATGCCGCCCATGCTGAAGCCGCCCACCACCAGCTTCGACCGGCCCACCCGCTCGGCGAGCGTCCGGCGGATGCAGTCGATGGCGGTGTCGGCGTTGTCCGTGATCGATGCCGTCCGGTCGTCGTAGCCGAGGATGATCACGTCCCGGCCGGTCGCGTGGAGCTCGGAGACGAAGCGGTAGTCGCCGTTCTCCTCCAGGCCGTTCCAGAGCTGGTCGAGGTTGCTCGCCCCGCTTGAGAAGCCGTCGGAGAGGATGACGGGCCTGATGAGCTGCCTGCGGTTCAGCGGGCTGTAGTAGACCCAGGCGGTGCCGCCGGAGAGGGACCACTCCTCGTGCGGCTCCGGGGCGCACGGGTAGGCGGCACGGGCCCCGGGGGCGATCCGGCCCCAGACGTCGACGACGGGTGCGGTCATGGTCAGTTGACTCCTCGCGCAGTTCACAGGTCCGCCGAACGGCTGACCCCACGCGGCACACTAAGGAGTGGGGCATCACCGCCGAGGGCATCGGGCGAGGGGGTTCACGCGAAGGTGTGCGCCTTCGCCTCAGAGAGTGTGTGCGCCTGTGGGCCTGGGCATACTGCGCCGTTCATGACAGCTTTGCCGCGTGGCGCCGTGGCCCGGAACACCTGCTTGTAGCAAGGGAGTTGGAGGCGGAAGGCAGCGCTCTTCGCGGGGGAGTGAGACCGCCCGCGAAGCGAGGGCCCGTCGCGTCCGGCCCGGCCGTGGGTCATCGGAGCGGTGTGCGGCGGAGCCAGTGTGCCGCGCGGACCGGCAAACTCCGCGCACCACGACCCGGACCTGTCCCTGATCCCAGCGGTGAGCGCTGTCGCCTTCGCCGACCCTGGCCCCCGGACCAGCCGCCGCCGTGACGAGCACCCGGCGGACCTCGCGCCGAACGGTGACCGGCGGCGGTCAACGACCCGGCCGGACGGTGCGTTGGGGGGCCGCCGGCTCGGGGAGGGTGCGCAGGAGCAGGCAGCTCAGGAGGGGCAGGGCGATCAAGGGGGTGAGGGCCGTCCGCAGAGAGGTGGCGTCGGCCAGACGTCCCAGCAGCGGGCTGGCCAGGCCGCCGATGCTGACGGTGAGACCGAGGGTCACCCCACTGGCCGTGCCGATCCGGGACGGAAGGTAGTCCTGGCCGAGGGTGACCTGCAAGGAGAAGGGGACGTACAGCCCGGCGGAGGTCAGGGCCACGAAGAGGAACATCACCGGGCCGGGTACGCAGACCACTCCGGCGACGGCGGCCACGGTGACCAGGTACGCCCCTGCGGAGACACGGACCCGGTCGTACCGGCTGGCCAGCGCGCCGCCCAGCAGCGAGCCGACCGCGCCGCCGAGGAACAGCAGGAAGAGGGCGAGGGTTCCGGCCGGGGCGCCGCCGGGGACGTGGGGGACGCGCTGCTGGGCGTAGAGGGCGATGAAGGTGCTCAGGCCGGTGAAGACGACGGAGCGGAGGACCACGGCGAGGGACAGCCTCAGGAACGAGGCGAGGTCGTCGGTGCCGGGGGCCGCCGATGTCCCCGCGGCGGGCTTCGCGGCCTCCTCCCGGGCCAGCATCCGGAGCACCGGTACGCACAGGGCGGCACCCGCGAGCGCGGGCAGCACCAGCACCGGCGTCCAGCGCAGCGAACCGTGCCCGACCGACACCGCGACCAGGAGCGGGGCGAGCGCGAAGCCCACGTTGCCGCCGAGGGAGAACCAGCTCATCGCGGTGTGACTGCCCCCGCTCGCCAGCCGGGCCACCCGGGCGGACTCGGGGTGGTACGCGGCGACCCCGATCCCGGAGACCGCGACGAAGACCAGTGTCAGCCCGTACGAACCGCCCAGGCCGCTCAGCGCGATGCCCACACCGCTCGTCACCGTGCTGACCGGCAGCAGCCACGGCATCGCCCACCGGTCGGTCAGTGCCCCGAACACCGGCTGGGCCACCGACGACAGCAGTGACGCGGCCAGCACGATGCCGGAGGCCACCGCGTAGCCGTAGGCGCGCTCGGACACGAAGTACGGGACCAGCGCCGCGACGGCGCCCTGGTAGACGTCCACACAGGCGTGCCCCGCGGCGAGCAGGGATATCGATGCTCTTCTTCGCATCGCTCCATGCTGGAGTGCCCGGCCGGTGTCCCGCTTTCGGTACATTGCCAGGTGATGCAGGAAACCCGCCACACGCCCGTGGCCCCGACCGCGACCCAACACCTCGTGTCCGGTGGGGAGATCGACGCCCACCGCCACGACGGCCACCAGATCGCCTACGCGGGGCGGGGCGCCATCGCCGTGACCACGGACGCCGGGGCGTGGGTGGCGCCCGCGACCCGGGCGATCTGGATTCCCGCCGGTACCGTCCACCGGCATCAGGCCCACGGCGAACTGGACCTCCACCTCGTGGGGCTGCCCGCCACGGAGAACCCCCTCGGCCTGGACCGCCCCGCCGTGCTCGCCGTGAGCCCGCTCCTGCGCGAGCTGATCGTGGCGTACACGGGGGGCGCCGGAGGACGGCAGCCCGCCCATGCTGCGGCTGCGCGCCGTGCTGCTCGACCAGCTTCAAAGCCCGCTCTTCGAGGGGCTGCCGCTGCACCTGCCGACGCCCACGGACCCGCTGCTCCGCGCACTCCACACCATCCTGCGCGCCGACCCGGCGGACCCCCGCACCCTGGGCGAGCTCGGCCACGCGATCGGCGCCAGCGCCCGCACGCTCTCCCGCCGCCTCCACGACGACCTGGGCCTGGGCTACCCGCAGTGGCGCACCCAGATCCGGCTCCACCACGCGCTGATCCTGCTGGCCGACCACACCCCCGTCACCGCGGTCGCCCACCGCTGCGGCTGGTCGTCGGCCAGCACCTTCATCGACGTGTTCCGCCGCACCTTCGGCCACACCCCGGGCTCCGCGGGCGGGTGAGGCGACGGGCCACGGCCCCGGACGTGCCGCTTCGGTGCGGACGAAGCCCCGGTCCACCGGTTCGGCCGGAGCGCCGTTCCTCCATACGCCAGCGAGGAGTTCGGCCAGCTGCGGCGGTCACACCGGCCCGGTGCCTCCGGCCGGATCCGGCCGGAGCAGCCCCTCGTCGGTTCACAGCCGCATGAGTCCGGCGGCCGTGGGCCGGAAGCCGCACTGCCCGTAGAAGGGCGCCAAGTGCGGCTCGTAGTCCACATGCAGCCAGTCCGCGCCGCGTGCCCTCGCCTCGTCGGCCGCCGCCCGTACCAGCCGTACGCCGAGCCCCGCGCGGCGCTCGTCCGGGTGCACGGTCGTGTCCAGGATGAAGGCGTGCGCGCCACCATCACCGACGACGTTGACGAATCCGACCAGGCGGCTCCCCCGGCGCGCCCCGACCCACGCCAAGCTCCGGGCCAGTACCGGCGCGAAGAGGGCGGGCCGGTGATCCGGCCAGGACGCCGCGAACAACTCGTTGAGCTCCGCGTCCGTCAGGCGGGGGCGGACGGTCAGCACCTCGTCGTCGCCGCGCGCTCCCTCATTGATCCGCATGCGGAGCAGACTGCCATGCCGCACGGTCGTGGCGGAGGAGGCGACGGGGGAGCCGGACGGACTCTGCCCGCCAGTGGAACCCGAGTGGTTGCCCGCCGGGCGCGGCGCCGGGAGAGTGGGCGCATGCGTCAACTACTGCTGCTCGCACCGCTCTTGCTGCTCACCGTCGGCTGCGGGGTGGTGCAGTCCTCCGAGGACGAGGCGACGGACATCGCGCGCGAGGTGGCCGCACGGGCGGGTGAGCTGCTCTACAGCCAGCGTCCGCGCACGGCGGAGGAGGTCGGGCGCTCCGCTTCCGGCATCGACGGGGTGGAGGTGATGCGGGTGACGGGCACGTCGACGCATGAAGGGGACGGTATCGAAGCGGTCATCCGTACCTCGGGCTCGGCCTACCGCGATTGGTTCGACTCCGAGGAGGTCGTCGTACGGCGCTGCTTCGCCGTGCGGGTCTCGCCCAAGTCGGAGTGGCGTGAGCAGCCCCGTGACGTGGAATGCCCGGGTGGCCTTCCGATGACCTTCGCCCCGCTGCCCGAACCGCCCCGGCTGCCGTACGAGGAGCTTCGCGCGGAACTTCCCCGGGTGCCGGAGGGCGGCCGGGCGGACGAGACCGAGGTGCGCCGCGTGCTCGCCGCTCTGGACCTGAGTCCGGGGATCCGTACCGAGGTGAAGGCGGACGGCGGCCGGGTCGGCGTTCTCCTGTCGGTGAAGGGCAACGGCTTCGACCCGCAGGACTGCCTTCTCGCCCGGGTGGCCCCTGGAGCCACCAGGGTGTGGGTTCCGTCCCGGATGCAGCGGATGCCCGGGGAGGGCGGCTGCAGTGTCGGCAACGCCCTGGACCCGATAGCGGCACCGCACTGAACGGGTACCCGGCTCCGTCACCCCCGATCCTCGTCGTGGCGCCGACTCGACCGGCGAACGGGATATCGCATGACCGGCCGCACTGGTCCGTGCAGGCCCGTACCTCAGGGCAGGCCCGCACCTCAGGCGCGTACCGGCCGTACCGGTGCGTGCAGGCCCGTACCTCAGGCGCGTACCGGTCCGTGCGGGCCGACCGCCCCGCTCGCGTCGTTCACTTCCGTCCGGCGAACCACTGGCGTGCGGCCTCCAGGCCGGTCTCGTTCATGGCCGGGTCGGGGAGCCCGGTGAGATCACCGCGGGCGATCCGGCTCGCGAAGTACACGGCCTGACCGGCCCAGCGGTAGTCCAGCAGGAGGTCCAGCGAACGGTCCAGCTCGACGCGGGTCAGGGCGCCCTCCGCTACGTAGGCGTCGAGCAGGGGGCGCATGGGCTCCGCGCCCCGGTACATCACCAGCGCCGCCAGGTCGTACGCCCGCGGCCACACGCCCGTCCCGCTCCAGTCGATCATCCCGCAGACACCGCTGACCGGGTCGGCGCGGAAGACGTCCGGGGCCGGGTCTCCGTGCACCGGACCCCAGGTCAGCGTGGTCAGGCCGGGGCCGTTCAGCCGGTCCATGACCTTGGTGATCACGGGCCGGAGCCAGGGACGGACGTCCAGATGGTCCGTCGGGAGGAAGAGACGGGCGGGGACGGGAGCGGGGGCCGGGCCGTCCCCGGTGCCGAGGACGCGATGGGCGCGGGCGAGCGTGGAACCCATCGTCTCCAGCTCGGCGCGGGACTCCCCGGTCAGCCCGCGGCCCTCGACCCAGCGCAGCAGGGCCGCCGTCCGGTCGGCGAAGCGGACGACCGGCTGGCCGTCGGTCGTCGGCACGGGGGCACCAGCCGGGATGCCCGCCCGCTCCAGCCGCTCCGCCAGCCGGAGGCCATGGACGAACGCGTCCCCGGCCTCCGGCGCCACCGCCTTCACCACCCACCGCGTGTCTCCCGAACACACCTCCCACGTGAGGGAGTTCATGCCGCCTTCGAGAGGCGTGACGTCGTCCGCTCGAAGGCCCCAGTGCTCCACGAGCAGCCGGGCGACGGACGGAACGGTGTACGGGGCGGGGCGGTCGGTCATCCTGGCGGCTCCTCCGCGCGGGCGTGGTCGTCGGTTCCTCGCGCCGGCCGGGTCAGTCGGACGGCCCGGCGGTGAGCAGCGTGGTGATCTCCTGGGCGAGGTCGGGGCCGAGCTCGCCCCAGCCGTTCTTGTAGGCGTAGACGCTCGCCAGGGTGCGGGCTTCGTAGTCGCCGTTCATGATCTCGATGTCGTCGGCGGTGATGAGTGCCGGATGGGCGACGCCGACCGCTCCCGAGACCTTCAGCAGCTCCTTGCGCAGGGTGCGCAGGTAGACGGCGGCCCGGGTGGACTTCGAGGGCGCGTCGACACCGCGCACCAGCCACGGGTTCTGGGTGGCGATGCCGGTGGGGCACTTGTCGGTGTGACACTTCTGCGCCTGGATGCAGCCGATCGACAGCATCGCCTCACGGCCGACGTTGATCATGTCGACGCCCAGGGCGAAGGCGACCGCCGCGTTCTCCGGCAGGCCGAGCTTGCCGGAGCCGATGAAGGTGAGCCGGTCGGTCAGGCCGTGCTCGGCGAACGTGCCGTAGACGCGGGAGAAGCCCATCCGGAACGGCAGTGACACCGAGTCGCTGAAGATCAGGGGAGCGGCTCCGGTGCCTCCCTCGCCGCCGTCGATGGTCACGAAGTCGACCCCGCGGTCACCGGGGGCCATCAGCGTGGCCAGCTCCTGCCAGAAGCTCATCTCGCCCACAGCGCTCTTGATCCCGACCGGCAGGCCCGTCTCGGTGGCGAGCAGTTCCACGAAGTCGAGCATCGAGTCCACGTCGTGGAACGCCGTGTGCCGGGAGGGGGAGGCGCAGTCCCGCCCGGCCGGGATGCCGCGGATCGCGGCGATCTCGGGGGTCACCTTCGCGCCCGGCAGCATTCCGCCGAGCCCCGGCTTCGCGCCCTGGGAGAGCTTGATCTCGATCGCCCGGACCGGGGCCCCGGCGACGACTTCCTTCAGCTTGTCGAGGTTGAAGGTGCCGTCCTCGTTGCGGCAGCCGAAGTACGAGGTCCCGATCTGGAGGACGAGGTCGCCGCCGTTGCGGTGGTACGGGGAGAGGCCGCCCTCGCCCGTGTTGTGCATCGTCCCGGCCAGCGCCGCGCCCTTGTTCAGTGCCGTGATGGCCGCGCCGGACAGCGAGCCGAAGCTCATCGCGGAGATGTTCACGACGCTCGCCGGACGGAAGGCCCTGGCACGCCCGCGCGGGCCGCCCAGCACCTTCGCCGAGGGCAGCGGGGCCTGCGGGTCATGCAGATCGGGCAGCACACCGGCGAAGGTGCGCTGCTTTATGTACGCGTGCCCCTGGACGTGCTCGACGTCCACGTCGGTGCCGAAGCCGAAGTAGTTGTTCTCCTCCTTCGCCGACGCGTAGATCCAGGTCCGCTGGTCACGGCTGAACGGGCGCTCCTCCTCGTTGGAGGTCACGACGTACTGCCGCAGCTCCGGTCCGATCGTCTCCAGCAGGTAGCGGGCGTGCCCGACCACGGGGAAGTTCCTGAGGAGGGCGTGCTTCTTCTGGACGAGGTCGCGGGCGGCCACCACCGCCAGTGCCGTCGCGGCGGCCGCACCGATGCTCCGAGCGCGCATGAAACGTTCCTCTCCTCGGCTGTTCGACCCCCGACCCCTGTGCCGTACGGCGGTCGTCGCGGGCATTGCTCCGTCGGATCCGGCCGGACAGGGCCGGTGTGCGACGGCGAAATGACACACGATAGTAGAGGCATACGGGTGAACGGACGGGGCGGCCCGTGCGGTGGCGGGGGCGCGGGCCGGGCGATGAAGAGGCCCCGGTCCGGGGCACCGGCCCCGCTCGTATGCTCGGGGCCATGACGGATCAGCAGCACGGACGCCCGACCACCAACGCCATGCGGCGCGCCCTCAAGCGGGCCCGCGACGGTGTCGCCCTCGACCTGACCGAGGCCGCCGTGCTGCTCCAGGCGCGGGGCGACGACCTGACCGATCTCGCGGCCTCCGCCGCCCGGGTACGGGACGCCGGGCTGGAGGCCGCGGGCCGGCCGGGAGTGATCACGTACTCCCGCAAGGTCTTCATCCCGCTCACCCGCCTCTGCCGCGACACGTGCCACTACTGCACTTTCGTCACCGTCCCCGGCAAGCTCCGCCGCGCCGGGCACGGCATGTTCCTGTCGCCCGACGAGGTGCTGGACATCGCCCGCGAGGGCGCGGCGATGGGCTGCAAGGAAGCGCTGTTCACGCTCGGGGACCGGCCCGAGGACCGCTGGCCCGAGGCGCGGGAGTGGCTGGAGGCCGAGGGGTACGACGACACCCTCGCCTACGTACGCGCCATGGCGATCCGGGTGCTGGAGGAGACCGGGCTGCTCCCGCACCTCAACCCCGGCGTCCTGGGCTGGACGGACCTCCAGCGGCTCAAGCCCGTCGCCCCGTCCATGGGGATGATGCTGGAGACGACGGCGACCCGGCTCTGGTCCGAGCGCGGCGGCCCGCACCACGGCTCCCCGGACAAGGAACCGGCCGTACGGCTGCGGGTCCTGGAGGACGCCGGACGTTCCAACGTGCCGTTCACCACCGGCATCCTGATCGGGATCGGGGAGACGTACGAGGAGCGCGCCGACTCGCTCTTCGAGCTGCGCCGCACGGCCCGCGCCTACCACGGCATCCAGGAAGTCATCGTGCAGAACTTCCGGGCCAAGCCGGACACCGCGATGCGCGGCATGCCGGACGCCGAGCTGGAGGAACTGGCCGCCGCGATCGCCGTGGCCCGGCACATCCTGGGCCCGTCCGCCCGCATCCAGGCCCCGCCGAACCTCGTCGACGCCGAGTACGCCCTGCTCATCGGCGCGGGCATCGACGACTGGGGCGGCGTGTCACCGCTCACCCCCGACCATGTGAACCCCGAGCGCCCCTGGCCGCACATCGACGAACTCGCCGCGAAGACCGCCGAGTCGGGCTTCGCGCTCCGCGAACGCCTCACCATCTACCCGGAGTTCATCCAGCGCGGCGAGCCCTGGCTGGACCCCCGGCTGCTGCCGCACGTGCGCGCGCTGGCCGACCCGGAGACCGGGCTCGCCCGCGAGGGAGCCGTGCCCGCCGGGCTGCCCTGGCAGGAGCCCGACGAGCAGTTCGGCGCGTCCGGCCGCACCGACCTGCACCGCACCATCGACACCGAGGGCCGCACCGGCGACCGCCGCGAGGACTTCGACGAGGTGTACGGCGACTGGGAGGCGCTGCGCGAGGCCGCCGCCCCCGGCATGGTGCCCTCCCGCATCGACACCGACGTACGCCAGGCGCTCGGCCAGGCCGCCGCGGACCCGACGAAGCTCACCGACGACCAGGCCCTCGCCCTGCTCCACGCGGACGGCCCGGCCCTCGACGAGCTGTGCCGGATCGCGGACACCCTGCGCCGCGACGTGGTCGGTGACGACGTCACGTACATCGTCACCAGGAACATCAACTTCACCAACGTCTGCTACACCGGCTGCCGGTTCTGCGCCTTCGCGCAGCGGCGCACCGACGCCGACGCGTACACCCTGTCCCTCGACCAGGTCGCCGACCGGGCCGCTCAGGCGTGGGACGTCGGCGCGGTCGAGGTCTGCATGCAGGGCGGCATCCACCCGGACCTGCCCGGTACGGCGTACTTCGACATCGCGCGGGCGGTCCGGGAGCGGGTGCCCGGCATCCATGTGCACGCCTTCTCGCCGATGGAGGTCGTCAACGGGGCGACCCGCACCGGCATGTCCGTACGGGACTGGCTGATCGCCGCGAAGGAGGCCGGGCTCGGCTCGATCCCCGGCACGGCGGCCGAGATCCTGGACGACGAGGTCCGCTGGGTCCTCACCAAGGGCAAGCTGCCCACCGCGACCTGGCTGGAGGTCATCAGGACCGCCCATGAGGTCGGTCTGCGCTCCTCCTCCACGATGATGTACGGCCATGTCGACCAGCCCCGCCACTGGCTCGGCCACCTGCGGACGCTGGCCCGGCTCCAGCAGGAGACCGGTGGGTTCACGGAGTTCGTGACGCTGCCGTTCATCCACACCAACGCGCCGGTCTACCTCGCGGGCATCGCCCGCCCCGGCCCGACCGACCGCGACAACCGGGCGGTCACCGCGATGGCCCGGCTCCTGCTGCACCCGCACATCACCAACATCCAGACCAGCTGGGTCAAGCTCGGCACCGAGGGCGCCGCCGAGATGCTCCGCTCCGGCGCCAACGACCTGGGCGGCACCCTGATGGAGGAGACCATCTCCCGGATGGCGGGCTCCGGCTACGGCTCGTACCGCTCGGTCCAGGACCTGATCGCCATCGCCGAACGCGCGGGCCGACCGGCGAAGCCGCGTACGACGCTGTACGGGGAGGTCCCCGAGGAGCGGGTGGCGGCGGCCGCGGCCTCCGACGGGCACCTTCCGGAACTGCTCCCGGTCCTGCCCGACTGACAGCACGGCGGAACGGCGGAGGGCGGAACGGCGGAACGACGGAACGACGGAAGGGCGGAACGACGGAACGACGGAACGACGGAAGGGCGGAGGGGCGGAGGGGCGGAGGGGCGGAGGGCGGAGGGGCGGAGGGGCGGAGGGGCGGAGGGGCGGAGGGCGGAGGGTATCCGGCCGGGGGAAGGCCGGGCGGCCACCGCCGTTCCGGGCCCTGAGCTCCCCGTGGCCGCGCCACCGGCACGGTGCCTTCCACCCGGGCGCGGACGCGGGGGAGGCCGGGGAGCCCGTCGGCCGGCTGGGGGAGAGAGCCGGGGCTGGCCTGCTCGTCGTCCGTCACGACGGGCGAACCCGCCTCCTTAGGCCGCCGTACGGTGTCCGCGGCGGCGCGGGGCCTGGACGTCCGCGAGCCCCTCGCCGTCGAGCTCGCCGCACCGGAGAGCGGCGAACACGGCCAGCCGTTCGGGGGAACGGGGGATTCGGGGGAACGGGGCATGCCGCCGATGGCTTCCGTGGGGAGGGCCATGGCCGCAGCGCGGGCCGACCGAAAGGGCGGACATCCGCATAGGGGAGGGATGCCGGATTCTTCGTACCCTTTCGGGGTGCGAAGGGCCGCCCTCTTCGCTGACGCGGGTGCCGCACGGACCGGCAGGGCCAAAAACGACCTGCGGGACGACCGTTGCCATACCCACGCGTACCCGCTTCCGCCGCTCTCTACCGACGGTTCCCGTTCGATTACAGTGCTGCGCAGTCGCAGGCGGGCCGGATCGCGGCCCGGCGGGGGAGGCACGGTGAGTGCAGGGACCACGGCCGTGTGGGGCCGTGCCGAACAGCAGGACTTCCGCAGCCGGGTACGCGGCGCACTGCTCGGCGGGGCCATGGGGGACACCCTCGGAGCGGGCGCCGACCGGCTCACCCTGGAGGAGATCCGGGCGGCCCACGGCACGGACGGCGTCACCGAACTGCTGCCCGTGCACGGCGCACGCGGCACCGTCACCGCCGTCACCCAGCTCGGCCTCTTCACCGTCGACGGGCTGATACGCGCCCAGGTGCGCCGTGACACCGGGGCCTGGCACCCGCCCACCGACATCCACCGGGCCCATCTGCGGTGGGCGGCCACCCAGCACGACTGGGGGCCCGACGAACGCCGCGAGGACATCGGCTGGCTCGGCCGCGTGGAATGGCTCTACGACCGCCGCGACCCCACCCGGGAATGCCTGACCGGCCTCGGCGACACCACCATGGGCACCCTCGACAAGCCCAAGAACCCCGACGCGCGCGACGCCGCCCCGCTCACCCGTTCCGTCCCCTTCGGCCTGCTCGTCGGCTGGGAACCGCAGCTCGTCCTGCAACTGGCCGTCGAGTGCGCCGCCCAGACCCACGGCCACCCCACCGCCCTTCTCTCGGCCGGGGCCCTCGCCGTCATCGTGCACGGGCTGGTCCGGGGCGAGACCCTGGACGGTTCCGTCCAGCACGCGCTGGCCCTGCTCGCCGAGCGCCCCGGCCACGAGCCGGTGACCGAGGCGCTGCGGCAGGCCCTCGGCACGGTGCGCCAGGGCATCCCGGGGCCCGCCCTGATCGAGTCGCTGGGGGCCACGGACGCCGCCGAGGAGGTCCTGGCCGTCGCCGTGTACTGCGCGCTGGTCGGCGAGGACATCCGGCACGGGCTGCGGCTGGCCGTCAACCACGGCGGGCCGTCCGCCTCCACCGGGGCCCTGTGCGGGGCGCTGCTCGGAGCCCTGCACGGCGAGACCGCGCTGCCGCCGGCCTGGCTCGCCGAGCTGGAGGGCCGGGCCACCGTGCTGGAGCTCGCCGACGACTTCTCGATGGAGATGACGCAGGGGCCCGCTCTGCACGGCCCGGCCGCCGCCGCCCCGGGCTGGCTGGCCCGCTATCCGCGGGTCTGACGCGCACGGGCCCCGCCCGGTGGCTACCGCATCAGCTCCCCCGCGTTGACCAGCAGGGACTGCCCGGTGATCGCCCGCGCCCGGTCCGAGGCCAGGAACGCGACGGCCTCCGCGACATCGCCGTCCGTGGCCGGTTCCGGCAGCGCCATGCGTGCGGTGAGCCTGCCCAGCACCTCGGCCTCGGGCACTCCCTCGCGCCGCGCGGTCTCCCGTACGAACCCCTGCACCGGCGGCCCCCACATCCAGCCGGGCAGGACCGTGTTCACCCTGATCCGGTGCGGCCCCAGCTCCTGGGCAAGGGAGTACATCGCCGAGGTCAGCGCGCCCTTCGAGGCCGCGTACGCCGCCTGCCTGACCTGGGCCGGCGCGGCCACCGCGGACTGCGTACCGATGATCACCACCGACCCGCCCCGCTCCTTGAGCGCGGGCAGGCAGGCCCGGGTCATCCGCAGCGTGCCGAGCAGGTTGACGTCGAGCACCGACTGCCAGGCGGCGAAGTCGGCGTCCTCGATCCCTCCGAAGTGCCGGTCCAGCGCGGCGACATGGACCACCGCGTCGATCCGCCCGAACCGTTCCACGGCCAGCGCGGCGAGGGCCCCGCACTGCGCCTCGTCGGTGATGTCGGTGGACCGCCAGGCCGTGTGCAGGCCGCCCGGATCGATCTCCGCGGCCGACGTGTCGAGGCTGGCCGCGGTACGCGCCCCGAGCACCGCGTTGCCGCCGTCCCGCACCACCGCCGCCGCGACCCGGTGCCCCAGCCCCGGCCCCACCCCGGACACCACGACGGTCTTCCCCGTGAGCAACATCGGCGGCCTCCCGGCACCCTCTGGCAGTTCGTCTGACGGTGCGTCAGAGTAGGACGCCGCCGCAGAGTACGGAAGGGGAGGAACGAACGTCATGAGCGAGGAGACACGGAACGAGGGGCCACGCGACGACGAGGCGCGGAGCGAGGGAACGCGGGGCGAGGGAACGCGGAGCGAGACCTACGCCGAACTGGCCGCGCTGGGCCCGTACGGCGTCCATCCGGGCCACGCGCTGATCACCATGGTCGAGCCGCACCCGGGCCAGGAGTACGCCTACAACCGCTGGTACGAGGACGACCACTACTACGCGGGTGCCATGGCCATGCCCTGGATGTTCGCCGGTCGGCGCTGGGTGGCGACCCGGGCGCTCCAGGAACTGCGTTATCCGGAGACGTCGGCGGTGGCGCGGCCGGTCACGGCGGGCTGCTACCTGTCGACGTACTGGGTGACGGAGGGGCGCTACGACGACCACATGCGGTGGACCGTCGGCATCAACCGGAGGCTCAACCGGGACGGCCGGGTCCACCAGGCCCGTACGCACGTCTTCACCGCGTTCCAGGACCACGAGGCGACGGTCTACCGGGACGGTGCGGCGGGCCCGCGCGACTTCCACGCCCTCGACCACCCCTACCGAGGACTGGTGCTCGAAGTGATCGACGCGGAAGGGGCCGGGGAGCGGGCCGAACTGCTGGAGTGGCTGCGCACGCGGCACCTGCCGAAGCGGCTGACCGGCTCACCGGCCGCGATGGTGACAATCTTCCGCCCGACACCGCTGCCCGGTGACCGGATGAGTTACGTGAAGCAGGTGGAGGGCGTCGACACCCGGCTGACCCTGCTGTGGTTCCTCCAGCAGGACCCGGGGGAGTGCTGGGAGGAGCATTTCACCGGGCTCGACGCGGCGGTCGCGGAATCCGGCCTGGGGCGGGTGGAGCTGGTGGCGCCGTTCATCCCGACGGTGCCGGGCACCGATCTGTACGTCGACCGGCTGCGCCGTACATGAGCGCCGGTCGCGGGCGGCCGCGTGGGCCGACCGCACGCCGGCCCCCCTCGGCCAGGACGGCGGACCGGTCGAGAGGGCCGGCGGCGGCACCCTGGGCGGTGCCGCGGCGCGGACGGAAGCGCATCGATCAGGCGTCGACGGCACCCTTGCCGACATCCCGGACGAAGGCGTTCCACGCGGCGGGGACGAAGGCGATCGAGGGGCCCTCGGGAGCCTTCGAGTCGCGCACGGAAATCGCCTGTACAGCGGGGGACTTGACTTCGACGCAGGCGCCGTTGCCCCCGGAATACGAGGACTTCGTCCACTGGTCCGTAGCACCCTGACGAATGGCCATGTTCACTCCGGTTCTGAAGAGTCGCGTGAATGACACCAACGATTGCCGTCACCGAAGGTGACCGGCACCGACGATGTCCGGAAACACTGTTCCGGCTGGTGTGATCGACGCTACTCGCCAAGCCCGTGGCGCAAAGGAGGCGTTCACTCGACCGAGTGGTGTGTACCAATAAGATCTTCCACCCGGGAGGGGTGGCGGTGTACCTTACGGCCACCCCTCCCGTCGCATGATTTCATTGCCGTCAATCCGGACAATCAGCCGTTGAGATCCGCGTAATCCTTCACGATCCCGCCGATGAAGTGCCGGGTCTGCTCCACATTCAGCGCTTGCGCCCGCAGATGCTCGTACATGACGCTGTACCGCTGGACGTCGTTGCCCTTCTCCAAGTAGAGATCGCTGGTGACGCCCTCGATATAGACGACGCTGGAATCGGCGGCGTCCGGGAATTCGAGAATGGCGTACTGCCCGTTGATCCCGGGATGCGCACCCATCTCGAACGGCAGGACCTGCACGGTCACGTGCGGCAGTTGGGACAGCTCGATCAGCTGCTCCAACTGCTCGATCATCACCTGCTTGCTGCCGACCAGCCGACGCAGCGCGGACTCGTCGATGACCGCCCACAGCCGCAGCGGGCTCTCCGGGTCGGTGATCCGGTCCTGGCGGCGGGCCCGGACGCTGACGCGCTTGTCGATCTCGCTCGGCGGGGCCTCCGGAAGCGCCCCGTTGATCAGTGCCTCGGCATAACTCCGGGTCTGCAGAAGGCCCGGGACCACCTGGGGTTCGTAGACCCGCAGTGATTCCGCGTCGGTCTCCAGACCGATGTAGACGCTGTACGGGATATCGCCGAAGGCGTGCCACCAGCCCTGCTGACGGGAATCCTTGGCCATCTGCATGAGGGAGTCGACGATCCGGTGGTCCTCGACTTCGTACACTCCGCAGAGATCGCGTACGTCACGCTGGCTGATGGAGCGACGGCCGTTCTCCAGACGGCTGATCTTCGACTGCGAGACCAGCAGGCGTTCCGCCACCTCCTCGGCCGTCATGCCCTTGAGTTCGCGCAGGCGGCGCAATTCCTGGCCCAACCGGCGTCGTCTGACGGTGGGATTGACGTTGGACGGCACGGAAACGGCACCTCCGGCTATGTAGCTGTGCGTATCTACTGCTGAGCAGATTGCCACCCGCCTGACCCGCCGCGCTGGGAAATGGCCATACGAATGTGCGCGGGGCAACCGTTGTTGACGGTTGCCCCGCGCATGGTGCGGCTCCCGAACCGGGTCTTGGGGACGGCGGCGCGGCGGTATTCGGTTGGGTGCTGGTGCTGGTGCTGGTGCTGGTGCTGGTGCTGGTGCTGGTGCCGCGCGCCTAGTGCGCCGCGGCGCGCGCCATGGTGCTGCGGCGCGATTGCGACGGTGCTTGCGGCTGCAACGAAACTCCGGCCGCCTGGCTCCGGCGCGGCTGCGCGGCCGCCCCGTTCTGAACGTCCATCACGGCGTGCGCCACGAGTCCGCCCATGGGGTCGTGCCTGATCAGGTCCCGGAGCCTGGAGCGCGATGAACGCCCCTCGTTCCCCGGGTAGAGATGCTTGCCGAGGCCGACCGCGTGGGCCAGCGCGGCGAGCGCCGCGGTCCGCGGGTCCGGCGGTACGCCGGTGCGGATCGCACTGTCCAGCCTGGTCCTGATGTCCCGGCTGATCGCCGTCTCCGTCGCCTGGTAGCGAGTCGTCGGCAGCACTCCGCACATCTGGCCCGCCACGGCATGCACCATGCCGCACCGCTCCAGATGAGCGAGGTAGATCTGACGCAGCCCCAGCCGGGGCCCGCCAATCCAGTGGACCGCCCGAACCGGGCTGCCGCGTCGGCGCAGCAGTTCCAGTGCGGAGTCCAGAGTTGGATCTCCTGTCGGCCGTGGCATCACCACGGCGATACGATCCCCGTCAGGGGCTATCCGTCCTGCCAGAGCCAGCTCCACTAGCTGAGCTCCGGCGAGGCCGAGGTCGAGCGACTGCGGCTGCGCTGTGGTACCCGTGGCCGGGTCCAGAGCGAGCAGCAGAAGCTCCTCCGGAATTGTTCTGCGGCTCCTGCCCATCCATGCCTCCCCGCGTGGATGAGTGACAGGGTGACCCCTCTCACATTGGTCTGTCGAGAGCGCCTGGGTGCTTTGAGTGGGAACCAGTAGGTATGTCGTTCTCGTCTAGCAGCCGGGCCGGTGGTTCACCACGGGACACTGGTAGATGGTTCGGACAGCGCGGGGGTGTCCCCCGCGCCGCATGGAGGAGGCATCGGTGGCGGGCGAGTCCCCCGACAAGTCGGAGCAGCAGAAGTCGTCGGGAACGGCTCGGAGCGCGAGTGATCCGCGGCTTGCCGTCTTCCGTGAGGAGTCCGCCGACGATACGGCGGCCGAGAAGAGCGACACGGCGACGGCCGTCTTCCGTACGAAGCCGACGGCTGAGGACGAGGACACGGCGTCCGAGAACGAGGATGCGGCGGTAGACGTGGCCGAGGGGGCCGAGGGAGCCGAGAAGGACACGGCCACGGCAGTCTTCCGTACGAAGTCGGCGAAGGCCGACGCGGGCGAGGGCGACGGTGCGGAGGGTGACGCGGACACCTCCGCGGACGTCTCGGGCTCTGAAGGCTCCGAGGGCTCCGAGGGCGCTGACGGTGCCGTGAGCGCCGAGGGTGCCGAAGAGACGGAGGACGCCGGGAAGGGCGCGGAACGCCCGGAGAAGGCTCCTGAGGCCTCGGAGTGCGCCGACGACGCGGAGGGCGAGGAAGCGGAGGCGGACGAGCCGTCCCTCGACGTTCCCTCCGGCGCTTCCGATGCTTCCGGCGGGGACAAGGCCGCCTCAGCCGAGGAGAAGCCCGAGCCTGAGAAGGCCGAGAAGGCCGAGAAGCCCGAGCAGGCCGCGAAGGCCGCGAAGGCCGACGGGAAGAAGGGCGAGGACAAGCCCGAGGCCGAACCCGAGTCCAAGGCTGACGAGCAGAAGGCCGATGCCAAGGCTGAGGCAGAGCCCGAGGTCAAGAAGGCCGACGCCAAGGCCGAGGCAGAGCCCGACGTCAAGAAGGCCGACGACGGCGACGCCGAGGAAAAGCGCGGCGTCGACCAGCCGACCGCCATCTTCCGGGCACCCGCCCCCCGGGTCGACCAGCCGACGACCGCGCTCAAGGTCCCCCCGCTGGAGCCGAAGTCCGGCACGAAGCCGGGCGCCGGGTCCGAGGCGGAGGCTGGCGCCGCCGCCGAGCGGGCCAGCACCTTCGTCCCCCTGCGCAGCGACGACGTGCACCCCGCCAAGGCGCCCGCGCCGCGCAGGCCGGAGGCGCCCGGGGCGGGTGCCGAGGGGGCCCCCGTCGCGGAGCCCGCCTCGCTGGCCCGCGCCGAGCGGACCACGCAGCAGCCGATGCCGCCCAAGGCGCCGCTCGATCTGCTGGCCGAGCTGACGAACACGCCTCCGCCGCCGGAGACGCCGGTCCGCAACGCCGTCCGCAGGGTCAAGATCTGGACGCCGCTGGCCCTGCTCGCACTGATCGTCTTTGCGATCGCGCAGATGGTGCGCCCGCTCCCGGAACCCGTGCTCCAGATGTCGGCGAAGGACACGTACACCTTCAAGGGCAGCAAGCCGACCCTGCCGTGGCCCAGCGAGGGGCAGGGCTACATGGCGGCGACCGGCCTGGGACAGGTCGGTTCGTTCGGCGAGCAGAAGGCCGTGCCCATCGGCAGCGTGGCCAAGGCGATGACCGCGTACATCGTGCTCAAGGAGCACCCGCTGAAGAAGGGCGAGAAGGGCCCCTCCATCGATGTCGACGCCAAGGCGGAGTCCGACGGCAAGCTGGACGCGGAAGGCGAGTCGACCCTCAACACGGTGTCGGAGGGCGACAAGCTCACCCAGCAGGAGGCCCTGGCGGCCATCATGATTCCCTCCGCGAACAACATCGCCAGGCTGCTGGCGCGCTGGGACGCGGGCTCCGAGGCGGCGTTCGTCAAGAAGATGAACGAGACCGCCACGTCGCTCGGCATGAAGAACACCGTGTACACCGACCCGTCCGGGCTCAACGCGACGACGGTGAGCTCCGCCGAGGACCAGGTGAAGCTGGGGCAGAAGCTGGTGGAGATCCCGGCGCTGATGGAGATCACCAAGCTGCCGTCGTGGACCGACCCCTCGGGCAAGCAGTGGCGGAACTACAACACCCTGGTGCCGTACAACGGGGCACTCGGCATCAAGACCGGCTCCACCAGCAAGGCCGGTGGCAATCTGCTCTTCGCCGCCCACAAGATGGTCGGTGACACCGACCAGCTGATCGTCGGCGCCGTGCTGGGCCAGCACCAGCCGCCCATCATCGACACCGTGAACGCGGTCAGCAGGGACGTGATGGTCGCGACGCAGGACCTCCTGGACAGCGCCAAGGTCGTGAAGAAGGGCGATGTCGTCGGCACCGTCGACAACGGCTTCGGCACCAGCGTCCCCGTGGTCGCGACCAAGGACGTGACTGCGGTCGGCTGGGCCGGTCTCACCGTCCGGATCGAGCTGACCGACGACGGCAAGGCGATGGTGCACGGGGCGGCGTCCGGTTCCCGCGTCGGCACGCTCACCGTGGGTGAGGGCACCAGCCAGGTCAAGGTGCCGGTCGCGCTGCAGGGCGATCTGGCCGAGCCGACCTTCGCGGACAAGCTGACCCGGATCAGCTGAGGGAACGGCCCTGCGAGGGGTTCGGCCCGATGACGAAAGGGGGTGCCGGTACAGGCACCCCCTTTCGTGCTTCGTACGTGTTAGCGTCCCCGGGGCAAGACCGGACACAGGGGTACGGGACAGGCGGATTCGAAGACAGCGGGGAGAGCCGGAGTGACCACCGCGGAGCCGAGGCCCGGCCGTGAAACGGCCGAGAACACGGCCATCAGGGGCGGCGACATCAGCGGCAGCGGCGAGGGCGGCAGCACGCGGACCCTCGCACCGGCGCAGGACGGAGCGGAGGCCCGGGAGGCCTTCGGGCCGCGCCCCGCACCGGCGGGCGAGGGGCGGATCGGACGGCTGCTGCGTCACCCGGTGACGATCACGACGGCCGTCGCGGCCGTCGCGCACGTGCTCTGGTTCTTCCTCGGCGCCAACAGCGGCGGTGACCTCGCGGCCCAGGACGCCTGGGCCGAATTCGTCGGACGGCATCCCAACACGGCGTACAACCTCGCCTGGTACGGGGGCATGCACCCGGTCTCGTACAGCGTGGTCTCGCCGTACGTGATGTCCCTGCTCGGTGTGCGGACCACGATGATGATCGCCGGGACCGTGTCGTCGGCGCTGACCGCGCTGATCCTCGTCCGGGTCCGGGCCGTCCGCAATCCGCTGGCCTGCTCGCTCGCCGGGGCCTTCGCGTACCTGTGCAACGCGCTGTCCGGGCGGGTGACCTTCGGGCTCGGCATGATGTTCGCGGTCGGCGCGACGGCCGCGGTGTTCTGCTGGCCGCACCGCTGGCGGTACAAGCGGTGGGCGAAGGCGGCCGTGGCCGCGCCGCTCGCCGGGCTCGCCACGGCGAGCAGCCCGGTGGCCGGGCTCTTCCTCGGAGTGATCGCCGCCGCGCTCTTCCTGAACAAGCGGCGCCCCGGCGCGTACGCCATCGGGCTGGCCCCGGTCGCGGTGGTGGCGCTGTCGGCGCTGCTGTTCCCGTTCTCCGGTACGCAGCCGATGTCGATCGCGACGCTCTCGCTGCCGTTCCTCTTCTCCGTGCTCGTCTTCGTCCTCGTACCGAGCGACTGGCGGACGGTCCGCACCGCCGCCGCCGTGTACGGGATCGGGACGCTGCTCACCTACGTGATCGACTCGCAGATCGGCTCGAACATCACCCGCATGGCGATGTTCTACGCCGGAGTGGTGCTGCTCGCCGCGCTGCCCTACACCGTGCCGCGTTCCCGGCGCTGGTACGCGCTGGTCATCGCGTTCGCCGGGCTGAACTTCTGGATCGGTTTCAAGGGCGTCGACGACATCGTCCGCACCGCCCCCACCGCCTCCTGGGCGCGCGAGCTGGCCCCCCTCGTCCACCAGTTGCAGCAGGCTGGCGCGGACAAGGGCCGGGTCGAGGTCGTGCCCGCGAGCAGCCACCGGGAGGCGTCCGCGCTCGCTCCGTACGTCAACCTGGCCCGCGGCTGGAACCGGCAGGCCGACATGGAGCGCAACCCGCTCTTCTACGACGACACGTTGAACAGCGCCAACTACCGGCAGTGGCTCGACCGCTGGGCCGTGCACTACGTGGTGCTGCCCAAGGGCACACCGGACTCCAACGGTGCGGTGCAGGAGGCGAACCTCGTCGACCAGGGGCTTCCGTACCTGAAGCCGGTGTGGTCCGACGCCAACTGGCGGCTCTTCGAGGTGGAGCGCCCGGTGCCGATGGCCGACCCGCCCGCCACGGTGGACCGGGCGGGCGCGGGTGAGCTGACCATTCACGTCAGGACGCCGGGCCGGGTCCTGATCCGCGTCCCGTACTCGCGCTGGCTCGCCCTGATCGACGCCGAGGGCAACAGCGTGGAGCGGCCGCAGGAGACCGAGGAGTCCAAGCGGCGTACGGACGACAGCACCCCGCGCACCTTCGTCAACACCAACGGCTGCCTCCTCAGGGTCGAGGAGGACGCGGACGGCGACGAGTGGACGGAGCTGCTGGCGCCCAGGGCGGGTGTGTACCGGCTGGGCGCCCCGTACCAGTTCTCGCCCGGCACCCCCTGCCCGGAGGAGCTCCGCTGACGGCTGCGGCTGCGGCGACGGCGACGGCGACGGCGACGGCGACGGTGGCAGTGGCAGCGACGGCGTACGGGACGCGCGGCGCGCACAAGGCACGGCGCCTTGAGCCTGGGCGCCTTCAGCGGGTCCGTACGTCGTGCTGGACGCCCCCGCTCACGGAGCGGAGCTTGTCGGGGTTGGCCACGTTGTGGACGGTCGTGATCCGGCCCTCGGCGTCGAAGTCGAAGGTGACCGTGGCGATGACCCGGCCCGCCCCGCTGAAGACCAGGCCCGGCCCGCCGTTGATCTCGGCGAGCTCGGTCCGCATGTCCCCGGGCCCGATGCCCTGGTAGGTGACGGTGCCGATGGCCGCGAACCAGGACGCCACGGTCTCCGCGCCCACCACCGGCCGCAGGGCCTGACGGACCTTGCCGCCGCCGTCCGTCCACAGTGTGACGTCCGGGGACAGCAGCTCCAGCAGCGCGTTCACATCACCGCCGGCCGACGCGGCGACGAACCGTTCGGTGGCCTCGCGCTGCTGGGCCCGGTCGGCGTCGAACCGGGGACGGCGGGCCCGGACGTGCGCGCGGGCACGGTGAGCGGCCTGCCGCACGGCCGGCTCGGAACGCTCCACCGCCGTCGCGATCTCGGCATGGCTGAAGTCGAAGACCTCCTTCAGGACGAACACCGCGCGTTCCAGCGGGCTCAGCGTTTCGAGGACCACCAGCATCGCCATCGACACCGACTCGGCGTCGGCGGCGAGATCGGCCACGTCCCTGCTGTCACCGCCCGAGCCCCGGTCCGCGCCCCGGTCCGCGCCGGTCAGGATCGGTTCCGGGAGCCACGGGCCCACATACGTCTCGCGGCGGTGCCGCGCCGAACGCAGCCGGGCCAGCGCCAGGTTGGACACGATCCGCGTCAGGTACGCCTTCGGATCGGCCACGTGGACACGATCGGCGGCCGACCACGCGAGCCAGGCGTCCTGGACCATGTCCTCGGCGTCGGCCGCAGAGCCCAGGAAGCGGTAGGCCACGGAGAAGAGCAGCCGACGGTGCTCGTGGAAGACCTGCTGGCCGGGGTGGGTGTGCGCGCGGAGGCCGGTCATCGGTCCCCCCGGGCGCCACGGGTGAAACGGCCGCCGCGCGGCCAGAACGCGCCCGAGGCGGGCATCTTCTTCATGCGGCCGTACGTCGGCCAGGGCGAGGCGGTCACCGTCTCCTTGTACCGGACCGCGGCCCGGCCGGTCAGGCAGATCCGGCGCGGGCTGTCGTCGGGGCGGGTGAACTGCACCACGGCATCGTTCCGGCCCAGGCTCACCGGCGTGTGGTAGTAGCCGAAGCGGAACGCTCTGGGCCGCTTGCCCCGGAGCGTCCGGACGATCGACAGCGCCGCGTGCACCCCGGTCGGCATCCCGCCCTGGCAGGTCCCGTGCATCACCCCGTACGCCTGGCGGACCGCCGCCGCGTCGCCGACCGCGTACACCTGCGGGTGCGACACCGAACGCAGCGCGGCATCCGTGACGATCCGCCCCCGCTCGTCGACGGTCAGCCCGGCGGCGGCGGCCAGCGGCGACACCCGCGTACCGCTCGTCCACAGCACCGCGTCCGCCGCGACGCTCTCCCCGCCGACCAGTTCCACCCCGTTGGGCAGCACCTTCGCCACCTCCACCCCGCCGCGCACCCGTACCCCCAGCCGGTCGAGCGCGCCCCGCAGATACGCCCCGGCCCGCGCGTTCATCGCGGTCCCGGGCTCCTGGCGCCCCAGCAGGACGACGTCCAGCCCCGGGTGGCGCTCGGCGATCTCGGCCGCCGCCTCGATCCCGGTCAGCCCGCTCCCGCACACCACCACCGTGCCGCGCCCCTCCTCGCCCAGCCGCCCGAGCCGCCCGAGCCGCTCGGCCAGTGCCCCGGCGTCCCGGGGACCGTCCAGGCTGTACGCGAACTCCTCGGCCCCCGGCACCGTTACCGCGTCGGCCACCCCGCCGAGCGCGTACACCAGCGTGTCGTAGCGCAGCACCCGTGCGTCGTCGATCCGCACGGTCCTGGCGCTGGCGTCGACCGCCGTCACCCAGCCGCGTACGAATCCGGCGCCGGTGCCCGCGAGGAGTTCCGGAAGGTTCAGCTCCGCCAGGCTCTGCCCGGTGGCCGCCATGTGCAGGCGCATCCGCTCGGTGAACCGCTCCCGCGCGTTCACCAGGGTCACTTCCACCCCCTGCCGCCGCCCCACCCGGCCCGCCAGTTGCACGGCCGCGGCCACCCCCGCGTACCCCGCCCCGATCACCAGCACCCGGTGCGTGCCGGAGGTTCCGCTTCCGTACCGTGCGTTCATGGTTCCGTCTCCTTGGCCCTTGGCCCTCGACTCGTGGCTGACCTACACGAGATGCGGGCCGCCCATCCGTCCGTGACATGACGGGGATGTGACGTGGGACACGCGGGAGTGGCCGTCGTCCGGGGAGCGGGCGGGCCGCAGCGGCGCAGGGCCGGTCCGGAAGGGAACGTCCGAGCCGTCCCGCTTCCCGCTTCCCGTTTCCCGCGCGCGGCATTCCGGTGTCCCGGGTGTCCTGGTGTCCCGCGTCCGCCGGAATCCAAACCCGCGGCCCTGTTTCAGGAGGAAGGGCTCCTCTTCCCGGTTCTCACGTCGCCGTGTGGCTTCGCGCCCGGATGCGCGCTGCGTCCGTTCTGAACCGTGAAGGCTCGGCAGGTGCTCGGCAGGGGAGCTTCGCGACAGCCGCGGAGGGCCGTCAGGCATCCCTGAGGGCTGTCCCGTGATCCCTGGCGGGCGTGCGACGACAGCCACGGCACCTCGCCGCGTTGCCGGAACGCCCGGATGCATCCAGTATTCGGGCAGCCCTCCGCCGTGCGATGCACCGCGCCTGACGCCGCACGCTGATCCACCAGGGATGACGGGGCAGCCCTTAGGCCACGTCGATGCCGTAGTCCTGGACGAGTTCCTCCAGGCCGCCCCGGTACCCCTTCCCTCCGCTGACGAACTCCCAGTCGCCGTTCGCGCGGCGACGGAAGGACCCCAGCACGAGGGCGGTTTCGCCGGTGCGGCCGTCGGAGACCTCCAACTGGTCGAGGGGGGTTCTCTCCGCGTCCAGCAGCCGGATACCGGCGTCGGTGAAGCTGGACAGGTCGGCCGCGGGATTGGCGACAGGATCGACTGCGGCGATGACGACGAGACGGTCGGCGCGGGCCGGCAGCGCGTCGAAGGAGACGTGGAGGGCGGCTCTGTCCGGCGCGACGGGGATGAGCGCGCGGACGGTGCCGTCGGGTGTCCGGGGGTTGTTGAAGAAGACGAAGTGGTCGTCGTCCAGCACGCGGTTGCCGTGACAGACGAGCGCGCACACGTCCAGGGCGACGTTGCCTGACCAGTACATGCCCAGCACATTGTGGTCGTCCGTGCTGGTCTCGTTCTCCGGCGCTGTCCGCTGGGCGGGCACGGGGCGTTCGCCGTCACCCAGCCGCCCGCGCAGCCCGTGGCGGTGCAGCAGGTCGACCAGTTCGGAGCCCGCCACCAGTTCCAGGGGCTTGCCGTTGGCGAAGGTGTGCGAGCCGGGGCCGAACCCGGACGTCGTGACCAGGACACCCTTGTTGGCTCCGGCGTCCTGGACGGTGCCGTACAGGTCGCGGACGGCGGTCGGCGGCACGGTGTTGCGGTACCGCTTGACCTGTACGACGATCTTGCCGCCGCGAATCGGCGTCGGGTCCAGCGCGTCGACGTCCACGCCACCGTCGTTCGAGCGCTGTGTGGTCACGGCCTGCATGCCCATGGCCCGGAACAGATCCGCGACCAGCGCTTCGAAGGCGAGGGGATCCATCGCGTACAGGTCCGGCTCCTCGTCGCCGCCATGGGTGACGACGCCGTTTCCGACCTCTTCGGGAACCCGGCCGGGCCGCACGGACGCGTACTGGTCGGGGCGTGATGACAGCTGCCCCCTGAGTCCGTCCACGAGGCAGTTGACAGCGTTCACCTGCTCCAGGTGCAGCTCGGCGAACGTCGCACGCGAAGCCATGACGGTGCCCAGGAACATGGGCACCCGTCTGCCGGTCGTCGGGTCGTGATCGTCCACGAACCCGTTCAACGCGACCGATTCCAGGGCACCGAACTCATCGGCTGCGAAGAGATCACGCAGAACCAGCAGGAGGCACTGCGCGAGTACGTCCCGGTACAGGGAGCGGCGTTGCGTGACCGGCCGGGGCGACTCCTTCTCCTGATCGGCGTTGATCATGTAGCGCACCGACTTCGCCTCCGGGACGACGTCGTACGTGGGCAGCTCCCAGTTCAGTACCAACTGGCGCGCGCCGGAGTCGTACGCCGCGGACACCTGACGCGGCAGGTCCTCCGGCCAGCCGGTCGAGGCGTAGAGGGCCGCGGAGAAATACTCCACCGCGGCCTCGGGATCCCCGTTGCGGAGCCCCGTCGTCATCTCGGCGATTCCGGCGTTGTGCCGACGGATCTCGCCCAGCTGGTTCTCGGCCCACTGCTGGTACTGCGACTGGTAGGCGGCCAGCTGGTGCTGACGCTGTGCTTCTGCGGCCTGTGCGGCCTGCCAGTCGCGCTCGAACCGGGACCGGGCCTCCGCCTGTGCCTGAGCGCGCTGTGCCGAGGTCCAACCACCCTGTGCCTGGTACTGGTTCGGGTCCGGCATGTGGATGGGATACGCCAGCTGCCCCGGGGAGAACGCCTCGATCCGCTCCGCCCGGGTCAGCGCGCTAGCCCTGAAGGCCGGGGCCCGGCACCCCGCCGCCAGCAGGCCCTGCAACGACTCGACCCGGGCGTCGAGTTCCTCCGTACGCCGACGGGCCTCCGCCTCGCGCTGCTCCCGGTACGCCGCCTTCTGCTCGCGGTGGCTGCGCGCGAGCTCTCGCTGGTGGGCGCGTTGCTGCCTTTCCTGGTCCCGCTGGTATCTGGCTTGTGCCTCACGTTGACGTTGCTGTTGGCGCTGCGCTTCAGCCCAGATACCGGCCAACCCATTGGAGCGACGGCTCATGCTCTCCAGGCCCTCCCCACCAGAGACGTGGCGGGCATGCGCCACGTCCTGGTCCCCTAACCAGCAGTGATGAGGTGACTCTAGTCGGCAACCAGTCGTGCGCCCATGCCCTTGCCCTAGTTCGCCTCCGCTCCGCCCTGACCTGTGCAAACCGGGGTCAAGCGGTTCCGGCCCATGTCGGCGGAGCGTTCGCCGCCCGGAGTCGCGCCCCGCGTGTCGTGACGGAGATGCTCGGCCATTCCCAGATCAGCGTCACCCTGGACGTCTACACCCACACCGTCCAGGACACCCGGCGTGAAGCCATGAGCCACATGGCCCGCCTGCTCAGGAGTCGTCCCGGTCGTCAGTGACCGCCGCCGTTGATGTCAGATCTGGATGTCAGAAGGGGGCCACCTTCTGACATCCGGAGGTGGACCCCTTCTGGATTGGTGCCCCCGGCAGGATTCGCACCTGCTGCTTCGTCCCGAACGAGGTAAACCCAGGATCCCCGCCTGCGAACGGCGTTTCCCCTGGTCATGCGGGAGCTGGGGTCGGGATGCCGCAGGGGGCTTCGTAAGATCAACGGATGACAGCAGCACCCAAGCCAGCGGCCCGCGTCGAGCAGAAGTGGGGCTTCGGCATGGCCCCGATCAAGTCGAATGTGCAGGCAGAACGCATCCGGGCAGCCCGCACCGTGCTTGCAACCCTGGTGGATGGCCGTACGGCTGCCCTGGGGCGGATCGATGATCTCTCCGTGATCAAGGGCATGTTCACCCGGACCTACAAGAAGGACCAGTGGGACTGGTTCACGGTGTGGAGTCAACTCGGCTTTCCGCCCCACCGGACGGCCAGCGGCGTCTCCGGCGACCTGCTGGCCCTGCGCAGAGCGATACAGGACTGCGACGCAACAGCCACGTCCAGCCGGATCGCCGCGCTCGGCACTCGTGATCTGGCTGCGACTCTCCAGCGGTTCATCGAAGGCACGCCCCTGCGCAAGCCGGACCACGGCTTCATCTACGTTCTGTCGACACGTGAGATGCCGGGCATCCTCAAGGTGGGCTACACGGACCGGGACGTGGCGACAAGGGCGAGGGAGATCAGCTCCTCGACAGGCGTCCCCATCCCATACGGGGCAAGAGGCGCCTGGATGGTTCCACACGCGCGCCGCGTGGAAGGCGACCTTCACACGCTACTTGCCGAGTACCGGCTCCGAGGCGATCGCGAGTTCTTCCGTATGGAATACAGGCAGGCGGCCGCGGTCATCGATGCGTACGTCAAGACCCTGTAGCCCCGGCTGTCAGGGTCGGGAGCCGACGCCCCACGCCGCGTCGAAGCCGGCGCAAGCGCCGCCTGCCGGACGCCTGAGGCAGGACTGCCGTCAACTGGTGCCGTCAAAAAGGCCCGGACCATGACCGGTCCGGGCCTCTTCCCTGGTGCCCCCGGCAGGATTCGAACCTGCGACACCCGCTTTAGGAGTTCGATCCCGCGGTCCCCATATCGCCCTCGCAGCGCTATTGATGGGGCGCGAACGTGCGCTCAAGGCCGCCTGCGTCCCACGTCGTTGATGTCAGCTGGTGATGTCAGGTTGGATGGGTCGATGGAGCGCATTGAGGCCGAGCTGTTCACAGATGGCGGCAACGACGCCATGGTTCGCATGTCCAGCAGACAGTTCCCCGGCATCCTGGCACAGAGCGATTCCCTTCACATCCTTCGCAGTGACGTGGCCGAGGTGTTGGAGGCATGCGAGCGTGGCGACCTGGAAGAAGCCCGGAACTCCGCCAGCCTTCTTCTGTCGAACCTGGATGCTCTGCTGGCGCGGTACGAGGCTGTGTCGGGTGAGCATGAGATTCCGAGGCCGTACTGAGACGTCAGGCCATCAGCTTGGGAATCTCGGGTGCTCTAGGGCCAGTTGGACGTCTGACCTGTGAGGGGAGTGGTCTGACGGCCTCGTTGTCCGCCGTTCCCGTAGCTCCCCGCCCACCTGGCATGGGTCTGGCACGGCCCTGAGTGGTGAGGTAGCCGACCCTTGTTGAACCCCGGGTCGCGGGCCTTTACCGTGCGGACGGCCCCAACCACCCGACAGGCTACGTCTTCTGATCCGTAGCTCTATGCGGATCATCCGTTGGCAGTCATTCCGGTCATTGTGTGGCATAGAGGGCAGAGATTGGATCTCCGAGCTATGCACCGGCTCGCCAGCACAAGCCACATGGAAAACCCTGCTTACATCGCGCGAGTGTCTGGCTACGATCTCTGCATGCTTAGCGATGGAGGATTTTTCGACGCTGACAAGTTCTATGCCTCGTCACGACGTTGGATGCACGAGGCTCTTCGACATGCCTCAGCCGAGCCGTCAGCGTACGATCTTGCCGTTCATCATGCGCAAGTTGCGACTGAGCATCTACTCAAGGGTTTTCTTCTCAGCGTGCATCCTGCACTTATCGCAGACAACACCACGTTGCTTCTGCACGTGACAGGCGCGATCAATAATCGAACGCGACACGCCGGGGACCACAATCTAGAGACAGGTGCCTCTATTACCGCGAAAGAATCTCTAGATTTGGCGCGAGAATTCACAAAGCGTCTCGATCGAGTCAGTAATCAGCGCTGGACGTCTGTGCTTCGAGCGCGAAATGGCGTAGCGCACCTTGGTATTATTGACAAGTCTGCAGCTGAGTCGAACCTGGTTACATGTTTCGATATCGTCGATGCACTACTCGCGGAGCTAGAAAAGTTGGGAGCTGATTACTGGTCTACGTGGGCTGAAGTTCGGGACAGCCTGGGGAAGTCTCATCTAGACGAGGTGACTCGTCGCATGCGCGCGCGATTGGCCAGGGCGCGGGCACGGGATGCGGAGAACTATGGAGGGCTATATCCCAACACGCGCCGGGAGCCGCTCCAGTGGTCTCAGCAGGGAATCTTCGGCCCCGGCAAGAGCGGTTACGGCATACCGTGCCCCACTGGAGGGCACAGTGGGATGTTGGTGGGGCACTCGATGCAGCCGGGGGATGGCGTCACAAACGAAATTCATCACGTCTTCGTGGGGCATTCATACTTTTGCCAAATCTGCGGCCTGACTGCTGACGTCGAGGAGTTTGAATCGATTAACCTCCCGATCAGCCTCGACATTGGTGAAAATGGCCTAGTGGACCCTCCGGGCGATCGCGACCCGCTCGAATGGAAAACTCGCCTGGCTAACGAGAGGCGGATCGCAGAGGATGAGCTTCGTGAAGAAATATCCATGGGCCGCTGGTGTGGGTTCCCTGGCCTTGAATGTCCTTGCGACACGGGCGGCCCCATACCGGACGGGTGCCTTAAGTGCGATTCGCAACTTTGAGGCCGACGGAGCCACAGTGGCCGAGTCAAGCTCTGAAAGATCTCGTAAAACCGTCGTGGCGCGAGTCACCGTGGGTTCAAATCCCACACCCACCACACAGCTGAACGGCCCCTGCCAGGCATGACGGTCGGGGGCCGTTGTGCTGCCTGCTGCCCGCCAGCCACCGTGTCTCCCCCCTTGGGTTCCCACCCGACCGGGCACGGAAGGGGCACGCTAGGGGCACGAACTGGCCCCGGTTTGAGGAGATCCACAGGGCGGCGGACGCCTGTCAGTTACCGCAGTTACCGGTTGATCGGGATCTCATAGACGATCTCGCAGTGAGCGACGGGCACCACGATGTCCGCCGTCTCCACGGGCCGCCCCTGGTCGCTGTAGTACGTCCGGCGGATGTGCGTGACGAAGGCGGCCTTCTGGATGCCCAAAAGCGACGCCTCCTCGGTGGTCGCCTGCCGCGGCTCCGGTTGCTCCACGGCGTGACTGACGGTGATGCCGATCGCGGCCATGCGGTTCACGACACCTGCCCCAGCGTGCGGCCCTCCCTCGGGGAGAACGACAAGAGTGCCGGCGGTGAGGTCGTATGGCTCCCAGCTCGTCGACAGCTGCACCGGCCTGCCGTCCGCCAGGAACTCGTACGTGGTGCGGACGCACAGCTCGCCCTCAGTGATCCCGAGTCGAGTCGCGATATCTGCGGGGGCCGGCACCTTGGCGTCCGTCCGGCTCTCCCAATCCCCTTGTCTGCCCAATGCCTTCATGTCGGCCCGGAAGGGCGATCTGGTCGGCTGCTCGCGCGCCGACGATCGCACCACCCGCACCCGCTGTCTGGGCTCGGCGACGTAGGTACCTGACCCGGCGCGGCCCTCCAACACACCCTGAGAGATCAGCAACTCCTGCGCCCGGCGGACCACGTTCTCGCCCACGCCGCATTCCTGGCCGATCTGGGCACGGGAGGGCAGGCGATCTCCGGGCTCCCACTCGTGTTCCACGATCCGCCGCCGGAGTTCGTCGGCGATGCGGAGATAGGGCGGCTGCTCAGGCATATGGAAAATCTAGTCCACTAGCTCTAACCTAGTTAACTAGCTTCACTGAAGGTGATCGCTGGTGACGGAGGCTGACCTGTGCCCGCTTCGGGAGTTAGCGCGGCGGCCATCGCTGCCCGGCTGTCCGCCCTCGGGCTGCCCGCGCGAACGGAGGAACGAACCCGGCATACGTCGGTGGAAGCGCAGGTGCCCGATGCGCTCTCCGTCGAGTCATGGCGGGAGGTCCTGGACGTGGTGGCTGAGGCTGATCGGTTCGGACTTCTCGCCACCAGCATGAACGGCCGCACCTTATGGGCGGTCGTACGCAAAGCGGTCCCCACGACGGGCGATGTCGGGGGACCGAGCTATCAGCGATAGGAGCTGAACAGCGTGCTCAACCGTATCCGCCGCGCCTTCGCCCTCGCCAGGGCGTGCTACTGCTCAAAAGGCAGGCACCGCCGTGCGTTAACGCCATCCTGCCCTCCGGCGTCCCCGCTCGCCTCCCGCGAAACCGCTGGCGTGCCGACTCCTCTCCTGGGCCGGGCAGCTGCCGACGTGGCGCCCCACCGAACCTTGCTCAGAGGAGAAGACGTTGCGCTCGTCCGCCCGTACGTGCTGGCCTCAGAAAGGCGTGCTCGGGCAGGCTCGATGATCACTGCTTCTCACCTGACGCTGGATGGCCGGGCATTGCTCGCGGGAGGCCACTGATGCCACCTCGTCGACAACCACACGTCTCAGGTATCTCAGTCGTCTCCTATCGCTCAACCGACTGCAGGATCGGCACACACGCCTCCTGCACGGAATCCTCCCCGGCCTTGGTATCGGACGACGTCGCGGTGATCTGCGAGGCGTGTGACTGCCCGTGCCACTCGTCTCCCGTCCCGTCCGAGCCTATGGAGGTGGCGCGGTGAGCCCGTGGGCCCCTGGCGGTGTGCTGGTCTCCAGCATCGAGATCACTGCGGCCACTGTTCGGCGCGGCGACGTCATCCAACTCGGCGGCCAGGCCTGCCGGGTGGGAGATCTTATTCAGCTTCCCCAGGGAGCGAAGCAATTGCTCTTCGAGTCGGGCGAGCTCCTGACCATGCACGCGCGTACCCGGTTTGTCGCCATGCGCATTTCGAGAAGGCGGTGACCGGCTCCATGCGCTCACGCCACTCCGACATTGCCGACGATCTTCGTCAGCAGATCACCACCGGCCGCATTCAGCCCAGCGAGCGTCTGCCGTCCGAAGCCGATCTTGCCGACCAGTACAAGGTCAGCACGGTGACCCTGCGGAGAGCCCTCGCTGCGCTCCAGGGCGAAGGCCTCGTGGAGAAGATCCACGGCAAGGGTAACTTCGCCCGTCGCCCTCACCGCAAGATCTTGTACGTCGGCGGCTGGGGCACCTTGGACCCGTGGACAGCCGCCGAGCCAGCATTGCGCGTCACCGTCCGCAGCAACATCGTTCAGGCCCAAGCGCACCTCACGACCCTGCTGAAGGTGCCATTGGGCAGCCCCATCGTGGAGATCACCTGCATCAGCCATGAAGGGGAGTCTCCGCACGGTCTGGCTCGCACCTACATGCCGCGCGACCTGGTCCCGGCCGGAGTGCTTGATGACGACTTCATGTGCCGGGATGCAGTCACCAGATTCGCCGTCCTCGGCCCTCCGCCGTCCGCTCTCCGAGAGACGGTGTGTGCTCGCCCCTCGACGCTGGACGAAGCATCGGCCCTCCGGATCGGCCACGCGTCGGTCGTCCTCTCCATCACCCGCATCGCCGCCGACTCCACCGGCCGCGTCGTCGAAGCCACGCTCCTGGCGTTCCCGGGGGATCGCGTAGACGCCGTCTTCACTACCCACCACGTGACCGACGAGAGGAAGGCCCAACGATGACAGCACCGAACGAACTACGACTCCTCCCGTGGACGGGCCCGGACGGCAAGCCGTGCTACCTGAGCACCGACGACCGGGGCGGCTACGTGTCCCGCCTGGCGGACAACATCGAAGCGGTCCAACTCGGCACGGCTGCCGAACTGCTGAAAGAGACCTCCGAAACCCTCGACGCCCAGGACGCCACTTTTGACGAGATGCGGTGCCTGGTCACGGAGCTAACTGGGGCTCTGCGGGACATCCTCCGCGTCGCAACGAGCCGCGGCCACCTCCTGGCGGCGAGCGAACTGCGTGAGCCAGCCTACTGATCCACGCTCCCGCTGACCTGCACAGCAAGAGAAGCCCATGGCTCTGACCCGCTCAGATGCCGTGGGCTTCTGGCGTTGTCTGCCGGCTTCGGCCGACCGTGGACAGTCCGAGGACCGCTTCGTTCCGAAGCAACTTGGGCCTGTCTTGGCTGATGCGCCTTTCACCTGTGCTGATGGTCCGCAGGCGTCCGCGCTCGTTCCCCGCTGCGCGCGTCGGCGTTGTCACGCAGTCAGACACTCACCCGCGCACATGGCGGCGTTCTGCCCGATGCCGTCACTACGCTGACCATCGATGGCCATGGCGCGATACAGTCACGTGCTCCGTCCACGTGCTCCGTCCTTTGCCAGACGGGGAGCCGGAAGACGGGCCGTCGGGCGTCAATGCCCATCGGCCCGCCTTCAGTCATTCAAAGCCTTCCGCCATCGGGGCTTACTCAGTCAAGAACTTCCTGAGGGCGAACCCCAGGGTGGCCACACCGATGAAGGTGGCACCTCCTGCCCCGAGCGAGGCGTACGCAGGTGCTCCCACCATCCAGAGAGCGGCCGTGCTCAGCATTGCGGCGACGAGCGCACCGAGCATGATGACCGCTGCCCAGAGGCCCCGAAGCGATGAGTCGTGATCGGACAATCTCTATCAATCCCCTCACCAGTGGAATCGCGGCAACATCCACGCGGGCCGCTCTGCCATGTCCTGCTTGACTGACGACGATGCTGGCAGGAAGAAAACAGCAGGTCAAAAGGGGTGAATGTCGTTCAAGAAGGAGAAATCTGCGGTAGCGAAGGAGTTATATCCCTTTGTGCTGCAGTATTACGCGCTCTTGCTGTAGTCTCCCGACCGCTGTGACGGAATCTATAGAAGCTCCAGTGAACCCCCTGGTACCCCTGGTACCCCCGGTATCCCTGTTTCTCCTGCAGGAAGGTAAAAGACGTGTCGCTTGGTGAACGTCGATCTGAGGCGCTCGGCTACCTGCGGGGGGCGGCGGACAAGGCGAAGAGGCGGGGATACATCCCGTTTCCGCCGGCGTTCGTCATAACGCCTGAGGGGGGCGGCGGGCCCCCGCCCCTTGCCCGGCTCATCCAAGGCGGGCGTGGGGGTATGGTGCGTCTCCGGCTTTACATGTGCATCACCATGATGGCCACGAAAGAGCCCTTTGATCTGCGGAGACCGCCGGGCCCGAACGGCTGGACGCAGATGCTCGGACTTGACTCAAATACGGGGCCACGGCGAGTTGCCAGCAACTTGAAGTGGTTGGCGGACAACAAGTTCATCGACCTCCAGCCGCAGTGGGGGCGGCCTTCAGCGATCACGCTGCTGAGTGCCACCGGTGATGGAGGGGTGTACACGCAGCCGAGAGAGGAAGGCCGGTACGTTGGCATGCCGGTCGAGTTCTGGACGCGCGGTTGGCTCCTACAGTTGTCGCCGACGGCAACAGCCTTGCTGTTTGCCCTCAGAGATGCCCTCGGAGGGCACTCGGAGCCGCAATACATCCACACGGCGAAGCGTCAGCGATACGGCCTGTCTTCGGACACGTGGACTAAGGGTCGCAAGGAGCTCGAAGTACAGGGACTGCTGACCGTCAAGCGCGAGCCGCAGGGCGACTTCTACGACTTCACGCGGCTGAGGAATGCTTATCAGCTTATCTTGGGGCGGCTGGATGACTTGCCCTCCTGGTCTTGACCGGGCGGCGATTGCCTCTATCGCAGGTCTATCGCGACCAGCGTGAAACAACGAGAAAGAGCGGGCCCCAGTGAGGCTGGGGCCCGCTCTCTTCTGTCGGCATCCAGCCTGGTCGGCGTGTCATTCCCGCTAATCCTTGGCGATTTCCCCGGCAGGATTCAAACCTGCGCACACAGCTCCGGAGAGCGCTTGGCTCCCAGGCGATGCCGCTGGTTGGGGCCCTGCAGACGCTCGGTTGGCTGGCGACCGTCCACAGGTAACCCACAGGAGCCCGATGTAGGACTCTCCGCGCTCGCTTCCCACCGGCATGCGCATGCGTTGGTCACACCCGACCGAGCGACGTTCCTAGTACGAGGTTCCAGCGATCAACACACCCGCTGACCTTGGTTGCGGCCAGCGGCAGAGGTACATGGGTTCGATCAACCGCTGGGCACGGTAAACCAGTTGTCGGTACCTGCCTCTATCGTTCCAAGCAGTTCTGTCGACTGGAGGAGGCACCATGGCCGAGGAAACGCACAGGAAGTACGACAACACCACCATCGCCGCGCTCATGACCTTAGCGAGAGGCGGCTGCTACGCCCCCCGCTGTGGAGCGCCGACGGTGCGCATCATCGACGGCAAGCCCGTCCTGAACCTGGACATCGCCCACATTCGTGCTTTGAAGATGGGCGGGAAACGGTACGACCCTTCGTGGAGCTTGGAAGGTCGGAACAGCTTCGCCAACCTGCTGTTGTTGTGCAATGTGCACCACAAGCGTGTCGACGGTGTGGACGGCGAGAAATACACCGTGGACATCCTTGAAGGGTGGAAGCGTGTCCGCGAAGCCGACGGGCAGGACGCCCTTGCGGGCCTGAGCGGGCTGACTGAGGCTCGGTTGGTAAAGATGATCCAAGAGGCTCAGGATCAGTACGTCGATCGGCTCGCTCCAGTGTTGGGGGCCATCGCGAAACAGGTGCCGGAGTTGTCGTCTCTTCTCAAGGTCCTCAAGACAGACCTTGAGCGCACACAGGGGCGTACGCCTGGCATTTCGGAGGAAACGGCCTGGATGGCCTTCGAGGCCAGCCGAAACCTGGCGCATCTCCAGGACAATGCGCCTTTGCTTATGGAGGCCGGTGACGACCTTGCGCACCTGCAAGACAACATCAGCTTGCTGACTTCCGCCGCTCAGGCCTTGATGCGCCTGGCAGAGTTGCCGGAAGCTCTCAACAACGCAGCCGACAACATTCAGAGTGCTGCGGCTTCCCTCTCGGACGCAAGGAGGTACTGAACGGGCCAAGCGCCAACTGGCTAGGCCCGAGCTCCCACCTGGGCCCGTAGTTGAGGCTCAAGTGGATAAATCAAGGTCTTTACTCAGAGGTTCAGCTGTCAGGGTTGCGATATTTGAATCTGTGACCGTTTTGTCGCGAAGCAGCTTGGGCAGGGGGTGCTGCCTTGGGCTGGTGCGGCTTTCACCTGCGCTGATGATCCGCAGGCCTCCGCGCCCGTCCCCCGCTGTGCGTCGGCGTTGTCACGCGTGCGCAGGATCGGCGCGGCTCAACTGCCCTACACGCTGATGGGTAACCTCCACCGGGCCCGGTAGCGCGCTTGGGCTCGAAGCTCCTTCAGGCGGCTGTGGAACGCGTTGTGGCGATTTGGGTCGAGATTCAGCGGGAGATCGAGTTGGGAGATGAACTGTGACTCCAAGGTCCAAGGTTCGCTCTGCTTGATCCAGCACACTCGCGCGTTGCCGACCATCCACTGGCTCAAGGCGGCTTCGCCGCCCTTTCCGAAGGTCATCCGCTTGCCGCTGCCCACATAGCCACCAACGACAACACGCGTGCCGACGGCGCCAAGGGCCGACTCAAGGCGCCTCACTTGGCCGTTGCCTCCGCGTGGAACGCTAACCGCCGCGTTAACCGCATCCCCCTCCCGAACATCTTCGAGTAGCCCAACAGGCCTGGTGCCCCCAGTCCCTACGGCATGGGGGTCCGCGTTGGTTTCCAGCCTCTGTCGGTCCGCGGTCTGATTGTTGTACTCCACTGCGGTACATCCCCTCAAGCGCCCACCCTGTCAAGTACGTTGATCGATCTTGCTGATGAGCCGCTCCCTGGGAGCACGTCCTGACTATGCTTCAGGGGCTAGGTGGTCACAGCTACCTCACACTGAATGGAGGTCACGCGGATGGCAAGGAGAGATTTCTCCGCTAACGCATTGGTGCCCCATGGGCACCACCAGAATTGGGTACTGATTGAAGAGATCATTAAAGAAGTGGAGAGAGTGACCGACCAATGGCCTGACGCGGAGACTTATATCGCCGTCAAGGGTAAGCGGGATTTATACGGGAGATACACCTCATTGATCGATGCCAAGATCGGATTGGGTGACGATCATAGAGATGTCACTGAGGTAGACATCAGTCGCGCCGAACGTGACGGCGATGATTCCGACATGTGCGTCTCCGTGACTCTCTCTAAGAGTCAGCGAGAGACCTCCTGGGTCTACGCATCCGGGCCCGTAAAGCGAACGTGCGAAGAACTCGTGAGGAGTATTCAAGCGTTCGTCCTTCAGGCGATCAATCATCCTGAACTGGCAAGGATGAGTTCAAGTGGAGGAGCCGAAATCGAGGCTCAGCTACATCATTTGCATCCTGCCATCCGGTCCAGTGCCCTAGCGCGGCTGGCCAGTGGTCACGGTGACGAGGCAGTCGAAGAGGCATGCAAGAGTGTGGGTGCTCGGATACGCCAACTTAGTGGTTTGGACGACGACGGCGCTTCGCTGGTGAGCACCGCGCTCGGTAGTCGGAGAATGATCGCGATCAACGAAGGTGAAACCAAGTCCGATGTGAGTGAGCAGGAAGGGTACATGCACCTTGGCATGGCGCTATACCGTGCGGCCAGAAACCCTCGCGCACATCGTCCGTCGGATCCAAACTTCAACCAGAACGAAGTAGCCGAGTGGCTGTCCGTTGCGAGCGCACTGCATAGGGCTTTGGATAGAGCTAAGCCAGTACAGAAGTGATCGGTTCTCTGCGGCCTCTGGTTATGTTGGGAATCATCTGGTACCGCCATGACGGGCGGTTCCGGGGAATCTTCGCGAATTGACCTGTCCGACCTCTGCCCACAGCGCTGCTTTGGAAGCCACGTACGAGAGAGTGGATGGTCTGGGGGCCTCGTAGCCTGGGTCTTCGTATCGCACCACCCCCTCAACCCACCACTCACCCCAGCTCCCATCCCGTCCGCCTTTGACCCACACACCGTGGAGCGGTCGTGGTTCAGGGCGTCAAGGTGGAGCGCGCCACTGTACGAACGACCTTGACGCCCTGGGCCGCGGCTGCTCGGCTCTGCCTGGGCCGGAGGTGGTCGGGATGGGAGCCCACGACGCTCGCCACGCTCCGGCCGGCACTCGCGAACGGCGCCCCGTCCATCCCGGAGTCGGAGCGCCCCCGCCGGAGGCATGTCTTGAAGCCGCGGGCTTGGTTCTCGACTCAGGGGCCGTAGTTCGCTGCGGCCCCAGGGGTCCGGCCTGGGCGCCGAAGGCGCAGAGGGCCGGGCATAAGGGGCCAGCCCGCGCCTTGCGCGGGCACTTGATGAAGTAGGGAAAGTCTTATCCCGCTGGGATGAGGTGCTTGCCATCGTGGCTTCGTACGTGGGGCCCGTTGCCGTCCAAGGCGTCCAAGAGCCTGATCGCGTAGACCTCGGACATGCGCTCGCTGACTTCGTCGGGCGTGAGCCAGGAGACGGCTGTTGACTCGCTTGATGTGCGCTCGGTGCCGCCGGAGGGCTTGCAGCGGAAGACCAGGGCGACGATGCCTCGGGTGGTGTTCTTGTAGACGCCGGTGAGATTGTCGACCTCGATGTGGATGCCTGTCTCTTCCCAGACTTCGCGGGCTACGCCGGCCTCGGGGGTCTCGTCGAGTTCGAGAATGCCGCCGGGGAGTTCCCAGGTGCCGTTGTCGGCTCGGCGAATCGCCAGGAGGCGCCCGTCTTCGCGCACCACTACCCCGGCTACGGATACGGAGTGCAGGGGCGGCGACGTTGCTTCCTGTGGTTGACTCATGTACAGGAGCATAGGAGGCATGGAAGGACTATGGGAACTGCGGTAGAGGGGGGCAGGTCCGGCCCTCGGTATGTGCAGATCGCGGACGAGCTCGTGCAGCAGATCAGGGCTGGTGTGCTCAAGCCTGGCGACATGGTGCCGAGTGAGTCTGAGCTGGTGGAGCGCTATGGCGTGTCCGGCGGCACGATCCGCAAGGCCATGGTCGAAGTGCGGGCGAGCGGGCTCGTCGAGACCCGGCATGGCAAGGGCTCGATCGTGAAAGACCGGCCGCCGGTACGCCACCGCTCCTCCGACCGCTTCCGGCGCTCGCTCCGCCAGGGCGGCAAGGCCGCGTACCTCGCGGAGTCCGCGCAGTCCGGCGCCACTGCCAAGGTGAGCGTCCTCTACATCGGGCCCATGGAGGCCCCCGCGGATGCAGCCCAGCGACTGGGCGTCCCCGCTGGCACTCAGGTGCTCGCCCGTCGGCGTCTCTACTTCCGCAACGGCACCCCGGTCGAGACCGCCTCCTCATATCTCCCGTGGGACGTGGTGAAGGAGATCCCGGAGCTGTTCGCCGAGAACCCCGGCGGCGGTGGCATCTACGCCCGACTCGAAGACCACGGGCATGAGTTCGCTGAGTTTGTCGAGACGCTGCAAGCTCGGCCGGCCTCCAAGGCGGAAGCCACCGAGCTGGCGCTCAGCCCGGGTGCGCCGGTGGTTCACCTCATCCGGGAGGCCCGTACGACAACCGGCCTCGTGGTTGAGGTCTGCGACACGCTCATGGCTGCTGACCAGTTCGTTTTCGAGTATCGGATCCCGGCCGGCGACTGACGCCCGCTCAACTTCCCGCAACCCGTCGCGACTTCGATGTCGCGGCGGGTTGACTCATGTACATGAGTGAGGCACTCTTCTTCATGTCACTCATATACATGAGTGGCGGAGTTCGGCATCTATAGAGGAGTGATCCACTGTGCGTCAGATCCCGGTCGACACCTCCGCCGCGACCGTGATGGTTGCCAAGACCCCGCAGCCGAAGGTGAAGGACCGCCGTACCGGCGAGATCGCCACCGACGCCGAGACCGGCGCGCAGTTGATGACCGTGGACGTGATGTTCGCGGCCAACGACGAAGTCGAGATCCTGTCCATCACCGTTCCGGAGACCGGCATCTCCGGTGACCTGACCATGGGCACCCCGGCCGCCCTCACGGGGCTGATCGCCCGGCCGTGGGAGAACGAATTCAACGGCCAGAAGCGGCACGGCATTGCCTTCCGCGCCGTCGCTGTCACCTCGCTGGTAGCCACAGGCACGGGCTCGAAGGTGGCCTGAGCCATGACGTGGCCGACGGTTTTGCTGCTGGTGGTCGTCGCCGCTGCGGGTCTCCTGCGGTGGCGGCGTCCCGCCTGGTACTGGCTGACCTTCGGGGTCGCGCTCGCTGTCGTGCGCGTCCTGGTCCGCTACGCCTCCGTCATGGAGGCCTGCGGGCTGACGGTCCCGCCCTCGCGCTGGCGGCTGATGCTGGCCCGGATAGCCAACCGCCCGGCGCCGGAATCTCGCGCGCCGCGCATTCTGCGGCTGCGGCCCACCTACACCGGCCTGGTTCTCAGGCTCAAACTCCGCCCGGGACAGGACGCCTTCGATGTCGCCGCCGCCTCTGACCGGCTGCGCCATTCCTTCGGGATGTACGGCGTGAACTCCCGTGAGTTGCGCTCGGGTGTGGTCGAGATCCGGATGACCGGCTACGACGTACTCAAACGGGTGCAGATGCCGGTCAGGACCGACACCCGACCGATGCGCATCCCGGTCGCCCTGCGAGAGGACGGATCGGTTCATTACCGGGACTATCGCGCTGTCCCGCATGGTCTGACCCTCGGCGCCACGGAGTCCGGCAAGTCCGTCTACCAGCGCAACCTCGTCGCCGGGCTCGCCCCACACAACGTCGCGTTGGTCGGCATTGACTGCAAGCAAGGCGTCGAACTGTTCCCGCTGGCACGCCGGTTCTCCGCGCTCGCCGACAACCCCGACACCGCATTGGAGTTGCTGGAGGCGCTGGTGTCCCACATGCAGGACGTGTATCAGCTCATCCGCGCTGAGCAGCGGGTCAGCGTCGCTGTGCCAGACGCGGAGATCGCAGCCGACATCTGGGACCTGCCCGAGGATCTACGGCCGGTTCCGGTCGTCGTCCTGGTCGACGAGGTTGCCGAACTCGCCCTCTTCGCCAACAAGGAGGAAGAGAAGCGGCGGGACCGGATCATCACCGCCCTGGTCCGTCTCGCCCAGCTCGGCCGCGCGGCCGGCGTCTACTTGGAGATCTGTGGGCAACGTTTCGGCTCCGAACTCGGCAAGGGCATCACGATGCTCCGTGCCCAGCTCACCGGCCGCACCGCGCACCGCGTCAACGACGAGACGTCCGCGAACATGGCCTTCGGCGACATTGCGCCGGATGCCGTACTCGCCGCCATCCAGATTCCTGCCGAGACGCGCGGCATCGCCATTGCCGCGGACTCCACCGGCGGCTGGCACCGCATCCGCGCCCCGCACACCTCGCTGCGCCAAGCCGTGAACGTCTGCAACAAGTACGCCTACCGCACGCCCGAGCTGCCCGCCCTCGCGCCCTTCCGGCCCGCGGTCGCCCCGCTGCACTCGGCCCGCGTGCCGCTGTCCAAGACAGCCCCCGCCACCGCCTGACCCACCCCTCCCACGGTCGGCGCGGCCGCCCTTCGCGCCGGTTCCCTACCCCCGCCACGCCTGATCACAGGAAGGAGCCGTGATGGCCCGCCCCGCTCTCCGCATCGACGCCGTACTCGTTCAGGCCGTCATCGCCGGGGCACTGTCCTTCGCCCACCTGCACGACCTTGCCGCCGCTGCCGGGCAGACGGGCTGGAAGGCCTGGGCCTATCCGGTCTCGGTGGACCTGCTCTTGGTCGCCGCCTGGCGTCGGCTGCGTGCCGATGGGCCGTCCCGGCTGGCCTGGTGCTGGTTCCTCATCGCCCTGGTCGCCTCCCTCGGCGCCAACGTTGCCACCGCCGGACTGCTCGACCTGAACGACGTCCCGGCCTGGCTGTGCATCCTCGTCGCCGCCTGGCCCGCCCTGGCCTTCATGGGCGGCACCCTCCTCGCCCACTCACCCGCGGACCCCTCCCCGGCTCCGTCGGCACCTTCCGCCCCGGCTCCGGACCCCGCGCCTGAGACGGATCACGACGCCGTCGCCGCTGAGTCGAGCCGGGTACCCGAACCCGTCGCCGCCCCGGATCCCGAGGAAGCCCCGGCCCTGCCCACAGCCGTGCCGGTCCCGGCCGCGCTGGTCGCCCACGCCCGCAAGGTCGCCGACGACCACCACGCCCGCACCGGCGCCCGGATCGACACCGAAACCCTCCGCGCCCGCCTCGGCGTACCGCCCCATCTCGCCGACGCCATCGCCGCCCAACTCGCCTGACCCAGAAGAGAGACAAGCCATGACCCGTGACCCGGCCGATCTGACCGCGGCCGACTACCTCGACGGTGCCCGCGAGATGACCGCCGCCAACCGGCCCTACCTCGCCCACCTGCTCGCCGAGGAAGCCGCCCAGCGCACCACCGACCCGGCCACTGCCGCCGGCATCCGCGCCACCTTCCCCGACCCGACCACCACCCGAGAGGAAACCGACTGACATGCCTGCCCGCGACTTCTTCCACTCCGTGATGCGGATCGGCCCCGTGCAGATCGGCACCCACCGCGACCGCCGCGGCCGGACCAAGCACGCCGCCGTGTGTACCAACGACGGGTGCGGCTGGTCCGCCGACTACTCCAGCCAGTCTGCCGCACAGCTCGCCGCCCGCACCCACCGCTGCCGCGTCAGCTAGGAGGCCGACCCCAATGGACGTTCCGCTCTGGCTCGCGCTGCTCACCGTCGGCTACCTCGGCGTCAAGCTCATCCGCCCGCCCTGGTGGCTCATCGCCGTGCTCCTCCTCGGCGGCTTCCTCCTCGCCGACAGCGTGCTTGCCCCCGTCGTCAACGGCTTCGTCAAGTAACACGACCCGAAGGGAGAACATCGATGCTCCGCCCGAAGATCCCGACCAACCCCACACCCACCGGCCACGTCATGCCGCCCGTGGCCGTGGAGCCGACCACCGTCGTACCGAGCGCTCAGGTTCCGCCCCCTGCCCCGGTTGCTGCGGCGCCGGCACGGCCCACGGTGCAGCTCACCCCGGGCACCGCCCTCGCCCTCGTCGGCGGCGGGGCGGCCGTGGTCCTGGTCGTCGGCGCCGTCCTGGTCTCCATGCTTCTCGCGGTCGCCATCACCGGCGCCTCGGTCGCCGTCTGTGCCCTGGTGATCCGCTCCCTCGTCAATACCGACGCCAAGCGACGCTGACCGGCCCCCGGGCGGCCTCGATACCGCCAAGCATCCGCCGCCCGGGCGCCGTCCCTGTCCGATCTCACAACCGGAAGGAAGAACCCAGCATGGCGCATCGCGCCTCACCCATGCCTGCCCCGCTGCTCGACCCGACCACCCTCGGCGACCTCCTACGGGTGGCCTCGGCTCCCGACTACACCCGCTGGGAAGACCAGATCCGCCGTACCGGCGGCTGCTCCGACCCCATCCACCTGACCGGCTGGACCCTCCACAAGGACAAGACCACCGGCGAGACCCTGCACCACTACACCACCTTCAACGAGCCCGGCGGACGTCTCCGCCTCGCCTGCGGCAACCGCCGCGCCTCCCGCTGCCCCTCCTGCGCCTGGACCTACGCGGGCGACACCTACCACCTCATCCGCGCGGGCCTGGCCGGTGACGACTGCCGGGACGTCCCCACCACCGTCAGGGACCACCCCCGCGTCTTCGCCACCCTCACCGCCCCCTCCTTCGGCCCGGTCCACAACCGGCCCGACCGCGGCGTCTGCCGCTGCGGCGTCCAGCACACCCCGGACGCATCGGAACTGGGCACTGCCCTCGACCCCGCCACGTACGACTACGCGGGCGCCGTCCTGTTCAACAACCACGCCGGACACCTCTGGCAGCGCTTCACCACCCGCCTGCGTCGCGAACTCGCCGCCCGCGCCGGCCTTACCCGCCGAGAACTCGCCGACCGCCTCCGCGTCTCCTACGGCAAGGTCGCCGAATTCCAGAAGCGTGGCGCCCTGCACTTCCACGCAGTGATCCGGCTCGACGGCCCAGAGGGGCCTGGAACGCCGCCACCCGCCTGGGCAACGGTCGATCTGCTCGCCGACTCGATCCACGCAGCTGCGGCGCACTCCTACACGTCCGTCTCCGTCCCGTCCGCCGGGGACCAACCGGCCCGGTCCTTCCGCTGGGGAACACAGCTCGACGTCCGCCCGGTGAAGGCCTTCGGTGACGGCTCCGACATCACCGAACAGGCCGTCGCCTCCTACGTCGCCAAGTACTCCACCAAGGCAGCCGAGAACACCGGCACCCTCGATCGCCGCATCGGAGAACTCGCCGAACTCGACCGCCACCAGGTCCCGGACCACACCCGCCGCCTGATCACCGCATGCCGCGACCTGGACAGCCTCTACCCGGACCGGCGCCTCTGGGCCTGGGCGCACATGCTCGGCTTCCGCGGCCACTTCTCCTCCAAGTCCCGCCGCTACTCCACCACCCTCGGCGCTCTCCGCCAGGCCCGCGCCGACTACCGAGCCGCCCAGGAGGCCGCCGCCCTGGGTCTGGAGGACCGCGAACCGGACACCGTCCTCGTCCTCACCGACTGGCAGTACGCCGGCCACGGCCACACCCCCGGTGAATCCGCCCTTGCCGCCTCAATCGCCAGGGATCTCCAGCTCAACCGGGAGACGGCGCGCGAAGCACTGCAAGACCAACTCACCCTGGAAGGGGCCGCAGCATGACCACCGCCATTACCGCCGAACTGCTGACCGTGCCGGAAGTCATGGCGCGTCTCAAAGTCGGACGCTCGAAGGTCTACGACCTGATCCGCTCGCGCCGTCTCGTCTCGATCAAGATCGATGGGGCTCGTCGTATCCCCGACATCGCCGTTCGTGACTTCGTCCTCGGACAGATCGAGGAGGCTGCCTGATGGCTGGCACCCGCAAGCGCAATCCCAACGGCGCCGGCACCATAACGAAGCGCAAGGACGGCCGTTACCAATGCGCTGTGTACGTCCTTCAGCCGGACGGCACCCGCGCTCGCAAGTTCGCCTACGGCAAGACCTGGGCCGAGTGCGACGCCAAACGCCGTGAGCTGCTTGCCAAGGTCGACCAGGGCGTGCCCGTGCCCACCAAGTCGGCCAAGCTCTCCGAGTGGCTGCCGTACTGGCTGGACAACGTCATCAAGCCCCGGCGGAAGCTCAGCACGTATGACAAGTACGAAGCGCATGTCCGGCTGTACCTGGTGCCGTTGATCGGTGCCAAGCGGCTCGAAGCGCTCGGCGTCGCCGACGTACGCCGCTTCCTCGTCCGCCTGGAGAAGGAGACCACTGCGGCAACCGCCAAGGAGTCCCACAGCGTCCTGCGGTCGGCGCTGTCCTCCGCCTGCCGCGAGGAACTGATCACGCGCAACGTCGCCAAGCTTGTCGAGCCGCCCCGAACCGACAGCCGCGAACTGAAGCCCTGGACTCTCGACGAAACGTTGGACTTCCTCGCGGTCTCCCGCAAGGACCCGTTGTACGCGGCGTTCGTGCTCGCCATCGCCATGGGGCTTCGCCGGGGTGAGATCGTCGGACTGCGCTGGTCGGACCTCGACCTGGACAACCGCGTTCTTCACGTCCGCCAGCAGACCCAGCGTCGTCGGGGCGTCCTGTACGACGACGACCCCAAGAGCCGCCGTCGCCGGGTCGTCCCACTGCCCGCCCTCTGTATCGCACCCCTGCGCTGGCACCGGATGCGGCAGGCAACTGCTCGTGCCAAGGCGGGGGAGCGGTGGCAGGAGTCCGGCTACGTCTTCACCACCCGCACCGGCCGCCAGGTCGAGCCGCGGAACGTCTACCGCTCCTTCACCCGCGTCGCCGAGTCCGCCGGCCTTCGCGTGATCCGGCTGCATGATGCCCGACACGGTACGGCCACTCTGCTCACGGCGGCTGGGGTCGCGCCCCGCGTCGTGATGGAGATCCTCGGGCACTCTCAGATCAGCATCACGATGGACGTCTACACCCACGTCGTCCAGGACACGCAGCGGGAGGCCATGAGCCACATGGACCGGCTGCTCAGGAGGCGCCCCGGTCGTCAGTGACCGCCCTCGTTGATGTCAGATGTGGATGTCACCACCTAGGAACGTTCCTAGGTGCCATGACGAAGGCCAGCTAGGAACATCTCCTAGCTGGCCTTATCTCTTGTGCCCCCGGCAGGATTCGAACCTGCGACACCCGCTTTAGGAGAGCGGTGCTCTATCCCCTGAGCTACGGAGGCCCGGGCCTGTAGAGAATCTCGGAGAAAACCCAGCGAGTGGATCTTCAGTCGAGGTGTACAGGCCCGCTGGTCAGTGGGGGTGCGCTGGTGCTCGCGACGGTTTCCCGGGCGGACGTCCTGCGCGACCTGACCGCTGACGTGAACAGCGTAGCGGATCGAGGCGGAGCGGAGGTGTGGAGTACGGGGGGTGGGGGGTTGCGAAGGGGGTGACCTGCAGTTTTCTGTGCGGTGCTGGCTGGTGTTCGTCTCGGTCTGTGCGTGGCGCAGGACCGGTTTGTCCGTTCCGTCGCGGACGTGGAGCCGAGGTGGCCGGGGGAGGGAAGGCCGTCGGCCGTTCATGGCGGAGCGCGGCGGGCCGGGTCGCCTGTCGACCGGCTGATGCCGAAGCGTGAATCGCTGCGGGGCCGGGAGCGGCGGGGGCGGCTCGCCGCGCTCCCCGGTCTCGGCACGTCGGGTCTGCTTCGTCAACGAGGCCGTACGGACGGCGCAATCGGCGGCGACGTGCTCCGGCGTGACGCCGGGTTCACGGTTGTGCGGCCCGTACGTTGCCCTGGCGGAATTCCTTCGGATGCGGCTCGGGCACGGTGACACCCTCCTGGCCCGCTGCTCGGCGACCCAGGCCGGGTGTCACTCAGCTCTCCAGCCGCCTCTTCCTGAGTCAGCCGTTCTCGGTCCGGTCCACGACGAAATCGCAGAGCATCTCAAGGACGTCACGCGCCGGTGAGCTGGGCAGATCCGCGATCTCTTGCCTGGCCACGCCCGCCCACTTCCGCACTTCCGCCCGCGTCATCTCGACGGCTGGATGCTCCTGGAGGAGCTTCAGCGCCTCGGCGTGCAGGGCGGGGTCGGTCAGCTGGCCGGACCGCATCAACTCCACGAGCCGGGCGTCCGTGGCGACGGACGAGCGAGCGGCGTAGATCATCGGCAGGGTGGGGACACCCTCGCGGAGGTCGGCCCCGGGGGGTTTGCCGCTCTGGTCGGCCTCGCTGGTGATGTCGAGCACGTCGTCGGACAACTGGTAGGCGATCCCCCACGCTTCGCACGCCCTGCCGATCCGCGCCACGGTCTCGCCCGGCGCACCCGAAAGGAGGCCGCCGAGCTCGCCCGAGGCGGCGAACAGCGATGCGGTCTTGTTGGCGAGGACGTCGAGATAGTGAGGGAGCCTGTCGGCCTCGGACTGCGGGCCCGCCGTCTCGGCCGACTGGCCCTCGCAGAGTCGGCTGAAGGTCCGTGCGTGGAGACGGATCGCCTCATCCCCGAGTTCTGCCAGGATCTGAGAAGCGCGTGAGTAGAGGAAGTCCCCTGTGAGCACGGCGACCTTGGTGCCCCACAGCACGTGCGCACTCGGCACCCCGCGCCGGATGGTGGCCTCGTCCATGACGTCGTCGTGGTACAGCGTCCCGATGTGGGTGAGTTCCATGGACGCCGCGGCCGACAGGATGTGCTCACCTCGGTGAGCTCCGAACTGGGCGCCCAGAAGGACCAGGAACGGCCGAAGCCGCTTTCCGCCGGCGCTGATGAGGTGGCGCGCAGCGGTGGCCAGCAGGCCGTTGTCTGTTTCTACCGCGGCGAATAGTCGTTCCTCGACCAGCTTCATGCTCAGGGTGAGCTCGTCGGCCAATTCCGCATCGGCAATATTCACGGGTAGAGCAGATCTCACGTAAATCTCCAACTGTACCCAGCAAGTCACGTATTAACGATTGTATCTAATCACGCTGAACGTTCAGTTTGCACATCCCCGTGCCCGCCCTTCACCGCCTTGGCCGTAGAGGGGCCCGGTGGTCGCCCGCGTAGGCGTCGGATCTCGGGCACCAACGGGGCGGCGACGCTGAGGAGCAGAATGAGAACGCCGTTGCCGACGAGGACGGCTGGGAGGCCGAATGCGTCGGTCAGCCCACCAGCTGCTGCGGTTCCCGCCGGGCTGAGGGCGTAATTCCCGAGTGCGTCGTACGAGGAAATACGGGAGAGCTCTTCCGGCGGAACCTCCTGCTGTAGCGCGATGGCCCAGCCAATCTCGAAGATTTCGAGAAATGCGCCCGCCAGGAAGGACAAGGCGATATTGACCGGCGTTGTCAGAGGAATGGCGAGCGCGAAGAACAGCAGGGACAGGGCGGGAAAGGAAAGGATTCCCACCAGGAGTATGCGGCGCGGCCGGAATCTGAGGAGTACCAGACCGCCGACAACGGCTCCGAAACCATACGCGGCGACGATGAATCCCCAGCTGCGTGCACCGCCGAGGTGCAGATCGGCGGACAGCGGCCCCAATACCGAGATCAGGGCCGAGCTCGCAGTGGTGACGACCCCGGACAGTGTGACGGTCACCCACAGCCAGCGCCGAGAAGTGAACGTCCGCCATCCCTGGCGGAGTTCGGAAACCATGTTGGATTTCTGAATCCGAGGCAGACTGGAGAAGGTCATGCGAAACCTGAGGGCCGCGGCGACAGCGAAACTCGCAGCGTCGATGCCGAGGCCCAGCCCTGAACCCCATAACGCGATGAGCGGACCGCCGAGCGCGGCACCACCGATCGATGCCGTGTTGCGGCACATGCGGTCCAGCGCCACAGCCTGCTGCCGCAGTTCGGCCGGCACGGTGTGGGGGAGCAGTCCCTGCGCGGCCGGGTAGCTGACGGCGACGCCCATGCCGCCGACCGCGGACAGTACGCCCAGGTGCCAGACCTGGGCGTGGCCGCTGAGGACCAGACCGGCTGCGGCACCTTCGGCGGTGGCCTGCACAACGTTCGCGGCGACCAGGACTCGGTGGCGGGGCCAGCGGTCCGCGATCACTCCCCCGATCAGGAGGAAGGCGGTGAGAGGGACGAGCTTGGCGGTCGCGACGAGTCCGACGTCGCCGGCCGAACCGCCAACTTCGAGCACGGCAAAGGGTATTGCGACGGTCGCAATCGATGAGCCGGTGACAGAGATGGCATTGCAGGTCGCGAGCAGCCGAAAATTTCGACTCTGTAGAGGGCCTTGCAGAGTGGGGAGTTGAAGAAACTGCACTTGCTGCGCTCCCTTGCGGGCCGTGTCTGCTTCGACTCTCGTGCAACGAAGGCCCGTTGTCTAACCACTCAGTGAGGCCGCGAGCCATCCAACTCTCGGCTCCGATGGCTGTCAAGGTGTTGTGGATCGCAGAGGCTATGAGGGTCGATTGTGAAGTGATCTCGGTCACTCTATGAATGTGGGAGGGGGTACGGAACGCCCGGGATCAGTCACTCTGTTCAGGCCGCATGTGGAGGTTCGGGGGCTCCTTCGGCACGGCCCTCGTACCCGTCACGCAAAGCACTCTTGTATCTCGGACCTCGCTGGTAAGGTCCAATAAGCGAAAGGCCGTTCGGCAGGTAACCCCCATCAGGGATGCGAGAGGGGCTCGAGTTGAACTCGGAAGACCGCAGGGTTGCGTTGTCGTTCGGGCAGCGTCGGTTGTGGCTTGCCGATCAGGTTGCGCCGGGGAGTTTGGCTTACAGCACTCCGTTTGTTTTGCGGT
>NZ_JBHVVM010000018.1:0-8558 GCF_042883525.1 Streptomyces sp. NPDC058195
CGTCTTCCACACCGTATCCAAACCCGTCACCCGCGCCATCGACAAAATCATCAACCTCATCACCAAAAAAGGCAAAGCCCTCTGGAACAAACTCAAGGAGAAGAATGGGGACAAAAGGAATCCCGGCACCGATGAAAGAAGAGGAGAACAAAAGAAACCTGAAGAAGTAAGGAAGACCGTACGAGCAGCACTCAAGAAGTCTCTCCCGGTCGGCACAGAAGTTGACGCCGTCGGCCCGAAACTGGATCTCATTTACAAGAGGCACAGAAATATCGGACTGCACGGGCTTCGTTTGGTCCCGGAGGCTGATCGCCTCGGGTTCGGCGTCATGGTGTCGGCGAGCCCTGAGAGTGAGGAGCATCACAGCAAGGCAAAGGAGGAGGACGAACAGAACGCTTTCGAGAAGTTTCTTGAACTGAACCCGAGGGCGAAAGAGATTTACGACGCGTACGAACGAGCAAGGGCGGAAGCGCTCAGAACGACACAGATAGATGTAGCCAACTTACGCATGAAGAGCCGAAAGAATTCCGATGGAACTTACTCAGTCCACGGTCAGTCAACACCCACCACAGCAACAGGGATTCTCACCATTGGCGGCAGCAGGGAGTTCAAGTTAGGAGAATTCCCGAGCAGGCCCGCGAAATCATCGGAAAAAAATGGAGAAAACCATTCAGAGCCACAGCTGCTGAAATCCGTTTTCAGCAACTGGAAATCATATACGAAAACTCACTCTACGGAAGAGGTGAATAACGCGCACCTGGAACTGAACGTTACTCGCACCCCCTGCCCCGAGTTCTGCACACCAAAAATAATCGACGCCCGAAAGGGGAAGGACTGGGCAGGGAAGAACGATCTGCCCCAAGGGTGGGATCTCAATATAACCGTCAACGCAATGTCCGTATATCGCGGGGCAAGAGAGAAGAAGACCGGCGAAGTGTACGGCGGAAGAAAAACCTCCATTCAGGCACTTGTCGATCTGGTGAAGGCTGGCATCAAGATTGGAATGTGGACTCCCGGCAGCGAATCCCTGATCACAGCATGGGCCGTGAAGGAACTCGAAATGTATCCCGAAGACGGCTCGGTCATGTCACCGCCTACCCGACATGAACTGCGCGAAGCAAATGTGAAAATGTACAAGGTGCTCAAACAGCTGGTTTACACTCCCGGCGCGATCGGTCAGGCCACATACGATTCCATGCTCGTGGAAGTCTCAGGGGAGAATGGCCAGAAGAAGAAAATAATTAAAATACCTTTCGCTCGATAGATATCACAGAATTCCAATGGAACAGATCCACCCGGCTATGCAGAATTGAAGAAAATACCTCGCCAGGAAGGGCAAATCGTGACCGTAGAAGGCTTCGATGCGATCTACTCACTGATTACGGATCGCCTCTCGGGTGAAGATTGGCGACAGACCACTCGAAGCAAAGACTCAAGCGTTCCTGAATTCGTCATGGAAAATGGCTGCATGCGCACTGTGATTTTTCAGATCGTGGATGAAAAATCACTGACCTTGACGCTCATGAACACAGAGGAAGACAGTTATCTCAGGTTCGAGATCGGATACGAGAATCGCGTGTCGACCCTCCTCGACATTCTGATCCGATGGGGTGGCTCAGTCACTCCGGAAAGCTTTCATGCGATGATCAATGAAATCGCCAAGGAATTCCCAGACACGCTGGCCGAACCGCTGGAGGGAGACGAGGACACACCTTGGCTCAGAGTCATTCCCAGCGCATGAATAGCTGAGACGTGCGCACGCCCGCGCCTACGCGAAGCGGTCGCCGCAGCGGCTGCAGAAGACCGGTTCCGGGTCCTGGGAGAGGTGGCCGCAGGACGGGCAGACGAGGTCGAGCATGCAGGGGGGTTCGCCGCCCTCGCGCGACGACGCGGGCGTGATCGTGAGGCCGGGGCGGCGGCGGTGGACGGTCAGGTAGGTGAGCCCGTCCGGGCCCGCGGCGAGCGCGCGGCGGGAGGTCTTCGGCAGCCAGAGCACCGTGGAGGGGGTCAGCGCCAGGGACTCGCCGTCCGTGTCGAGCCTGCCGTGGCCGTCGAGGGCGACCAGGAGGACGTCCAGCACGTCCTCCTGGTGCGTTCCGACCTCGCCGCCGGGCGGCAGGCGCACCAGGTTGGCGTCCAACTCCCGGCCCTGTTCGGCAAGTTGCCAGATCGCCCCGCGTTCCTCGGGGGTCACGGCGTGGATCAGCTCGTCGAGTACGGCCAGGACGCGCGGTGCGGAGTTCACGGCAGCCAGGCTACGCCTGCGGCGGGGGGCCTTCAGAGCCGCATTACGGGCATGCGAAGCTGTGGCTCCGCTGTGTAGGCACAGGAGCGCTCGTACCCCCACCAGGTCGTCGTCGACCGGTGCTCGCGTCACTCACAGCGGCTCGTGAGGAAACGAAGAGACGCCGATGACGATCCTTGGGGGTACGGCTTGAGAGCGAAGCGCAGAGCAGTTCCGAAGAAGGGACTGCTGGGGAACCGAAGAGTCCGGATCACGGCCGCCGCCGCGGCCTCGGCCGTCGCCGGTGTCCTGGTCTTCGAAGGGGTGACGGGCAACTCCTCTGTGGACACGGAGGCCAAGTCCGGCCCGGCGAAGGCCGATGTACGCGCCGCCTCGCTGAAGCTCGGCGACGGCGGTACGTCCGCGGCGCTCGGCAAGCGGGACACCGCACCGTTCAGCATGCTGGGCGTCACCTGGACCGACCCGGCGGCCCGGGTGACCGGCGCCGTCGAGGTCCGGACCCGGTCCGTCCCCTCCGGGAACTGGACGCCCTGGACCTCGCTGGAGACCGACCTCGACGGTCGCACGGAGACCGGGCGCTCCGGCACCCGCGGCAGCACCGAGCCCCGCTGGGTGGGCCCCTCCGACGGGGTCGAGGTGCGGATCAACGCGGGCGGCAAGATCTCCACGAAGCTGCCCGCCGGGCTCCGGCTGGACACCGTGGACCCGGGGCGCGGCACCACGCTCTCCGCCGAACCGGCCGCGTACGCCGCCGACCTGCCCGCCGAGGACCCGCCCGCCGCGTCCACCGGCGAGCCCACCACCCCGGACACCACCGAACCGGACGCCCCGGACGAGGGCACGCAGGCGCCCGTCGAGCCGACGCCGCCCGCACCGGACTCCCCGGACCCGTCCGGGCCCGCCACCGACGAGCCCACCGCCCCGGCGAGCCCGTCCCCCTCGGCCCCCGCCGCCTCCTCCCCCGCCGCGACGCTGCCGTCCGCGCCCTCGTCGAGCGTGCCGAAGCCGCCGATCACCTCTCGGGCCGCCTGGGGTGCCGACGAGTCGATGAGCCCGGAGGCCCCGGAGTACCTCACCGGCGTCAAGGCCGTCTTCGTCCACCACACCGCCGGGAGCAGCACCTACACCTGTGCGGAGTCCCCGGCGATCGTGCGCAGCCTGTACGCGTACCACGTCAAGAGCCAGGGCTGGAAGGACATCGGCTACAACTTCCTCGTCGACAAGTGCGGCACCGTCTTCGAGGGCCGCAAGGGCGGCGTGGACCGGCCGGTGCTCGGCGCGCACACCTACGGCTTCAACCGTGAGACGGCCGGGATCGCGGTGATCGGTACGTACACCGACGCGCCCGCTCCCAGCGTGGTGACCACATCGGTGGCCCGGGTCGCCGCGTGGAAGCTCGGCCAGTACAAGGGCGACCCCGCGGGTACCACCACGCTCGCCGCGGGCGCCGCCGGGAAGAACTACTTCGGCAGGGCGTTCACCGTCGGCACGAAGTACTCCTTCAGCCAGATCTCCGGGCACCGCGACGGCTTCAACACCCAGTGCCCCGGCACCGCGCTGTACGGACAGCTGGGCACGGTCCGGGCGCTCGCCGCGGGCCCCGTCACGGGGCTGGCGGTCAAGTCGGTGACCGGCGCCGGGCGCGCGGGCACGACGTACTACACGAAGTCGGCGGTGACCGTCGGCTGGTCGGCGAGCACCCCGAACGTGTTCATCAGCAAGTACGAGCTGCTGGTCGACGGCAAGTCCGTCGCCACCACCGCGGGCACCGCCACCTCCGCCGCCGCGACCCTGGCGCTCGGCACGCACAAGGTCCAGGTCCGCGCCACCCACCAGTCGGGGAAGACCACCACCTCCGCGGCGGCCACCGTGATCGCCGAGAAGACCGCGCCGACGTTCCCCGCCAAGCCGAACCTGGCGCTGCGCACCGGCACCGTGAACACCGCCGCCGTACCGCTCACGCTGAAGTGGAAGGCCGCCGACGCCGCCGCTCTCAAGGAGGTCAGGCTCACCGCGCCGGTCGCCAGGACGTACGGCCCGACGACGGCCAGCGCCTCGCACACCGCCAAGTCCGGCGCGGCGACCACCTGGTCCATGAAGGCGTACGACCTGGCGGGCAACACCGCCTCCGCGGCGGTCGCCGGTACACCGGTCATCGTGCAGGAGACCTCGGCCGCCAAGAGCGGTAAGTGGACGGCCCGGTCGTCCTCCAGCTACCTCGGCGGCAAGTCGTACACCAGCTCCTCGAAGGGGGCCAGCCTGAGCTGGACGTTCACCGGGCGCTCGGTCGCCCTGGTCGCCTCCCGGGCCAGCACGTCCGGGCAGGTCTACGTGTACGTGGACGGGACCAAGGTGTCCACGGTGGACCTGAAGTCCAGCTCCACCAAGTACCGTGACGCGCTGTGGACGAAGAGCTGGTCGTCCAGCGCCAAGCACACCGTCAAGATCGTCGTCGTCGCCACCTCGGGCCGCCCGACGGTCACCACCGACGGGATCGTGTACCTGAAGTAGGTACCCGAAGCAGGTACCCGGAGCAGACCGTGGACCCGCGGCAGTCGGCCGGGTCGCACACCGCGCCGCCCCCGGTGGTCCGTGAAGAACGGAACCCCCGGGGGCGGGCGCGTCACGGATGCCCTTGCTTCGAGGGGACTCGAAGGCGTTGGCTTGTCATCCATGAAGTACACACAGCTCGGACGCACCGGACTCAAGGTCAGCCGTCTCGTCCTCGGCACCATGAACTTCGGCCCGCAGACCAATGAGACGGACAGCCACGCCGTCATGGACGCGGCGCTGGACACGGGTCTGAACTTCTTCGACACCGCGAATGTGTACGGCTGGGGTGAGAACAAGGGCCGCACCGAGGAGATCATCGGCACCTGGTTCGCCCAGGGCGGGCAGCGCCGCGACAAGGTGGTCCTGGCCACCAAGATGTACGGGAACATGGGCCCCGACGGCGAGGCCTGGCCCAACCACGACAAGCTCTCCGCCGTGAACATCCGGCGCTCGGTCGAGGCATCGCTGAAGCGGCTCCAGACGGACTACATCGACCTCTACCAGTTCCACCACGTCGACCGGAGCACCCCGTTCGAGGAGATCTGGCAGGCGATCGACGTCCTGGTCCAGCAGGGCAAGATCCTCTACGCGGGCTCCTCGAACTTCCCCGGCTACAAGATCGCCCAGGCCAATGAGCTGGCGGCCCGGAGGGGCTCGGTGGGCCTGGTCAGCGAGCAGTGCATCTACAACCTGATCGAGCGCCGCGCCGAGATGGAGGTCATCCCGGCCGCGCAGGAGTACGGCCTCGGCGTCATCCCGTGGTCCCCGCTGCACGGCGGGCTGCTGGGCGGCGTGCTCCGCAAGGAGCGCGAGGGCACGGGCAGCCGCTCGGTCTCGGGCCGCAGCGCGGACGCGCTCAAGGACGCGGCGCAGCGCCAGAAGATCGAGGCGTACGAGAACCTGCTCGCCGAGCACGGGCTGGAGCCGGGCGAGGTCGGCCTGGCCTGGCTGCTGACCCGTCCCGGGGTGACCGGGCCGATCGTCGGGCCGCGCAACCAGGAGCAGCTGGACTCGGCGCTGCGGGCGCTGGAGCTGGACCTCCCGGCGGAGCTGCTGGCCTCGCTGGACGAGATCTTCCCGGGGCCGGGGCCCTCGCCGGAGGCCTTCGCCTGGTGAGGTCCGGTGTCCGGCGGGCACACGGGCAGCGGGCCGTCGCCGTTGCGGTCTCCTTCGGGAGCGGAACGGCGACGGCCCGTTTCCGTCCCAGCCGGTATCCGGTTCCTTCGGGGCCGTCGCGGGCCGGGCTTCGCCGAGGAGCCCGGCCGGGCGGCCCCCACCGCCTGGAAGCCGACCCTCACCGCCTGAAGCGGGCTCTCACCGCCTGGAGGGCCCGTACGACGGGGCGCGGCCGGGCCCGTCCCCGCCGCTCGGGCCGCGGGGACGATCACGCGCCGAGGGCGGCTGCCACGGCGACGACGACGAACATCAGCACGAGCGCGGCCGCCATGATGCGGTTTCTGGTCTTGGGATCCACCCTTCGAGCCTAACCGCCCGGCTCAGTGCCCCAGCGGCCAGGAGTCGACCACCTCGTACCGGGGCCGTTCGCCGGGCACCCCGGAGTCCGGCAGGTTGCTGCGGACCAGGGCCATCTCGTCGACCTGCCAGCCGGTGCCCTCGAAGCCCGCGAGCGCGTCGACGCAGGGGCGCAGATCGGCCCCGGCACGGCTGCGGGCGAGGGTGAGGTGCGGGGTGTAGCGGCGGTGCTCGTCCATCGGGAGGCCGGTGCGGCGGGCGGCGGCGTCGGCGCGCTCGGCGAGGAGCCGGAGCATGTCGAGCGAGCCGGCCGCCCCGGCCCAGAGGGCCCGGTCGCCGAACCTCCCGGCACCGTGGAGGCGCAGCGGGAAGGGTGCGGTGCGGTGGGCGGCCCGCGCCAGGCGCTCCTTCAGCTCGGGCAGCAGTTCCTCGTCCACGGGCCCGAGGAAGGCGAGCGTGAAGTGCCAGCCGGGCGCGCCGGTCCAGCGGAGCCCTTCGGCCCCGGGCGAGGCGTGCAGCGGGGCGAGGGCGCGGCGCAGTTCCTCGACGGCGGGGGCGGGCGGCAGCACAGCGACGAAGAGGCGGAGACGGCTCATGCGCCGAGTGTCGCACCGCCCCGGGGCGCCCGAGGGGCGCACGCGCACCGCCCCGATGCCGCCGGGCGTACGCGCGCCCCGCCCCCCGTCGAGGAACTGCGCCCCGCCCCCTGGAGGCGCCCCGCACGGCTCCGCCCTCCTCACCAGGGGCGAGGAGGGCGGAGGGCGGCGGGAAGAGGTCAGGCCGCGGTGGCCAGCTCCTCGCGCGGTACGAAGCGGACGTGCGGGCGTCCGGGGCGCAGGTCCACGCGGAGCCGCAGACCACCGGCGCGGGCCAGCACCAGGCCGACGCCGAGGGCCGCCACCAGCGAGAAGGCCCCGCCGACGGCCATGCCCGTACGGACTCCGTAGGCGTCGCTGATCCAGCCGACGATCGGGGCGCCGACCGGCGTGCCCCCGGCGAAGACCATCATGTACAGGCTCATGACCCGGCCGCGCATGGCCGGGTCGGCGGCCATCTGGACGCTGGTGTTCGCGCTGATGTTGGTCGTCAGGCCGATCATGCCGATCGGGACCAGCAGGATCGCGAAGATCCAGACGGACGGGGCCATCGACGCGATGATCTCCAGCACCCCGAACGCGGTGCCCGCGGCCACCAGCATCCGCAGCCGGGAGGAGCGGCGGCGGGCGGCGAGCAGGGCTCCGGCGAGGGAGCCGGCGGCCATGAGGATGTTGAAGAACGAGTACATCCCGGCTCCGCCGTGGAAGATCTCGTCGGCGAAGGCCGTGAGCCAGATCGGGAAGTTGAACCCGAAGGTGCCGACGAAGCCGACCAGGACGATCGGCCAGATCAGCTCGGGGCGGCCGGAGACGTACCGCAGCCCCTCGCGCAGCTGGCCCTTGGCGCGCGGGACGACGGTGGTCCGGTGGAACTCGGAGGGGCGCATCATCAGCAGGCCGATGAGCGGCGCGGCGAAGGACAGGCCGTTGAACACGAAGGCCCAGCCGCTGCCGACCGTGGTGATCAGGACACCCGCGACGGCCGGGCCGATGAGCCGGGCGGACTGGAAGTTCGCCGAGTTGAGGCTGACCGCGTTGCGCAGCTGGGCGGGGCCGACCATCTCGGAGACGAAGGACTGACGGGCCGGGTTGTCGACGACCGTCACCATGCCGAGCAGGAAGGCGATCAGGTAGACGTGCCACACCTGGACCACGCCGGAGAGCGTGAGCACGGCGAGCGCGATGCCGCACAGGCCGAGTGCCGCCTGGCTGACGAGCAGGAGCTTCCGCTTGGGGAAGCGGTCCGCGATCACTCCGCCGTAGAGGCCGAACAGGAGCATCGGGAGGAACTGGAGGGCCGTGGTGATACCGACCGCGGCCGCGGAGCCGGTGAGGCTCAGGACGAGCCAGTCCTGGGTGATGCGGGCCATCCAGGTACCGGTGTTGGAGATCACGGCGCCTGTGGCGAACAGGCGGTAGTTACGTATCTTCAGCGACGAGAAGGTCCCGCCGGGCTTGCTCTCGTGGGTGGAAGTCGGTGCGGGGGCGGAGTCTGCTCCGGATCCCGTACTCAAAGGGGTTCGCCTCCTCGGGCGCTGGGGCTTCTCTGACTGACGGGATGCGGCCGGGGGGCGGCGCGCCCGCGGGGGTGCGGGGCCCCCCCCCCCCCGCCCACGGGGGGGGGCATATACAACACCGGGGGGGGCGGGCGGAGCGTGAACCCCAACACCACCGGCAAGCCATCGGGCGGG
>NZ_JBHVVM010000018.1:8568-138793 GCF_042883525.1 Streptomyces sp. NPDC058195
TCGTGACCCGTTACCCATGGGGGTGCGCCGCCGGGGGGGGGGGGGCTTGTCGTACGGCGGGGGGGGGGGGGGGGGGGGGCGCGCGGGGGGGGGCCCGGCGCGCCGCCTCCCCGTCACAGGTGGGCGAGCTTCTCCAGCACGGGTGCGGCCTTGCGAAGCGTCTCCCACTCCTCCTCGTCCAGGCCTTCGGCGAGGGCGGTCAGCCAGGCGTTCCGCTTGGAGCGGCTCTCCTCGAGCATGGCCTCGGCCTGCTCGGTCTGGCTGACCACCTTCTGGCGACGGTCATCGGGGTGCGGTTCCAGTCTGACGAGGCCCTTCGCTTCCAGCAGCGCGACGATGCGGGTCATCGACGGAGGCTGTACGTGCTCCTTGCGGGCCAGCTCGCCCGGGGTGGCCGAGCCGCACCTGGCGAGCGTGCCGAGCACCGACATCTCGGTGGGGCTCAGCGACTCGTCGACGCGCTGGTGCTTGAGGCGCCGGCTGAGCAGCATCACGGCGGAGCGGAGGGAGCTCACGGCGGCGGCACTGTCGCCGTCGTGGATCAGGTCAGGCATGTTCATTAGCGTAACTCATTACTCAATCTAAAGACCATTCGTGGTACACGCGCGGTGGGCACTTCGCCCAATCCCTCACTCGAACGAGTGAGTCACCTCCGGAAAGTGACACGGGACGGCGCAGCGGAACGTAACTCTGCTGGCCATGGGATCGACTGTGCTCAGTCTGCGGGTGGACGGCGAGCTGCTCGACCGGCTCCGGCAGCATGCCGCAAAACGCGGAATGAGCGTCCAGGACTACGTGGTCCGGACGCTCATTCGCGATGACTTCGACGAGCGCTTCAAGGCGGCCGTCGACGAGACGGAGAAGTTCTACGGCCCCGAGGGCCGCAAGGGCTCCGGGGGGCTTACGTGAGGCCGAGGGCCGGCATCGCGTAGTAGAAGACGAAGACCGCGGAGACCACGTACATCGGGATCGGCACCTCGCGCCAGCGGCCCGCGACCACGCGCAGCACGGAGAAGGAGATGAAGCCGATGCCGATGCCGTTGGTGATCGAGTAGGTGAACGGCATCATGAGCATGGCGAGGAAGGCCGGGATGGAGAGCGTGTAGTCGCTCCAGTCGATGTCCCGCACCGAGCCCGAGATGATCAGGAAGCCCACCGCCAGCAGCGCGGGGGTGGCCGCCTGCGAGGGGACCATGGTCGCGAGCGGGGTGAAGAACAGCGCCGCGGTGAACAGCAGCCCCGTCACGATGCTGGCGAAGCCGGTACGGGCTCCCTCGCCGACGCCCGCCGTGGACTCCACGAAGCAGGTGGTGGCCGAGGAGGAGCTGCCGCCGCCCGCGGCGACCGCGATGCCGTCCACGAACAGCACCTTGTTGATGCCGGGGAAGTTGCCGTCGGCGTCCGTCAGCTTGGCCTCGTCGCCGACGCCGAGGATGGTGCCCATCGCGTCGAAGAAGCAGGACAGCAGCACGGTGAAGACGAACAGGATGCCGGTGAGCAGGCCCACCTTGCTGAAGCCGCCGAACAGGCTGGCCTCGCCGATCAGCCCGAAGTCCGGGGTGGCGACCGGGTTGCCCGGCCACTGCGGGACGGTCAGGCCCCACGAACCGGCCGGCAGGTCGGCGACGGCGTCGATGATCACCGCGACGACCGTCATCGCGACGATGGAGATCAGGATCGCGCCCGGCACCTTGCGGACGATCAGCCCGAGGGTGAGCAGCGCGCCCAGGACGAAGACCAGGACCGGCCAGCCGTTGAGGTGACCGTCGCCGCCGAGCTGGAGCGGCACGGTGGTGTGCGCGATGTCCGGGATGCGGGAGACGAAGCCCGAGTCGACCAGACCGATCAGCAGGATGAAGAGGCCGATGCCGATCGCGATGCCCTTGCGGAGCGAGGTCGGTACGGCGTGCATCACGCGTTCCCGGAGCCCGGTCGCGACCAGCAGCATGACCACGATGCCCGCGAGGACGACCATGCCCATCGCGTCCGGCCAGCTCATCCGGGGGGCGAGCTGGAGGGCCACGACGGTGTTGACGCCGAGACCGGCCGCCAGGGCGATCGGCACGTTGCCGATGACACCCATCAGGAGGGTCGAGAACGCGGCGGTCAGCACGGTGGCGGTGACCAGCTGGCCACTGTCCAGCTGATGGCCGTACATGTCCTTGGCGCTGCCGAGGATGATCGGGTTCAGCACGATGATGTACGCCATCGCGAAGAACGTCGCGAATCCGCCGCGGATCTCGCGGGCTACCGACGACCCCCGCTCGGAAATCTTGAAGAAACGGTCCAGACCGTTCTGCGGCTGAGGAGCCGCAGGCTGCTGGGCGTCGACCGGAGCGGTGGCCGAGGGGGACATGTATGACCTCAGTCGTACGTAGTTGGGGAGAAAAGAGAGAGATTTGGACGTTCTAACGAACAAATCAAGTCATTATTGAGCAGGTTCAGTATGAATACATGAGACGAAGATCGCTATCTCCGCGCGTAGAACATGTGTGACCTGCACAGGAAGAGCGTCGGCAGGTTCTCGGAACGGCCCCGAGAGGACTCCGGAGGACCCCGGGAGGCCTCCCGCGGGGTTCAAAGGGCCCCGCGGAAGCCTTCGGGGACGCCTCGGACAGGGGCCCCATACACTGAGCCCATGGCGAAGTGGACACCGAAGCACGAGGCACCCGAGCCCCTGGAGGGGCCCGTCGTCGCCACCATCACCGGCGGCACGATCCTCTGGTTCGTCCTCTTCCTGGTCCAGATCCCGTTCTACGGCTGGTTCGACGACCACGGGCACCTGTGGTGGGTGTGGACCTGCCTGGCCGGTGCGGGACTCGGCCTGATCGGCATCTGGTACGTGCGCAAGCGCGACGCGGCGATCAAGCGGGCGGCGTCCGCCGGGGGCGCCCCGGGCGCGACCGCCGCCTGAAGCACCTCCCAGCAGCGCGTACGCCTTCGCCGCCTCCTGGTCCCCTAGGGTCTTTCGTTTGGATCAGGCTGGATCAGGGAGCGGGGGCTGGTGCGTGCAGCTGCAAGGCGGAGGAAGGAGCCGACGCGGAGCGTCGGTGACTGACGACAACGCGGCAGATGTGCGTGCCGGCCCCCGCGAGCCCGGCATGATCCAAACGAGAGGCCCTAGGAGCGTTGTACTACCCGCACACCGGGTTCCGCGTACCCCCACAGGACCATTCGCCGTGGGATCAGTCCTCCGCCGGTCTGATCTTCGGACCGGCCGGTGGGTGATCCTGGCCATCTGCCCGTACCGTCGAAACCATGACGCAGCGGGCATCGAATCCCTCCGATGAGCAGACCCCGGACATAGCGGGCTCCACCGGCCTCCCCGGCATCCCCGGATCGGCGACGATCGACGCCGGGGCCGAACTGGACCCGGTCCACCCAGTGGGGCTGCCGGCCCCGGCGGTGAACCCCCGCGGGCTGAGCGCGGCGGAGGTCGCGGAGCGGATCGCCCGCGGTGAGGTGAACGACGTCCCCGTGCGCTCGTCCCGCTCGCTGCGCGAGATCGTGCGGGCCAACGTCTTCACCCGGTTCAACCTGATCATCGGCGTGCTCTGGCTGATCATGCTGTTCGTCGCGCCGTTCCAGGACAGCCTCTTCGGTTTCGTGATCATCGCGAACACCGGCATCGGCATCATCCAGGAGTGGCGGGCCAAGAAGACCCTGGACTCCCTCGCGGTCATCGGCGAGGCGAAGCCCACGGTGCGGCGGGACGGGGTCGCGGCCGAGATCTCCACCTCCGAGATCGTCCTCGGGGACCTCATCGAACTGGGCCCCGGCGACAAGGCCGTGGTGGACGGCACGGTCGCCGAGGCCGACGGGCTGGAGATCGACGAATCACTGCTCACCGGTGAGGCCGACCCGGTGCTGAAGCGGCCCGGCGACCCGGTCATGTCCGGCAGTTTCGTGGTCTCCGGCGGCGGCGCGTTCACCGCCACCAAGGTCGGCCGCGAGGCCTACGCCGCCCAGCTCGCCGAGGAGGCGTCCCGCTTCACGCTCGTCCAGTCCGAGCTGCGCACCGGCATCTCCACGATCCTCAAGTACGTCACCTGGATGATGGTGCCGACCGCGCTCGGCCTGGTCATCAGCCAGCTGGTCGTCAAGGACAACAACATCAAGGAGTCGATCGCCCGGACCGTCGGCGGCATCGTCCCGATGATCCCCGAGGGCCTGGTGCTGCTGACCTCCGTCGCCTTCGCGATCGGGGTGGTGCGGCTCGGCCGCAGGCAGTGCCTGGTGCAGGAGCTGCCCGCCATCGAGGGACTGGCCCGGGTCGACGTCGTCTGCCTGGACAAGACCGGCACCCTCACCGAGGGCGGCATGGACGTCACCGAGGTACGGACGCTGGGCGGCGCCGACGAGGCGTACGTCAGCGGTGTGCTCGGTGCCCTCGGCTCCTCCGACCCCCGCCCCAACGCCAGCCTCCAGGCCATCGTGGACGCCTACCCGGACACCGGGTCCTGGCGGTGCACCGGGACGCTGCCGTTCTCCTCGGCCCGCAAGTACAGCGGCGCGGCCTTCGACGAGGGGGCGGGCTCCGGCGAGTCCACCTGGCTGCTCGGCGCCCCGGACGTACTGCTGCCCGAGCAGGACCCGGCGCTCGACGAGATCGACCAGCTGAACCAGCAGGGCCTGCGGGTGCTGCTGCTGGCCCGCGCGCGGGGCCCGCTGGACGGCCCGGACGTGGCCGACAGGGCCGTACCGACCGCCCTGGTCGTCCTGGAGCAGCGGCTGCGGCCGGACGCCGAGAAGACCCTGGCGTACTTCGCGGACCAGCGGGTCGCCATCAAGGTGATCTCCGGCGACAACGCGGTCTCGGTCGGCGCGGTCGCCGCGAAACTGGGCCTGAAGGGCGCCGAGCACACCCTGGACGCGCGCCGCCTGCCCACCGACCCGGACGAGATGGCCACCGCCGTGGAGGAGAACGCGGTCTTCGGCCGGGTGACCCCGCAGCAGAAGCGCGACATGGTCGCCGCCCTCCAGTCCCGCGGCCACACCGTCGCGATGACCGGCGACGGCGTCAACGACGTACTGGCGCTGAAGGACTCCGACATCGGCGTGTCCATGGGCTCGGGCTCCGAGGCGACCCGGGCGGTCGCCCAGATCGTGCTGCTGAACAACAGCTTCGCGACGCTGCCGTCCGTGGTCGCCGAGGGCCGCCGGGTGATCGGCAACATCACCCGGGTCGCCACCCTGTTCCTGACCAAGACCGTCTACTCGGTGCTGCTGGCGATCCTGGTGGTCTGCTCCCAGGTCGACTACCCGTTCCTGCCCCGCCACCTGACCCTGCTGTCCACGCTGACGATCGGCGTACCGGCGTTCTTCCTGGCCCTCGCGCCCAACACGGAACGCGCCCACCCGCACTTCGTGCGCCGGGTCATGCGGTACGCGATCCCGTCCGGCGTCATCGCGGCCCTCGCGACCTTCGCGACGTATCTGATCGCCCGGCACCACTACACCGGCCCGAACGCCCTCGACGCCGAGACCAGCGCGGCCACGCTCACGCTGTTCCTGGTCTCGATGTGGGTGCTGGCGATCATCGCCCGCCCGTACACCTGGTGGCGGATCTGCCTGGTGCTGACGATGGGGCTGGCGTTCCTGGTGGTGCTGGTGGTGCCGTGGCTCCAGGAGTTCTTCGCGCTGAAGCTGGTGGGCACCACGATGCCGTGGGCCGCGGTGGGGATCGCGGTGGTGGCGTCGGCCGCGCTGGAGTACGCCTGGCGGCTGGTCGGACGGCGCTTCCCCTCCTGAGGACACGGCGACGGGCGGTCCCCCTGTGCGGGGGGCCGCCCGTCGTCGCTTCGCGTGACTACTTCACGTCGACGAAGTCACCGGCGGTGGTGACGGCCGGGGTGGTGGACGTACCGGCGAAGCTGTAGCGCCAGTAGCCGTCGGCCGCGGCCTTGACCGTGGTCTTCAGCGCACCGGTGCCGCTGGTCCTGATGGTCTTGACGGTGGTGTAGGTGGAGCTGTTCTTCTTGCGGAACTGGAGCTTCACCGACTGGGTCGCGTAACCGTGGTACGCGTGGTCCTCCCAGTTGGCCCGGGAGAGCTTGCCGGTGACGGTGAGGGTCCTGCCCTTCTTCACCGGCTCCGGCGAGGCGTTGACCGTCAGCTTCGAGAGACGCTGGACCCTCGCGGTCGAGGCGAAGTCGGAGGAGGTGTCGGAGCCGTCCACGGCGCGGGCGCCCGCCAGGACGTGCCAGGTGCCCGCCAGCGTGTTCTTCGGCAGGTCGCGCCGGGGATCGACGGTGAGGGTGAGCGAGCAGGTGCTGGTGGTGGCGCTCGCCGCCTTGCAGGTCGCCCCGTCCTCGTTCGGCAGCAGGACGGCCTCCAGACCCTCCTCCTGGTCCTTGCCGTGCCACAGGAGCAGCCAGCCGGTGGCGATGCCGGAGGCGTGCGAGGCGGTGACCGAGACGGTGACGGTGCGCGGGGCCGTCGTCCCCAGGACGATGTCCTTGCCGCCGTTGACGGTGATCCGGGAGACGACGGGGGCGGCCGGCGCGGCGTGCGCCGGGACGGTGAGCGCGGGCAGGGTGGACAGGGCCAGGGCGCCGAAGGCCGCGGTGGCGGCGGAACGCAGGCTCATGAATCTCTCCGTGGGGTGGGGCCGGGAAGGCGACGGACACGGAACGGCGGTGCATACACGTACGCAGCGGGGCCCTCGGCGAGGGATTCCGCTGCGTACGGGTGAGACAGGCGGGGCGGCCGGTGGACCGCCCCGGTACCGCGTGACGGACTACTTCACGTCGACGAAGTCACCGGCGGCGCTGACGGCCGGGGTGGTGGACGTGCCGGCGAAGCTGTAGCGCCAGTAGCCGTCGGCCGCGGCCTTGACCGTGGTCTTCAGCGCACCGGTGCTGCTGGTCTTGATGGTCTTGACGGTGGTGTAGGTGGAGCTGTTCTTCTTGCGGAACTGGAGCTTCACCGACTGGGTGGCGTAACCGTGGTACTTCAGGTCGTCCCAGTTGGCCCGGGAGAGCTTGCCGGTGACGGTGAGGGTCTTGCCCTTCTTCACCGGCTCCGGCGAGGCGTTGACCGTCAGCTTCGAGAAGCGCTGGAGCTTGTTGCTGCCCAGGCTGTCCTGGAGGGCCCAGCCGATCTGGGACGGGTCTGCGCTCTCCGGGTCCTGGCCGTTGAAGTCGACGGCCACTCCGCCGACCTTCCAGGTGGTGGCGTCGCTGTTGCTGTACAGGTCGTAGACCGGCGAGATCGCGATCCGGCCGGTGCAGTTGGCGACCGTGGCGGACACCTTCTTGCAGGTCGGCGCGGTGTCCCCGTACAGCTCGTTGACCGGCTCGTCGAACGAACCACGGTAGAGCGAGACGTCGAGCACGAAGCCCGGGGCGAAGATGTCGATGTCCGCGGCGTGCGTCACGGTGAACGAGGTCGCCACCTTCTTCGTGGCGGAGGTGCCCACGGCGATCGCCTTGCCGGCGTTGACCTTGACCTTCGAGAAGGTGAGGTCCAGCTCGCCCACGCTGTTGGTGGCGGCGAGGGAACGGGCACCGGCCTTGGCGGCGGAGCCGGTCTGGGCCGCACGGGCGACATCGGCGACGGAGCCGGTCGCGCGGTGCGCGTCGTCGGCCTGCGCGGCGGACGGAACGACGAGGGCGGAGAGGGCCAGGGCGCCGCTGACAGCGGCCACAGTGGCACGAATACGCATGTTCATTCCCCACGTTGGAGAAGGACCCGCGGGGCGTGTGCGCCTCCGCGGGGCCAAGATCGTCTGCGAGGTCTGGTGACCTCACAGATCAGACCCTCAACAAACGTGAAGGGTTGTGCGACGCTTGCGAATTTCTTGCGAAGATCGCATAATCGCGCGGCTCCGGTCCGCTCGAACCGGCGCCCCCGGCTCGGCCGGACCGACCGCCCCAGACCGACCGCCCCGAACCAGCGGTCGGGGGCCAGCGGTCGGGGCCAGAGGCCGGGGCCAGCGGTCCCGGCTCAGTCGAACCAGCGGTCCCGGGCCAGCTCCTCCGTACGGGACGGGTCCTCCAGCAGCGCCGCGACCTCGAAGCGCCGCGGCCACTGCCCCGCCGCCCAGGCCAGTCCCGCCGCGACGCCCTCCAGCGTCGCGGCGTGCACCGTGCCGTCGGGCGTACGCCGCCAGTCCAGCTCGACGCCGCCCGCGCGCAGTTCGCCGTGCTCCACGTACACCTCCGGCGTGCCCGCGCCGAGCAGCACCCGCACCGGCTCCGGTACGCGGTGCTCCTCGCCCTCCGTCGTCACCTCCGCCGCCACGCTCTCGCCGAGCCGTCGCACCTGGAGCAACTCGGCCAGCTCCGCCGCGCGGTCCGGGGCGACCGGAAGCAGCGGCATCCCGGCGGTGAGCGGCAGCAGGTCCGGGGCGTCCGCGATCACCGCGTCCGCCGCGTCCACCACCCGCACCTCGCCGTCGACCACGGCCCGCAGCTCGTCCGGCAGCGTGACCTGCTCCGGGTCCAGACCGGCCAGCGCCGTGTACAGCGCGTGCAGCTGTACGGGGCCGACCGGACGTTCCGGCTCCGCGAGCCGCCCCAGGAGTTCGGCGGCGCCGCCCGGCTCGTCGAGCAGCGCGGCCACGGACGTCCGTACGCCGAGGGCGCGCAGCACCTGCGCGTCGTCGAAGCCGGTCGCGTCCGCCGCGTCGTACAGCCCGGCCAGCAGCGGGTCGCCGCCCGCGGCGCGCAGCCCGGCGGGGCGGCGGCCGTCGAGCACCGGGTGGTCGCGCAGCCACCAGGCGGTGTAGGAGCGGACGGACTGCGTGGTGCCGTCCGGGAGCAGCACCCGCACCGGCTGGGTCAGCGCGTCGCGCAGCGGCGGGCGGGCGAGCAGGGCGAGCGCCTGCGGCCAGGCGTCGTCGGCGACCAGATCGAGGTCGCGGACGGCGACGATCTCGGTGGCGACCGGCGGTACCGGGCTGTCGGGAAGGCGGTCCAGGACGTCCTCGCACCACACGTCGACGGCGTCCAGCAGTCCGGCGTCGTCGGTCTCGGCGAAGTCGCCGTCACGGGGTTCGAGTTCGTCCGGGTCGAGGACCACGTCGGTGGCGCGGACGAGGGCGAAGGTGGCGAGCACCCCGCAGGCGGTGAGCGGCTGCTCGCCCCACTGGTCGGCCAGCTCCTGGTCGACCAGGGCCAGTTCGCCCTCGCGCATGACGGCGGCGAAGGGGCTGTCCGCGAGGACGAGTTCACCGGCGGGGGCCGGTTCGCCGTCCTCGTCGGGGAGGGCGAGCGCGCCCAGCCAGGGTTCGTCGCCGGGGGCCAGATCGGCGTCCCGCACCAGAGTGAGGACGGTCTCGGCGAGCTCGTCGGCATCCAGCCCGTCCTCGTCCCAGATCTCGCCCGCGTCCAGCGATCCGGCGACGGCGGCCCGCACCTGCGGAGTCGTCAGCACGGCGCGCGGGGTGGCGGGCAGGGCGCCCAGCTTCTCCAGCAGCGGATGCGCGGCGTCCGGGTGGGCGACCTTCAGCCCGAGCCGGGCGAGCCGGGCCAGGACCGGGCCGGAGAGGGCGTCGGGCAGCGGGAGGAGGACCTGGCGCGGGCCGAGGGCGGTGCGGGGCAGCACCGGGGCCCCGGACCCGGCGGCCTCCGGCCCCTCCGCCCCGGACCCGGCGGTCCCCGGCGTCCCGGCCAGCGGCACGGGCAGGCCGGAGAGGCGGTCCGGGTCGATGCCGGACAGGCTGTCGTAGAGCCGCCGCCACCAGCCGGGCTCGCGCTCCAGTCCGGCCAGCCGGTCGATCGCCTCGGTCAGCGGCACCCGGGCGATCCCCAGCGTGCGCAGTTCGCCGCGGCGCTCCAGACCGGCGGGCAGCAGGCACGGCAGCACCTCGGCGAGCACCCGTACGGTCTCGGCGCCGACGCCCTCCAGCAGCTCGGCCTCGACGGGGCGCAGCGCCCCGGTGTCCTCATCGGCGAGGGGCACGTCCGCCGGGGCGTCCTCCCCCCAGCCGTCCCAGCGCCCGTCCCCGGCGGCGGTGTCGCGCGCGACCGCGGGGGCCAGGAACGCGATGCGCGGCAGCCGCTCCAGGATCGCGGCGCGCAGCATCCCGTCCAGCTCGCCGGTGCCGAGCGGGCCGGGAACGAGGTCGACGGTGCCCACGGACACCGGCCGCCAGGCGGCGAGCAGTTCGCCGTACGCGTCGGCGGCGCGCCGCACCAGGAAGTCGGTGAGCGGTCCCGGGGCGAAGTGGCGGCGGGCGGTGTCCAGCGGCAGCGAGGCGATGAGCAGCGCGGGAATGCCGAGGGGTTCGTCGGTGGGGGTCGGCGCGTGGACGACGGGGAGGGTGCGGGGGCGGACCGGGGCGCCGTCCTCGTCCACCGGGACCGCCCAGGTGACCGACCAGTGCGGGCGCAGCCGTTCCTCGCGGGGGCGGTCGGCGAGCAGCGCGGGCTCGACGGGGCCGTGGTGGGTGACGGTGCGCCAGCGGTTCGTCCCGCGCGCGGAGTCCTCGACGTGGATGTACGGGCCGTGCTCGGTGCGGCGCAGGGTGCGTACGGTCCCGGGGGTCTCGATCACGATCTCTTCGAGGCCGCGCAGGGTGAGCAGCAGGGCGTCGTCGACCGCGGCGAGCAGCCGGTCCACCAGGTCCTCGGCGCCGCCGTCACGCAGCGGGAGGACGACGACGGTGTCGTAGCCGTCCGGCGCGGTGCCCTCGGCGGGGAGCGGGAGCCGGAGCAGCGGTACGTGGCCGTCGCGGCGGCGCAGTTCGTCGCCGAGCCCGGGGCTGGCGACGGCGGTCCGGGCGGCCAGGTCGCGGGCCTCGGCGAGGGACCAGCGGACGCCGCCGTGCCGTCCGATCACGGCGGGCTCGTCGCTGACCGCGAGGACCGCGGCGAAGCCGACGCCGAACCGGCCCACCGCGCCCTCGTGCCCCTCCCGCTTGGCGGAGGCACGGAGCGTGGACAGCGACTCGACTCCGGTGGCGTCCAGCGGTGCCCCGGTGTTGGCGGCGGCGAGGATCGCGGGCGCGTCCGGGGCTGCGGGACGCAGGGTGAGGCGGAGGCGGCCGGGGACACCGGCGCGGGCGGCGGCGTCGGCGGCGTTCTGGGCCAGCTCGACGACCAGGCGGTCGCGGTAGCCGCCGAGGGCCAGGTCCTCCTCCGCGTTGGCGTCCTCGCGGAAGCGGGCGGGGCCCGCACCCCAGGAGTCGAGCACTCCGCGGCGCAGCCGCGCGGTGCCGAACGGGTCGGCCCCCTCGGTCGCATTCATGCCCACGCTCTGCTCCGCTCTTTCCGGTCTCCGGTCACGCACGGCCCATGCGGCCCAGTGTGCGCCCGAAGGTACCGGGTCCTCGCGCCGTGCGTGGCCACGGGACAGCGCATCGACCGCTTCGCGCGGTCGCGGAGCGCGCGTCCGTACGGGCCGGTACGCGGGACCGGCGCGGAACGCCGTACGCGGGACCGGCGGGAAGCGGGGCGTGCCGCGTCCGCACCGCCCCGTACGCCGTACGCGGGGCCGACGGGGAGCGGGGGCCCCGTGGGGCGCCCCGCGCGGCCCCGGGGCCTACGAGTGCCCGAGGTCCTCCGTGGGGGCGTCGGCCTCCGCCGGGACCGAGCCGGAGTCGCGGGCCGGGCGCAGCGGGTACTCGTCCACCTGCATCGTGTCCAGCGCGTGCGGCGCCGGCTTCGGCGGCTTCGGCATCACCGCGGCCTCGGAGTGCCCGCCACAGCCGTACGAGAGCGAGACGACCCGCCCGTCGGCCGGACCGAACTCGTTGGCGCAGACCCCGAACGCCTGCCGGAGCGACCCGGCCAGCGGCACCAGGAAGGCGCAGGAGGCACAGGAGGCCGGGGCGGCCTGGGCCATCGGTGTCTTGGCGCCGAACTCCTCGTCCCAGCGGTCGGCGGCCGTGTGCAGCCCGTACCGGGACAGCACCCGGGCCCGCCGCATGCCGAGCTCGTCGGCGACCGCCGCGATCGAACCCCGGTCCGCCGTCGCGGGCCGCGTGGTCAGCTCCGCGTCCTCCGCGTCGACCCGGTCGGCCAGCTCGCGGGAGACCTCGGGAACCGCGGAGTTCGGCGGCGGCTCGTCGGCGCCGGTGTAGCCGGGCTCCAGGCGGAGGTCGTCCGCCTCGGTGGGCAGCAGGTCGCCGGGGCCCATGTCGCCGGGGCGCAGCCGCTCGCTCCACGGCACCCACTCGGGGGCGAGCAGGGCGTCGCTGCCGGGCAGCAACACCGTTTCGTCAATGGTCACGTACTTGGCGCGGGAGGCCCTGGCAACGGTCACCGCCCAGCGCCAGCCCCGGTAGCCGGGCTCCTTGCACTCGAAGAAGTGCGTGACGACCCGGTCCCCCTCGGGGACCACGGCGACATGCTCGCCCACGATCCCCGGGGCGGCAGCCTCCTCTGCGGCCGCGCGGGCCAGGTCTACCGCCTCGGCGCACAGGCGGTCGGGAACGGGGGTACGGGCCGTACGGCTTCGCGTCGTCGCAGCACTCACAGGTCTCGCTTCTCTCCTACGCCAGTCTCACGAGCGCCGCCAGCACTTCCATCGGTTTCGGCCGTGACGGACGCGGGCGGAGCGGACCTGGGGGCCGCGTCGACGTCCACACCCGTTGCTGCCTGCCTCGGGCACACCTTTCGCAACCCATTCTGCGGGATCGCCGAGAGGCGCGCGGCCGAGAACAATCGCCGGTGGCGCGCTACGCACGCTACCCTCTCCGCCGCGCCCCGCCCACCTGCCCGTCCCAAACAAGGCCGTATCCGGTGTCGTGTCCCGGACGCGCCCCGCGCGAACGCCCCGCCGTCCCGCACGCGAACGCCCTGGCGACCCGCGCGGGTGCGCCGGGCCGGGCAGGCGCCGCCCGGCCCGGCGCACCGGCCCGGAGACTGGCCCGACAGGGCGGAGCGTGCCGCGCGCCCCGTACCGAAGCCCGTATGCCCCCACCGCCTCTGGGGCACTATGACGACGTGGCTGCCGCCAGGTCGCACCAGGACCCCGGACCGCTCCGCAGGACGGGCCGGGCGGTCGGACGCGCCCTGGGCGCCCCGTTCACCGGCACCGCCCGGAGCATCCGCAGGGCGACGCACGCCCACGGCGCCGGGGAGTCCGGCCTCGGCAAGCTGATCGAGCTGCACGCCGTGAACGGCGCGGGCGACGTGATGATCACGGTCGCGCTCGCCTCGACGGTCTTCTTCTCCGTACCGACCGACGAGGCCCGCGGCCGGGTCGCCCTCTACCTCGCCGTGACGATGGCCCCGTTCACCCTCCTCGCCCCGGTGATCGGCCCGCTCCTGGACCGGCTGCCGCACGGCCGGCGGGCCGCGATGGCCGCGTCGATGCTGGCCCGCGCGGTGCTCGCGATCGCCCTCTCGGGCGCGGTCGCCACCGGCGGCCTGGAGCTGTACCCGGCCGCGCTGGGCGTCCTGGTCTGCTCGAAGGCGTACGGGGTGGTGCGCAGCGCCGTCGTGCCGCGTCTGCTGCCGCCGCGCTTCTCCCTGGTGAAGGCGAACTCCCGGGTGACCCTGGCCGGGCTCCTGGCGACCGGGATCGCCGCGCCGATCGGGGCCGGGCTCCAGACCGCCGGGACGGCCTGGCCGCTGTACGGGGCGTGCCTGATCTTCCTCTGCGGGACCGTGCTCGCCTTCACGCTGCCCGGCAAGGTCGACTCCGCGAAGGGCGAGCGCAAGGCCCTGCTGGTCCCGGCGCACGAGGGGGCGGTCCCCGGGCCGCGCACCCGGCGCACCCGGCGCAACGGGCGCAACGGCGAGAAGCGCCCCGGGCTGCGCTCCGTGGGCCCGTCCGTGCTGAACGGGCTCCAGGCCAACGCCGCGCACCGCGCGCTCTCCGGCTTCCTGATCTTCTTCCTCGCCTTTCTGCTGCGCGAGCACCCGTTCGCCGGGCAGAGCGCCGTCGTCTCGCTCGGCATCGTCGGTGTCGCCGCCGGGGCCGGGAACGCGATCGGTACAGCGGTCGGCTCCTGGCTCCGGGCCCGCGCCCCCGAGGCGATCGTCGTGGCGGTGCTGACCCTGGCGCTGGGGGCCGCCGTACTCTCCGCGCTCTTCTTCGGCACGGTGACGGTCGCCGCGCTCAGCGCCACCGCGGGCTTCACCCTGGCCCTGTCGAAGCTCTCGCTGGACGCGATGATCCAGCGCGACGTACCGGAGGAGGTGCGGGCCTCCGCGTTCGCCCGGTCCGAGACGGCGCTCCAGACGGCCTGGGTGGCCGGCGGCGGCATCGGCATCGCCCTGCCCCTCAACGGCGTACTGGGCATGTCGGTCGCGGCGGGCATCCTCGCCCTCGGCGCCGCAACGTCCGTAAGGGGTCTGGTGGGCGCCGCACGACGCGGATCGCCGCACCCCCGCGTGGCGTGAACCGGAGCGACCGATAGCCTTCGGCCCATGACCGTTGCGTTCTTCTCCGGTAAGGGCCGTCGAATCGGCGTCGCTCTTGGTGCCGTGTCCGCGGGACTCCTCGTCCTCTCCGCCTGCGACAAGCCGACGCCGCTCGCGACCGTAACGGTCGGCGGCAACTCGGTGAGCACCGAGGCCACCTGCTACAACGACGGCGAGGCCCTCAAGAAGTCCGAGTACCAGAGCTGCCTCAACAAGAAGGCGGAGAAGTCCGTCGAGGTCGCGATGGACGACAAGGTCCGCTTCGGCGTCGACCCCGAGATCGCGGACAACGGCTGGACCCTGTTCATCAACGGTCAGCAGGCCGAGCAGGAGCCGTACACCAAGACCTACCGGTCCATCTCGGGCAGCGCGTTCTTCTCCAGCCAGACCGGTGAGACCTCGGACAAGACGCAGATCTCCATCGTGGAGACCAAGGACAAGCAGCTGGTCGGCGTCTGGCACTTCGAGCTGAAGAAGTCCTCCTGACCTCTTCCCGGCCGCCTGCCGACCCTCTCCTGCCCTCCTCCTGACCCTGGAGAGTCCACCCGTGCGTGTGCTTGTCGTGACCGCCGTCCCCGCGGAACGGGACGCGGTCACGCGCACGTTCGGGGCCCCTTCCGGTGTGCCGGTCCGCCGGGTGCCCGGCGCGGAGATCCACCGCGCGGGGCCCTTCGACGTCCTGGCGGGCGGTGTGGGACCGGCCGCCGCGGCGGCCGCGACGGCCTTCGCCCTGGCGTCGGCAGATCTGGCGTCGGACCGCTACGGCCTGGTGGTCTCGGCCGGGATCGGCGGCGGTTTCGCCGGGGCCGCACCGGTCGGCTCCCTCGTGGTGGCCCGCCGCATCGTCGCCGCCGATCTGGGCGCCGAGACGCCCGGCGGCTTCGTGCCCGTCACCGGCCTGGGCTTCGGGCGTGACCAGCACCTCCCGCCCCGGTCGCTGGTACGGGCCGCGGCCGACGCCACCGGCGCGGCCACCGGCGACGTGCTCACCGTCTCCACCGTGACCGGCACCGCCGAACGCGCCGCCGCCCTGCTCGCCGCGCACCCGGCCGCCGCCGCCGAGGCCATGGAGGGCTTCGGGGTCGCGGAGGCCGCCGAGGGCATCGGCGCGCCCGTCCTGGAGATCAGGGCCGTGTCGAACGCCGTCGGCCCGCGCGACCGGGACGCCTGGCGCATCGGCGACGCCCTGACCGCGCTCGCCACCGCGTTCGGGAAGCTCGCCCCCGTACTGGAAGGTTGGACCCCCCATGACCACCACGACGCCTGACGCCACGCCCGCCGGGGCGGGCCCGCTCCGCATCGCCTACTCCCCGTGCCCGAACGACACCTTCGTCTTCGACGCCTGGGCGCACGGCCGGATTCCCGACGCGCCCGCCCTCGATGTCACCTTCGCGGACATCGACCTCACCAACGGCATGGCCGAGCGCGGCGAGCTGGACATCCTCAAGGTCTCGTACGCGGTGCTGCCCTGGGTGCTCGACGAGTACGCGCTGCTGCCCTGCGGCGGGGCGCTGGGCCGGGGCTGCGGCCCGCTCGTCCTCACGCGGGAGCCGGGTACGGACCTCACGGGCCGCACCGTCGCCGTACCGAGCGAGCGTTCCACCGCCTACCTGCTGTTCCGCCTCTGGGCGGCCGAGGTGGTGCCGGGCGGGGTCGGCGAGATCGTCGTCATGCCGTTCGACGAGATCATGCCCGCGGTGCGGGACGGGAAGGTGGACGCCGGTCTCGTCATCCACGAGGCCCGGTTCACGTACCAGAACTACGGGCTGCACAGCCTCGCCGACATGGGCCGCCACTGGGAGGACACGACCGGGCTGCCGATCCCGCTGGGCGCGATCATCGCCAAGCGGTCCCTGGGCCCGGAGGTCCTGAAGCTGCTCGCCGAGTCGGTACGCGCCTCGGTCCGGGCCGCCTGGGACGACCCGCAGGCATCCCGCCCCTACGTGCTGGAGCACGCCCAGGAGATGGACCCGGCCGTGGCGGACCAGCACATCGGGCTGTACGTCAACGAGTTCACCGCCGACCTCGGCGAGAGCGGCTACGCGGCGATCCGCGGCCTGCTGACCCGCGCCGCGGCCGAGGGACTCGTACCGCCCCTCGGCCCGGACGCACTGACGTTCGCCTGATCCCGGCCATCGCGCCGGGACCGGGACCGGCGGGCCGCGCGCGGCCGGTCAGACGTCGAGCTGATCGGCCACCGCGCGCAGCAGCCCGCCGATCTGCTTGCCGGCCGCCTTGTCGGGGTACCGGCCGCGCTCCAGCATCGGTGTGATGTTCTCCAGCAGCGTGGTCAGGTCCTGCACGATGGACGCGAGCTCGTCCGGCTTGCGGCGCTGTGCGGCCGCGACGGAGGGGGTCGGGTCCAAAACCGTCACCGAGAGGGCCTGGTCCCCGCGCTGACCTGCGACGACGCCGAATTCGACGCGCTGTCCCGGCTTGAGGGCGTCCACGCCGTCGGGCAGCACGGAGGAGTGCACGAAGACATCTCCGCCGTCGTCGCGGGAAAGGAAACCGAATCCCTTCTCGCTGTTGAACCACTTGACCTTGCCAGTCGGCAAAGCACGCACCCCATCTCAACCCGTATGCCGGAACAAAGCCTCAGCAGGTCAGGCTATCCAGTGGTGGTGCTGTGCCCTGCTGGCAGCAGCCTCCCCAGGGGGGATACCCCTCGTCAAGCCTGACCATCCGGACTCTGTCCGGAAACGGCGCCTCCTGCGTACGCCGGTGGCCGAACAACGGTTCGCCGCCGCCGGGACTTACCCTGACGGGGTGAGTACTACACCTCCTGGCGCGGGCGACCGTCTGGTCCGGATCGGCGCGATCGTCTTCTTCGTCGGCGCGCTGTCCACCCTGGCCACCATGGCCCCGCTGTTCCTCGGCACCCATCCGCTGCCGTCCATCGCCTGGTCCCTGTGCATGCTGATGGGCGTCGGCTTCCTGATCGCCGCGGCGGGTGTCGTCCGCTCGGTACGGGCGGGCTCGGCGAAGCGCCAGGGAGCTTCCTGACCCTCCTGCGGCGTCTTCGCCCCGGGACTCGCGGGGCAGGGGGGTCTGTTCCGGCCAGGACTTCAGGCGGCGTCCCACTCCGCTTGGACCCAGCTGAGCTGTGCCTCGCTGAGCCGGGGCTCGAAGCCCTCGGGGAACAGGAGCATCCGTGGTTGCGGCCACATGTTCTCGGGCCCGTGCTCCTCGCAGTGAAGCGCCAGGAGATGCGGGCCCTCCCCGCACGCCTCATGCCGGTACACCCGGTCGTGCGCCTGGCAGACGTACCAGAACCTCGTGCAGTCGTCCCCGTCGGGCGGGTCGTGGAACCCGGGGTCGCGGACGACGAGAGCCGTCGGTTCCTGGCGGTTGTGCCGGGGGATGGGCCGGGGATCACACCACAGCAGCCGGTGAGGAAGCATGCGGTGATGATGCCGGTCCGGCTTCAGATCCAGAACTCCGGCGGGCAGCCGGTCCAGCGGATCCCGGCGGGCAGATGGCCGGTGTCGTTGAAGAGGAGGACGGCCGGCGGGCGGTCGGGCGCGTAACGGATGACGGTCAGGGCCGCGTTGGCGTGGTTGATGCCCAGCCACCGCCACCTCGGCGCGCCCAGCGCGGCGCGGATGAGCCAGCCGGTGAGGAAGTTGTGGGTGACGAGCAGTTCGTGCCGGGGCTCGTCCCCGGCGACCGGCCCGGTGAAGCGCGCGAGCGCCGCCGCCGCGAGCCGGGGCCCCTCCGCACGTTCCTCGGCCGTGAACTGCTCCAGGAACGCCGTCCAGTCGTCGGCCGCCTCGGGCGGCAGCTCCTCGCGTGCCGGAAGGTACGGGACGTAGTCACCGGCCTCCTCGGAGCACCGCAGGGGCACCCCGTCGAACCGCTCACCGACCAGCCGCGCGGTCTGCCCGGCCCGTGCGAGCGGCCCGTGGTGGATCACCGCCAGCGGAACCCCGCCGAGCCGCTCCCCCAGGAGCCCGGCCTGCCGGCGTCCCGCGTCGGTCAGCTCGCTCTCGTCCGGCGACGCCTCGCCGTGCCGGGTCAGATAGAGGTACCGGGCTGCTGTGCCGGTCATGGGCGGCTCCCCTTCAGAAGGACGCGACGGTTGCGCGGGACTCCTGGAGGGACGCGGCCTCGCGTGCTGACGGTTCGGGCGGACGGCGGGGCGGGCTGATCCGGTGTCGCCGAGCTGCCGCGGACCGGACACCGCTGCGGAACTCGGCCCCTCAGATGGCGTGGTGTCTCGAATGCCCGGCATACGCGGCTTCGGCCGTGGTGGAGTCGGCCATCCGGCGACCTCCCCGATTCACCTCGCCGACCCCGGGAATTTCCCCGGCCACCGGCGTATTTCGCTCCGTGCCACAATGCCCGCATGGAGACCACCATCACGTCCGCGCTCGTAGGGACGCTTGAGCTCGACACCGGCAAGGGATTCGCCGCCCAGGTCACGATCCAGGACACCGGCCGGCAGTCTTTCTGGCTGAACATCTTCGAAGATGTGAGTTCCGAGCCGGGGCTCCTCGCCGGTGTCGCACCGGTCATCGACGATTTCCGCACCATATCCGACCAGGCGAAATCAGCGCTCGGGAAGCATCTCGCCGCACAGGACGAGAAGGTCATCGAATTCGTCCGCTTCCATACCGAGGAGATCGACGACCTGGACGAGAATATCCAGGAAAATCTCAGTATGCTGCTGGCCGGCGACGCCCTCCCGGACCCTCTCGCGGATTCATTCCAGATCCGCGGCCTGGTGTTTCACAAGGGCGCCGAGGGAGATCTCGAATTCTGGGTCGATCTCGCCCTCGCACCTGAATACTCGGACGAAGTCCTGTGCGTGAGGTTCGACGGTTCCCGGACGGTCGGCACGGTCTCCTGGGAAAGCTAAGGGCTGTCCCGTCATCCCTGGTGGATCAGCGTGCGGCGTCAGACGCGGCGCATCGCACGGCGGAGGGGCGCCCGAATACGGGATGTATCCCGGCGTCCCGACAACGCGGCGAGATGCCCTGGCTGTCGTCGCACGCCCGCCGGGGATCACGGGACAGCCCTGAGAGCGCGTGCCGAAGTGCTCGTACCGCCACTCGCCGGTGACGGCACATGAGCGTGGTGGCCCGGTACGGCCTGTGGTCCGGCCGCGTCATCTGGAGACCGGAGGCGGGAGCGCGAGGGCCCGGCCTGCCTGACTCCGGCGGCCGACCGCCCCGGGAGCCGGGCTTCCGGCGCTCGCGCACCCGGTCGTCCCGGTCCGGGGCCGTCCGGTCCAGTCCGGGGCCGTCCGGTCCGGTCCGGGGCGGCGCGGCGCGGGGCAGCGTGGCGGATGACGCGGCTACGGGCGGACAAGGCGTAACGCTCCCGCGAGCACCGCGCCCGCCCGCGCCGCGGAAGAGGCCGCCCCGCGTCACGGAGGAGGCCGTCCCGCGCCGCCGCCCGGCTACCGCGCCGCTCGCACGGCAGCGCCGAGGGAGGCCACGTCGAGGTCCACGACGACCTCGTCGTTCTCCCAGCGGCCGCGTTCGGAGATCACGAGGCCGATCAGGGCCAGCTCCCCGGCGCTGTCCCTCACGGCGTACTGCTCAAGGGTCTCCTCGCCGATGTCCTCCAGCTCGTCACGGTCCCACGCTGCCACCGCCGCCCGGCCCAGGGCCTTCGGCAGGCGCACCGTGAGCCGGGCGACCTGGGCGTCGACGCACGCCCCGACCGCTGCCAGCACCTTCGCGTCTTCCTGATACCTGGCGTACTGCCCCTGCTCGTTCACAGGACGAGAGTACGTACGGTTTCCCGCACCGCCGCCACGTTTGGCAGCACGCTCCAGGGCGGGCGCCACGCGGAGAGACGCGAGCGCGCGGCGCCGGAATCCGTCCGGAGCGGGAGGCGCTCTGTCTACGATCGGCGGTCGAGCGGCGATCCGAGAGGGCAGGAGGCTGGGAGTGGAGCTGACCGGCATGGTGGAGGAGGCCGCATGGGCGGCGCATCGCCCCGCGGTCTTCGGGGCGGCCTACCGGATCCTGGGCACCGTGGCCGAAGCCGAGGACGTGACGCAGGAAGTCTGGCTGCGCGCGGCTGCCGCCGACCTGTCTCAGGTGCGGGATCTGCGGGCCTGGCTGGTGACCGTGGCCGCCCGGACGTCCTACAACGTGCTGAAGTCGGCCCGCGTCCGGCGCGAGACCTATGTGGGGCCCTGGCTGCCCGAACCGCTGCTGACCGGGCCCGATGCCTCCGCCCAGGTGCTCGTGGACGATTCGGTGGGCACCGCGATGCTGCTGGTCATGGAGACGCTCACTCCCGCCGAGCGTGTCGCGCTCGTGCTGCATGACGTCTTCGGCTTCCCGTTCGACCGGATCGCCGGGATGCTCTGCGGTACGCCCTCGGCCGCCCGCAAGCTCGCGTCCCGCGCGCGGGCGCGGGTCGCCGCCGTCAAGGAGCTGCCGCGGGCACCGCGGGCCGAGACCGAACGCGTCCTCAAGGCGTTCAAGGCGGCTGCCGACGCGGGCGGCATCGCCGAGCTCGTCGAGCTGTTGCACCCCGAGGCCGTCTACCTCGCTGATGGCGGCGGCAGGGCGACCGCGGCGCGCAGGCCGGTCCGGGGCGCCGGGACGATCGCCCTGCTGGCGGTCAGGCAGACCGAGATCAGGCGTCCCGACGCGTTCCGGCTCATCGAGGTGAACGGGCAGCCGGCCCTGGCGACCTACCGTGGCGGCACGCTGGTCTGGCTCGACACGGTCGAGATCGCCGACGGGCGGATCACGGTGTTCAGGAGACTGGTCAATCCCGAGAAGCTGGCCCGCCTCGGTCACATCTGACCGCGCTGTCCTGTCTCCCTGGCGAACCTCCTGATCCCTCGGGGGGAACGAGAGAGGACAAGGACGATGGCACACGTGGTGATCATCGGGGGCGGTTTCGCGGGCGTGTGGAGCGCGGCGGGAGCGGCGCTGGCGCGCGGGGACGCCAGCCTGCGCATCACGCTCATCGCGCCGAACGAGCACATGGTGCTGCGGCCGCGTCTGTACGAGCCCGATCCGGACCTGGCCAAGGTGGAGCTCAGCAGGATCCTGGGACCGATCGGCGTCGCGCACCTGCGGGCTCACGTGCAGACGATCGACACCGACCGCCGCGTGGTGGTGGCCGACGGCCAGGAGACCGGCTACGACCGCCTCGTGCTGGCGGCGGGCAGCGCACTCGTCCGGCCCCGGGACCTGCCCGGCGCTGAACGGCTCTTCGACATCGACACCCTGGACGGGGCCGTGCGGCTCGCCCGCCATGTGCGTGACCGGCCGGACTGCCCGGTCGTGGTCGTCGGCGCCGGGTTCGTCGGCCTGGAGGCCGCGACCGCGCTGGCCGCCCGGGGCCGGGTGCTGCTGGTGGACCGGTCGCAAGCCGTCGGTGACCAGCTCGGCCCGGGGCCGCGCCGGGAGATCGAGGCGGCGCTGGACGAGCTGGGTATCGAGTGCCGCCTCGGGACGACCGTGACGGAGGTCGGCGACGGCTGCGCCGTCCTGTCCGATGGCACCACGGTCGAGACGGACACGGTCGTCTGGTCCGCGGGCATCAGGGCCAGCGCGCTCACCCGGCAGATCCGCGACGATCTCGACCACCTCGGCCGGGTACCGGTGGACCAGTGGCTGCGTACCCTTCCCGACGTGTTCGCCGCCGGGGACACCGCCGCCGCGGCGTTCGACGCGGAGCACACCGTCATGCAGGCCTGCCAGCACGCCACCCCGCTCGGCAAGGTCGCCGGCTACAACGCGGCAGCCGACCTGCTCCGCCTGCCGCTGCGCCCGTTCGCCCCCGGCCCGTACGTCACCTGCCTGGACCTGGGCGCCGCCGGTGCCCTCTTCACCCGGGGCTGGGACCGCAAGGTCATGGCGTCGGGCGCCGGGGGCGCGGACATCAAGCAGCGGATCAACCGGGCGATCCACCCGCCGGTCGACGACGCTGAGCGCATCCTCGCCGCCGCCGACCGCGTCCGCGTCGAACTCCCCTTCTTCCCCCGCGACGAGGAGAGCGCCGCCCCCGGCGTGTGAATCCCCGGAGACGCGGCTCCCCGCCGGACCGCCACGGCCCCGGCTCCCCGGCTCCCCTGCCGGGCCTGATCACCGTCAGGCCCGGCCGGGTTCGTGTACGTCTGCGCCTGCGCCTGCGCCTGCGTGCGCCGACACGGCCGGAGGGGGTGAACAGCCGCTGTCCGGTCCCGGGTTCCGGCTCGGCCTCTCCTTCTGTGGACCTGCTGCGGAGCGCCGCTGGGGACGGCACCCGGTGGGGTGCGCGGGTGAGCGATCGTGCAGGCTCAGCACATGGCCAGTCGCGCAGAGAAGTACCTCGCCCATCTTGATCGGCTTTCCGGGGGACGGGAGCCCCGGTTCTTCCCCGTCGAGTCGACCAGGCAGGGGCTGCCGGGCGTGACGGAGATCGTGTACGACGACCTGCCGGACGGGTTCCTCACGGCGCTCACCTACGGCTTGTCGCTGGCAGAGCACCCGGACTGGCAGCACGGCTCGCCGGAACTCTGCCTCAGCGTGAACACGGCCGACGTGATCTGGGCCCACGCGGTGGGCTACCTCGCCGAGCAGCTCCGGGGCACCTGCCCCTTCACCTACGGCAGCACCATCGACTTCGGAGAGCGCATCACGCCCGAGTCGGAGCTGACGGCATTCTGCGTGTTCGCGCCGATGGTCCTCGCCAGCGACGACTACCTGGGCATCGACGTCTCCGTTCCTGGACACGAAGGCCATGACGTGATCAACGTCCAGGGGATGTACCCCATCCACGAGGTCGAGCGGCAGTTCATCAACGAGCACGGGCTCGAAGCCTTCTGGAAGAGGGACTGGGAGCCCGCCGACGTGCTGCGCCGCCCCGCGGTCTGATCCAGGAACGCCCGCGCCCCCGGCAGCGGCGGCTCATGGGGAACGGCGGCTGCTGCCCGGTCACCGCTCGGTCCGGGGCGGCTTCCCGCGTCGCCCCGGCACCCTCGGCCGTCACTCGGCGCGCATCCACTCCAGAACCTGAACCAGGACCTGCGCCCGAACCCGAACCCGAACCCGATCCCGTGACCGGGGCCGGGGCCGGGGCCGGTCAGGGGTTCCTGACGGTGACGTCCCCGTTGGTGCTGCGCAGCCCGAGCCGGTGCGCGGCCGACGGGGAGTGGGCGACGTCGATGGTCCGGTCGCCGTTCACCGTGCTCGCCGTCACGTCGTAGTCGGCCTTCGGCACGGTCAGGGTGACATCCCCGTTGGTCGTCGTGGCCTGCACGTCCGCCGCCGTCACCGACGTCAGGGTGATCGCGCCGTTGGTGGACCGGGCCCGGATGCGCGCGCCCCTGATGTTCTCCCCGGTGATCTTGCCGTTGGTGTTCTCGGCCTCCACCGTCCCGGTGACGCCGTTCATCTCGATGCGCCCGGATCCGGTGGTCACCTTCACCGCACCCACCCCGGACAGGTGGATGCTGCCGTTCGACACCTTCCCGCTCACCGGGGTGCCCGCGGGTACGTCGACGGTGTAGCGGACCGAGCAGCCGCTGCCACAGCCACCGAGGACCAGCACGCCGTTCTCGATCCGGTGGGTGGCACCCGTGGGCCGCTCGCCCCGGTAGGTGATCTCCCGCCGCAGGGACGGCTTCCCGCCGCCCTCGGTGCCGTTGACCGTGACACCGCCCGACTTGTTGTCCAGCCGTACGGCGGTGATCCTCCCGGACAAGGTGCTGGCGTCCTCGGTGGTCTCGCCCATGACCAGACCGCACGCGGAGAGTCCGCCGACCGCGAGCGTGGCCGCCGTTAACGTCCCGAGGCCGCGGAGTCCCTGACGCATCACATGTCCCCCAGTTCTTCGAACCCAACGGTCCACGACGCTATAGCGGCCGCAAGCGGGCAGCCATGGGGTAAACCCCCGGGCCCGGCCGCGGGCTGTCCTCACCGTGATCATGTAACTGGTCCGTGACAGCGGCGTCCTGGTACGAAGACTCCCGTATCCCCGCGCCGCGTGACCCCCTCATAGTGATCAGGCAAGCAGCACCGCACGCAGCCGATGCCGCGTCGGCCTCACGTCACCGATCACCAAGGGGTTCCCTCATGTCCGGCAACCGTCGCAAGGCCTTCCTCCTCTCCGCGGTCCTCGTGGGCGGCGCCATGCTGATGACGGCATGCCAGGACACGGAGGCGGACGGGGCCACGGACAACGGTGCCGCGCGGAGCTCCGCGTCCGCCACCCCGTCCACCCCGTCCGGCTCGTCCGACGCGAGCAGCGGAAAGGGCACGGACAAGGCCGCCGACCAGGGCTCCGGCGGGGCGGACAAGGGCTCCGGCGTGGACACCGGCAACGGGAAGCGCGAGCAGGTCGGCCAGGTCTGCGGCGCCAACGACCTCTCCTGGAGCACCAGGTCCGAGACCCAGGCGGGCGGATACATCCTGGTCATGGCCAAGGCCAAGTCCGGCATCACCTGCACCCTCCCGGCCGCCCTCCCGACCGTGGCGTTCGGCTCCGACGGCACCGAGGCGGGCCCGGCCGAGCAGTCCGTCGGCGAGGCGATCACGCTGCGCGGGAACACCACCGCGTACGCCGGGGTGAACCCGAAGACCACCAACACGGACGGCGGCAAGGAGCTGGACAGCATCATCGTCGCCGTCGGCAGCGCCGACCCGAACCCGGAGTCCCTGAAGGTCGGCGCCTTCACGGTCGACTCCCCCGTCGTCACCAACTGGCACACCTCCCCCGCCGACGCCGTCCCCTTCGACTGAGCTCCCGGCCGGGAGCGGGGCGGGGGTTAACCTCACCCCCGGTCGGCCGGTTGTCCGGATGGGCGGACAAGCCCCGGGCGGCGAGGCTGGACACGTAAGGATCCACCAAGCAGGTAAGGGCCCCTCCGTGTTCAGTTCCTCCCCGTCCCGCCCCCGCCGTCGTCGTACCGTCCGGACCGCCGCCGTCGGCGCGCTCGCCGCCGCGCTCTGCGCCACCGCCATGGCCGGCAGCGCCTCCGCCATCGTCAACGGCGCGGATTCCAGCGAGAGTTACCCGTTCATGGCGGTCATCCCGATGTCGGCCCCCACGCAGGGCCTGGAGGAGGGCAACTGCGGGGCGTCGCTCATCGACCGGCAGTGGGTGCTGACGGCGGCCCACTGCGTGCAGGGCGAGGGGCTCGAACTGGACGGCATCGTGCGCGTCGGCAGTGAGCACCGCACGTCCGGCGGCACCGTCCGCACCATCGACCGGGCCTTCGTCCACCCCGGTTATGTGAACGGCGACAACAAGTTCGCCAACAAGAACGACATCGCGCTGGTCCGCCTGGACCGCCCCGTCTCCCAGCAGCCCGTCAGGATCGCCGGGCAGCCCGGAAAGCCCGGCGCCCCGACCCGGCTGCTCGGCTTCGGCACCACCGTCGACACCGAGTTCGCGTTCCCCGACCGGCTCCAGGAGCTGGACACGCGCCGGGGCGCCGCGTCCGAGTGCGCGCCCGGCTACGCCGACCGCACCCGCCTGTGCACCATCACCACCAAAGCCGATGCCATGGCCTGCTTCGGCGACTCCGGCGGACCGCAGATCATCAAGGGCCGAAACGGCCGCTGGGAACTGATCGGCGTCACCTCGGGCCCCGGCGCCCCCGGCGTACCGTGCTCGCAGGGCCCCGGCCTCTACAGCAGCGCCCCCGCGTACGCGGGCTGGATCAACAAGACCATGAAGACCCACCGTGCCGTCCACGCCGGCCACACGGCACCGCGAAGCCCGCAGCGAGGGTGACTCCCCCGATGCCGTGACGCGGCGCTGAGCCTTCGCCCGGCGCGGCCCGGGAGCCCGCCGCGGCCGTCCGACGGGGCGGGGCGCGTAGGCCGACTCCTCTGCCGGGACGCCGCGTTCCCCCTTCCGTACCCGGCTGACGGCCCGGCGGGTCGGCTCAGGCCGGCACCCGCTGCCGCGCGCGCCCCCCTTCCAGGGCCGCGCTGAGCAGCGCCCCCACGAGGGCCACCGCGGCGAAGACGACCCAGAGGACGGGGCCCGGGGCCAGCAGCAGCCAGGCTCCGGCCGCGGGCACGACGACGGAGGCGATGGACCAGGACGCCTGGTACACCGCCATGCAGGGTGCTTCGTTGCCGGGCTCGGCGAGGTCGGCGGCGAAGCCGTCGCTGGCGGGGGCGATGACGATCTCGCCGAGGGTGTAGACGGTCATCGCGACCAGCGCGGCGATCACGGGCAGCTGCGCGTCGCCCAACGACGCCACGAGAGCGAATCCCCCGCCCGCCACGGCGTACAGGACGCCTCCCAGCGCCATCATGCGGGGCGCCGGGCTGTCCGCGGTCCGCTTGACCAGCGGCTGCTGGAACAGCACGACCAGCGCGCCGTTCAGGGCCAGGACGGTGCCGACGGCCCATCCGGGCAGCTGAGCCTCGTCCAGCAAGTAGATGCCGGTGAACATCGACACGACCGTCGCGCACACCGTGAAGCAGGTCTTGGCGGCGCTGAGCAGGGCGAATCCCGGAAGTCTCAGCACCCGAAGGCTCTGGGCCCCCTTCTTCGCCCCCGCATCCCCCAAGCCGCCCCGCGCCCCGGACTCCGCCTCAGGACCGGTGGTGTCCCCGGGCCGGGCCGCGGTCGTCGGCCGTGACGCAGCCGGCTGCTCGCCCGCCCCGGCCTCCGGCGGTGTCCGCAGACGCAGCAGCAGCACCGCGGTGGCCGCGAAGCTCACCGCGTTGACCAGGGCGATCGCCCGCAGCCCGGTGGAGCTGCTGGACGATGCCAGCAGGCCGCCCACCAGGGATCCCAGGCACAAGCCGATGTTCCGCGCCCAGCTCACCAGGCTGAACGCGCGCCGCGCCGCCGCCCCGCGCGCCAGGCGGGCGATGGTCGCCCCGAGCGAGACCCAGGCCGCCTTGTCCAGGACCGCGGACAGCACGAGCGCGCCCATGGCCACCGCCGGGGGCAGCGCCACCACGTAGAACGCGAACAGCGGGGCGCGCACGGCGTTGCCGAGCAGCAGCGAGCGCAGCGTGCCCACCCGCTGCACCAGGCTTCCCAGCGCCGCGCTCGTCACGATCAGCGCCACGTTCGTGGCGGTGAGGGTGGCACCGACGGAGCCGACGGTGAGGTCCTGGACGCGCACGAAGTACAGCAGCGCGAAGGGCATGAACATGCCCGAGCCCAGGGCGTCGACGATCATCGCGGCCACGAAGAGGCGGGGCAGCGGCCCGCCCGTCCGGCTCATGCGTCGGGGATCCGGTTCAGCCCCAGCACGTCCAGCAGCCGCTGGTTCGCCTCCCCGAGCTGGGCGAGCAGCGCCCCGCGGCCGGGGCCGCTCCCCAGCACGTACCCGGCCCGCCACCAGTTGGCGGCCACGCTCTCCAGCGTCGTCCCGGGCGTGAGCAGCCGCTCCGCGTGGGAGACGAGCGACAGCCCGTGGCGCACGTCCCGCACCGTGGGGGCGTCCGCGACGGTGCCCGTCCCGGCCACGAACTCCACGGCGGACACCTGGGACGCGTGTCCCGCCCGGGGGCGTACGGGCTCCGCGTCCCCGAGGGCGACGGAGAGGGCGGCGTCGTACAGGTCGACGCCCAGGGCGCGGAGCAGGACATCGCTGATGAGCCCGCCCGCGGGCCGGAAGGCCACCTCGATGAGCTGCCAGCGGTCGCCGTCGCGCTTGGCCTCCAGATGGAGAACAGCGCTGTCGAGCCCAAGGGCGCCGACCACCGTCTCGACGAACCGCCGCGCAGAGGGCTCCAGGGCCTGCTGGACGGCGGGGTCGACGACGTGGCGGGTCTCGACGAACGAGGGCGGGGCGGTGCAGGTCTTCTCGGTCACGCCGACGAACACGGTGCGGCCCCCCGTGACCACGGCCTCCAGGGACAGCTCGGGCCCCGGGACGAAGTGCTCCACGAGGGCCATCGGCTGCCCCGTCGTACCGAGCACCGCGGTCAGCGCGTCGGGGAGGTCCTGGGCGTCGGACACCCGCCGGATGCCGAGACTGGCGGCGCCGTCGACCGGCTTGACGATGACCTCGCCCGACGGCGAGCCGCGCAGCAGCCCGGCGGCCTCGGAGGGGTCCGCGGTGAGCACGAACGGCAGCTCCGCCCCCGAGCCGGCGAGCCGGCTGCGCACTTCGGCCTTGTCCGCCAGGCCCTTGGCCACGGAGGCGCCCGCACCGGGCAGCCCCCACTCCAGCGCGAGGCGGGCGGCTATGCGCGTACCCCAGTCGTTGAAGGCGAGGACCCCGTCGACCCGGCCCGCGTACTGGTCGAGCAACTGCGCGTCGGCGCCGGGGTTCTGGTGGTCCGTCAGCTGCCAGGCGTGGTTCTCCGTGGCGAGGCGGTCGTAACGGGAGTAGGCCGTCTCGTCCACGAGGATGGTGTCGACTCCGCGCCGCTCGGCCACCGCGAAGAAGCGCTCGCGCAGCGGTCCGATGCCGATGACCAGGACGGTGGGACGTGTGTTCAAGGCGACCTGTTTCCTTTGCTGGAGATGTCGAAGGGGGTTTTCTCCGCCGCGCCCGGCGCGCTCAGAGCGCGAGGGCGGCGTCCGTGCGGCGCAGTAGTGACGTGTGGGCCGGGGCGCGACCCGGTACGGCGCTCAGCAAGGGCCGGGCCGTGGCGCCCCTGCGCAGCTTGGGGGTGGCCGTTCCGGTGCTGAGGAGCACGTTCGACGCGCCGTTCATCCGGGCCAGCTCCATCAGCAGGTAGTACGCGACGTGGAAATAGGCGCCGTCGTCCTCGCTGCCGGGGCCGAGACCGACCATGCGCAGCAGGACGTCGCGGCGGCCGACCGCACCGGTCGAGCTGGCGACGGCCCGCCCCTGGTCATCGCGCACCAGCGTGACGAAGTACCGCTCGCCGAACGCGCGTTGCATCCGCTCGTTGACCCGCAGCAGCCGGGCCGGGTCGCCGACGATGCCGTGCTTCTCGTCGGCGTACGCCTCCAGCTCGGCGACCTCCCGCTGGATCTCCGGCCCCACGTCGCCCTGCCGGATCTCCGCGGTCGCCCCCGAGCGTTCCAGGGCCTCCAGCTCACGGCGGATCCGTCGGCGGCGGTCGCCGGAGAAGCGTGCGAGGAAGGCGTCCTCGTCGGCCCCGACATCCTCGATCCGGTAGTAGCGGTCCGTGACCCCCGTGCTCCAGCCGCGCTCCCGCAGGCAGGGCAGTACCGGGCTCTCCTCGTCCAGGTGGAGGAAGGCCAGGAGCCGCCCCTGTCCGGCCGCGTACTCCTCCAGGGCGTCCACCAGGGCAGGCGCGTCGATCTCGCCGTCCCGCAGGGCGAAGACGGAGGGCCCGTACCCGAGGGCGCACACGTTGAGCTGGGCGGTCCCTTCCGCGCGCGCCGCCGCGAGGTCGCGGTCGGGCTGTTCCACGTCGCGCCCCGCACCGGCGGCGACGAGCGTGGAGTTCAGCCGGGCGAAGCCCGCGTGGTCGTCCTGGACGCGGACCGCGCAGACGGCGCCCGCCTCGGGCACCTCCAGGAAGCGCACACCGTCACCGGGCCAGCGGTTCGCCGTGAGCCAGGCACGCGTGGCCCGCGGGTCGGACGGGTCCGCGCTCCAGTAGTCCCGGGACAGCTCCTCGGCCGTCCCGTACTCCTTGACCGTCACATCGCCACCTGTTCCCCTCCGTTGCGCACCCGCCCCCACCTCTGCTGCGTCTCCCGGTGAATGCGCCAGATGTTCTCCTCGGTCAGCAGCCGGGAGACCACACCGGGGTACGCCTCCTCGAAGTAGGAGTAGGGCGGCTCCACTTCGACACCCTGGGAAGCGTAGTCGAGCCGGTCCTCCATCTCGTGTCGCCGTGTGATCTCCGTACCCGGGTGGTAGGTCAGGATGTTCGGGCTGGCCAGCATGAGGTAGCCCTCGTCGATCAGCCGGCCGACTTCCTCGATGGTCTCGCCGATGCTGCTCTCGTCCTCACCGTCGAGCCCGAACAGCACCGAACTGCCGACGCGGATGCCGGCCTCGCCCAGCATGCCCAGCGCGGTGCGGACGCGCTCCTTCCACGGCGTGCCGCGGCGGACGTTCTTGTGGACGTGCCGCATCACCTGCTCGGACATGCTCTCGATGCCGACGTAGATGTAGGTGCACCCCGCCTCACGCATCTCCGCCAGCCCCGCGCGCACGATCTCCGCCTTGGGACCGGTGAGCACGTCGACGGTGAGCTGGGCACCCCACTGCAGCGTGGCCAGGTCCCGGGAGGTCCCCCGCGCCTCACCGAGGCGGGCGCAGAACTCCCGTATGCGGGGCCAGGAGCCGGACCAGAAGATGGAGTCGTCGAAGAACGCGGCCCCGGCGCCGTACCCGGCGTACTCGGTCAGCCGCTCCACCATGCGTTCCGCGTCTCCCGCCACGGGGCGTCGGACCTGGCTCAGCAGGGCGGACTCGGAGCAGAACGTACATCGCATGGGGCAGGTGCCCGAGACCAGGACGTGGGCACAGCGGGCGACGGACCCGTCAGCGGTCGTGAAGATCGGGAACTGGGAACGGATGAGGAAGGGCGCGTACGGGGACGGCTCGTCGTCCACCGGGACCGGCTGCCCCTCGACCTGGAACGCCGCCCAGTGCCCCGGGGTACGGACCAGGATGCGGCCCCGGCCGAACTCCTGCCCTCCCTCGGCGGACATCGTCTCCAGTTCGGCGGCGACCGCGTCAGGCGCGGCGACCCGGTCGGACAGGTCCATGCAACGGGCCACCGCGCGAAGCAGCAGGTCGAGCAGAGGGCCGCCGTCTCCGCTGACCACGATGTCGACCGGCGGGGGCACGGTCTCCTCGCCGGACGCCGAAGGCCCGGGGACCGTGGCACTGGGCGCGAGGCGGACACCCTCCTGCTCCTGGCGAACGGTCTCGTCCGCGTGCCTGCCGCCGAGCACCACCAGTGCCGTGGGGCAGACCTCCTTGACCAGCGAGGCCATTTCCAGGGCATAGCGGTGCGCCGGTGAGACGGCGCTGATCAGGACCACCGACGGGGCGCGGCGGCGCAGCAGCGAGACGAACGCGTCGCGGACTCCCGGCGTCCAGGTCCGGGGGTCGAAGACGGTGTCGTCCGTGGTGCGCACCTCGCTCTCGGCCCGCCGGCTCAGGTCGGGGCGCTCGGACTTGTCGGGGAGGCGCGGCCACAGCGGGCAGAGGTCGTTGTAGACGTCACCGGGGCCGAACGGGTCGGTGAAGGAGGCGGTGGCCCTGACCATGGGGTAGCTCAGGGCCGAGTAGAGCGCCATCGGGTCACCGGGGTAGGCGACGTCGTTGATCTCGTCGGTGATGACGGGAGCGAGCACGGACAGGACGCCGAACCCGCGCACGGCGGGGGCGTTCTCGTATCCGCTGGTCCTCATCTCGTCCTGGAGCCTCTGGCGCCGGGCCCGCAGGGAGGCTTCGTCCGCCGGGCCGGTCACGGTAACGGTGCCGGGGGCACCGAGGCTGAAGCGCCCGCCGAAGCTCGCGCGTATCGGGAGTACCGTCATGCCGCGTCCTCCTCTTGCCACGTGGCCGCAAGGGCCCTGATGTGTTCGGGGGCCGTTCCGCAGCAGCCGCCGATGAAGTCCAGGTCGTAGGTACGGGCCCAGGCGTCCGCCAGGTCCGCGAAGGCCGGGGGGGAGAGGGCGGGCGGGAGCGTGTGCGTGCTGTGCTCCCACTCGTCGAGCGCCTCCCGGTCCTCCAGATTGGGATAGACGCCGACGGGGACGCCGAGGCCGCAGAGGCGTTCCAGCGCGGGTGCCACAGCCGCCAGCGGGAGGCAGTTCGCGGACACGGCACGCGCCCCGGCCTCCACACAGGCCCGTGCCGCCGCACGCAGCGGGACACCGTCGGGGAGCGCCCCGTCCTCGGCCACCACGAAGCTCACCCACGGGACGAGCCCGCGCGCGACCGCCGCCTCGACGGCGATCACCGCCTCGCGCCGCGTGCACTGCGTCTCGACGAGGACCAGATCGGCACCCGAGTCCGCCAGGGCCGCCGCCATCCAGCGGTGCTCCGCCAGCAGGGCCCCGCTGTCCGGGGTGAGGGCGGGGGTGTAGCAGTCCTCCACGGGGGCGACCGAGGCCGCGACCAGGACGTCCGGCCGGCCGGCCTCGTCCCGGGCCCGCAGGGTGCAGGCGACGGCCCTTCGTACGTACGCGGCGCGCTGCTCCTGGGGGACTCCCATCCGCTCAAGGGCGCGGGTGTTGGCGCGGAAGGTGTTGGCGGTGACGACGGAGCTGCCGCTCTCCAGGAAGGAAGCGTGGATCCGCACCAGCGCGTCCAGCCCCGCCGCGTCACGCAGGGCAGCGCTGGTCAGCCAGGGCTCGACCATCGGGAACCCGGCGGCCTGGAGCCCGGTGGCGGTGCCACCGTCCAGAATGCGAGGTCGGGCGCTCATGCCATCACGCTCGGCTCTCCGGCACCCCAGGCCAGGAATTCGTCCACCCACGCAGCGGGCATCAGGTTGATTTTCTGATCCGCGAAGGGGCGCTCGGCGGGCGCGATCCAGTCAGCCTCGCCCCGGCGCGGAACCGACCCGTCGGGTCGCCGCACATGAGGTCCGTAATAGAACCACGATATCTGGCCGACGAATTCATTCAGCACGGCCCGGTGTATCTCGGGTGAGAAAATTCCGAGGTGCGAGTACCCCACGCGCAGCTCCCCGCGGAGGTTGAAGGGGGCCCGCACAAGATAGTGCCCGAAGTAGTCGTGCGTGGCCCGCAGAATATCGTTGTGAAGCGCGGGCTCACCGTCGATATCGATTCCGGCCGGGAGCAGCAGAGGGTTGTCCGGGTCTTCGGACCCCTCGGGCCCGTGCCCGTTCTCCGTGGGGTATATATACAGGTCCTCGCCCGCGTCCATGGCGGCAAAGAGCTGCTCGGACGTTTCGTAGGGCTGCCCCTCGCCGCGGAAGAAACGGACTCGGACCCCGGCCTCGACCATGCAGAGGAACTGGGCCTGCGCCTCGTGCGCCATACGAAGATACTGGCTTCGGGCCTGGGGTTCATTGGGCTGATGCTGCTGACGTGCAAACCGGTCCGCTATATCGCGCACCAGCCGGTCCGGAACACCTGCCTTACGCACCTCCGGAAGACCTGTAGCGGAACCCAGTCCCGCATCACGCGCATATCTTTCCGCAACTTGTCGGACATCGACACTCATCAAAGCCCTCCCTGATCTCGTGCCCGAGAACCGCCTCGATGGCGTGACCGGCACACGGGACAGCACCCCTTCCCGCGCCCCGCTCCGCGACCGTCGACCCACCTCAGCGGCGGGATCCGGCGCGAGCGGCTGCCAGCCCGCCGTCACATCAACGCCGGGGCAACGCCCCGGCGCCCACGAACAGGCTCATACGAATTCCACGGATCACGCCGCGGCGCGATCCGCATACGAAAGCCCCCAACACATCGGTTTCCGATGGGAAAAATGCCCGTTCACCACCGGGCACAGAAAAACGAAAAGGCCGACGTGCGGCGCAGGCTATATGCGCCGCCATTGACCTGGAACATGACCGGCACTCCGCCCCGGAGCACTGCCGACTCCGCCGATGCGGAGTACGGGTGGCAGAGCAGCCCGAGGTCGGATCGAAATCCCGGAAATCAGAAGCTGGAAGAGTTGGTCACGACAACAAGAAGGAATGAGTCGACCCGATCGAACAGGGACTCACAGGCCGGTACTGAGCCGCTTGGAACCCATGAGCACAAGCATCCCCTGTCGGCTCCTTTTGCCGGAGGAGCCCGGAGCCCATCACTGCCGCACGGAGGTTCCCCTGCGAGATCCTCCGAGAACTCCTTGCAGGAACTGGGCCGCATCAGAGGAGCCTTGGGCCCCCGGGCCGCTTCTCGGCCCCTTCCGCCTACGCGGAGGCTGGCTGCGTGGCTACTACCAGAGTCATTGGAGCATCTCCTTGACTTGATCGAGGAATGGCGAGGCGCCGGTGATCACTTCGGCTGAGATTACGTGTGCCCTGAAGCCAGAGCAACATCTTTTAAGCCATTCCTGGCTTCAGGATCACCCCGATAAGCGGAGGAAGGTCTACTAATTCCGTGCACGTGCACGGAATAGACGGTAATAAATTGAGAGAACTCGCCGCGTATTGCCCGTCGCACCAGGAGGCCCTCATTCGGGGCATACCGTGATGAGGATTCCTTTCGGTACGGGCAGTCGGCCGGACACCGGAAGGGCGATTCCGGAGAGATTTCCCCGCCCCTCCCGCCTCCCGCACCCCCTCACGCGCCCCCGGTGACGCTCCCGCGCCACCGCCTCACCCTCCTGCCGCCGCCCCCTCCGACGCCGGTGGGACGCATCGGCCCCTCCCGGACCACGGCCTGCGCGAGCGCGCCTGCCGCGGCCCCGGGCCCGACGTTTTGGCCCGGTCCACAACGTCGCGCGGATGCCGCCCGTACCGCCGCATGCTGATTCCGGAAGCACCACGGGAGTAAGCGGGAAAGGGGAAGGCCATCAAGAAGAACCTGCGGAGGATCGCGGCCACTGCCGCGGCATCTCTGAGCCTGGCCACGGCGGGACTCATGCTCGCGCCGTCCGCGTCAGCGGCGGCGGGCGACTGCCCGCGCGGGTACGTCTGCGTCTGGGACAACTCGAACTACTCGGGCGCCCCGAAGTGGAAGTCGACGGGCAACCTGGCGAACCTGGCGTCGTCCAACGGCCTGTCCATCATCAACAACGGGGTGTCCTATCCCGGCGCGGACCACATCCGCTACAAGGTCACGTGGGCGGGCGGACAGTACTCGACGGGCTGTCTCCACTACCCGCCGGACTCCAACGGGCACTCCTTCCGCAGCGGCAAGATGACCATGAACTACGCCACGTGGGGCGGGGAGTGCTGACCGGCTGAGTCACCGCACGGCAGGTGAACGCTCCCGCGGGGACGGTGACCGTCCCGCGGGAGCGTTCGCCCTGTCCGGCACGGACGCCTTCGGCGTTCGGTCCGGGCGAGATGCGCGACGTGGCGGCGCCGGGGCGGTGAGCGGTTCGCCCCCGTCGCGGTGGAGGGCGGCCCCGGGCCACGGATGCCTTCCGGTCCGGCTCCTCTTCGCCCCCGGACCCGGCGCCGTCGCCGTCGCGGAGCGGGGCACGGCGTGCGGCGTGCGGACCGCGCGGGCTCCGCGGCCCGCACGCCGCCGCAGCCCGCCCGGCCCGCGTCTCACGCCTCGGGCCGCCCGGCGAAGAAGGCGGTGAGGGCCGGGGCCAGGGTCTTCGGGGCGATGGTGTGCTCCTCGCCCGGGAAGACCCGGAGCGTGAAGCTGGCGCCCGCCGCCGCGAGTTCCCGGGCGCCGGTCAGCATGTGCGGGGCGCCCGCGTCTCCGCTGCCGACGAGGACGGGCACGGTCACGGACGCCCAGCGGCCGAGCGGCAGGGGGCGGCCGGACATGGTGGCGCCCATGACCTGGCCGTCGTAGGGGAGGGTGCGGGCGACCGCTTCCATGCCCGCCCAGAACGGGGCCTGCCGCATGCCCGCGACAGCCTCGTCCGGCAGGCCGATCGCCGCCGTCATGAAGTAGGCCGCGGCGTCCCCGTACGCCTCGCGGCCCACGAGCTCCGTCAGGTGCTCCACGTAGTCGGCGGGCAGCGGCGGGCGGCTGCCGTCGGTGATGAACGGCGGCTCGTACAGCGCGAGCCGGGACACGGCGCTGCCGGAGGCGGTGGCCTCCAGCGCGAGGACCGCGCCCGAGGACATGCCGAAGACCATGGCCGACCCGCCGCCCGGACCCCCGATCAGCGCGTCGAGGTCCTCGATCTCCCGCCGCACGTCGTACGTCGGAGCGTCGCCGCTGTCACCGCGGCCCCGGCGGTCGTACGTGAGCACCGTGAAGTGCCCGGCCAGCAGCCCGGCGAGCTCGGCGGAATCGCCGCGGGTCATGAAGGCGCCGCCGACGAGCACCACCACGGGGCCCGAACCCTGCCGCTCGAAGGCGATCGCCGTGCCGTCGGCCGAGAAAACCTGGTTCATGTACAACCCCCATCGACGTGCGGCGCGGGGCGGAGTCCTCGCAGCCACGGAACTGGACGGTACAGTACTCACATCGGTACTGGTCGGTCCAGTACCCTTCTGCGGGGGCGGTGGACTGGACCGAGAGAGGGAGCCGACGATGGACAGCCGGTCAGAGCGCAAGCACCAGGCGATCCTGGACGCCGCGACCACCGTGTTCCTCGACAAGGGGTACGCGGGGACGAGCATGGACGACATCGCGAAGCGCGCCGCGGTGTCCAAGCAGACCGTCTACAAGCACTTCGCCGACAAGGAGCGGCTGTTCGCGGAGATCGTGCTGGCCACCACCCATCGCGTCGACGCCATGGTCGACCTGGTGGCCGACATCCCCGTCGAGGCCGACGCGCTGGACGAGAACCTGACCCGTCTCGCCCGCCAGTTCCTGACGGCCCTCACCCAGCCCCAGGTGATCCAGCTGCGCCGCCTGATCATCGCCAACGCCGACACCTTCCCCGAGCTGGGCGCGAACTGGTACGAACAGGGCTTCGAGCGGGTCCTGGCCACCCTGGCGGCCACCTTCCGGCGCCTCACCGAACAGGGGCTGCTCAAGGCCGACGATCCGGAGCTGGCCGCCCACCACTTCGCCGGGCTGCTGCTGTGGATCCCGGTGAACCAGGCCATGTTCCACGGCGCCGCCCGGCACAGCGAGGCCGACCTCGACCGCTGGGCGGTCGGCGGCGTCCGCGCCTTCCTCGCCGCCTACGCCTGAGCCGCCCGCGTCTGAGCCGCCCGCGTCTGAGCCTCGCACGCCTGAGCCTCGCGCGGCTCGGGCCTGAGCCTCGTACGTACGGCACCGCCGTGCGCCCCGTACGTGCTACCGCGCCTGAGCCTCGTACGTCTTCAGCCAGGCCGGGAAGTCCGTCAGGGACGGGAGGATGACGTCCGCGCCCTCCTCGCGGAGTTCCCGTGCGTCGCAGGGGCCCGTGGTGACGCCGACCGAGAGCGCGCCCGCGGTACGGGCGCCGCGTACGTCGCCGGTGTGGTCACCGACGTAGACGTGCGCGCCGTGCTCGCGCAGGGCGCGGGCCTTGGCCTCGGCCCACAGGCCGCCGATGACCGCGTCGGGTTCGATCCCGAGGTGGGCCAGGTGGAGTTCGGCGCTCGGGCCGTACTTGGCGGTGACGACCACGGTCCGGCCGCCCCGGGCGCGGATCGCCTCGACCGACTCGCGGGCGCCCGGGAGCGCCGGGGTCGGGGCTATGGCGTACGCGGGGTAGAGCGCGCGGTAGCGGTCGGCGACGGCGGGAACGGACTCGGCCGGGAACCAGTTCCCGAGCTCGTCCTCGACCGGCGGCCCCAGTCTGCTCACCACCAGATCGGCGTCGATCGGCGTGCCGGTCTCGGCGGAGAGCGCCAGGTAGGTGGCCTTGATGCCGGGGCGGGAGTCGATGAGGGTCATGTCGAGGTCGAATCCGACCGTCAGGGGGCGCGGGGGGCGTGAGGGCATGGTGCCCATTGTCGCCTCTCACCGGGCGCGGAAGCCGGGTGCGGAAGCCCGGCGCGGGAACCAGGCGCCGGAGCCCCGGATGAGGAAGCCGGATACGGAAGCCGGGTGCGGGCCTCGGGCCCCGGAACGGCGGTGCTTAGACTTAGCCAAGGCTTACCTTTGCGATGTTCTCAGCCGTTTGTTCCGCGCCACCGTTCTTCGCCACTGCTCTTCGCCACGTGATTGGGTCCGATGCCAGCCGCCGCTCCACGCCGCTCCAGACGCGCTCTCGCGACGGCGGCGGCCGTCGTGGCGCTGCTGGTGGCGGTCCTCCTCAGCCTGGCCGTGGGGGCCCGTTCCATACCCCCGGCCGAAGTCTTCGACGCCCTGCTGCACGGCGGGCACTCCGACAACGCCGAAGTCATACGGAACATGCGCGTGCCGCGCACCCTGATCGGTCTGATGGTCGGCGTCGCGCTGGCCCTCGCCGGGACGGTGCTCCAGGGCATCACCCGCAACCCCATCGCCGACCCCGGCATCCTCGGGGTCAGCCAGGGCGCCTCGGTGGGGGTGGTGCTGGCCATCGCGTTCGCCGGGGTCCACACCCTGACCGGGTACGTGTGGTTCGCCTTCGCGGGGGCGGCGATCGCCTCCGTCGCGGTGTACGCGATCGCGTCGAGCGGGCGCGGCGGAGCCACCCCGGTGAAGCTCGCGCTCGGCGGGGCCGCCATCAACGCGCTGCTGGTCTCGGTGACCTCGGCGGTGCTGACGACGAAGGCGTCCGCGCTCGACGAGTTCCGCTTCTGGCAGGTCGGCTCGCTCGGCGGGCGCGAGGCCGTGGTCGCGGGCCAGGTCTGGCCGTTCCTGCTGATCGGCACGGTGCTCGTGCTGTCGGTGGCCCGCGGCCTCGACGCGCTGGCACTCGGCGAGGACGTCGCGAAGGGGCTCGGGCAGAACGTCGCGACGGTACGGATCGTCGGCGGTATCGGCGCCACCGTGCTGACCGGGGTCGGAGTCGCGGCGGCCGGGCCGATCGCGTTCATCGGGCTCGCCGTCCCGCACATCGCCCGCGCCGTCGTCGGCACCGACCACCGCTGGGTGCTGCCGATGGCCGCGCTGATCGGGCCCGTGATGCTGCTGGTCTCCGATGTGATCGGCCGTGTCGTCTTCCCGCCGAGCGAGGTCCCGGCGGGTGTGATGACGGCACTGATCGGCGTCCCGTTCCTGGTCACCCTCGTACGCCGGAAGGCGGTGCCCGCATGAGCGCCAAGGCCGCGGTGCCGGTACGGGTGCGTCCCGCCGGGTACCACGTCGTACGGATCGGGGCGCGGGGCCGGTTCCTGCTGCACCGGCGGGCCGCGCTGGTCGCCGCCGCGCTCGTGGTGGCGCTCGCCCTCGTCTGCGTCGCCTACCTGTGCGTCGGCGAGAGCTTCGTGGCTCCCGGCGAGGTCGTGAAGGTGCTGCTGGGGCAGCCGTCCCCCGACGAGCTGGTCGTCGGCACGCTGCGACTGCCCCGGATGACGACCGGGCTGCTGGTCGGCGTCGCCTTCGGGATCGCCGGGGCGCTGATCCAGACCGTCGCCCGCAACCCCCTCGCCAGCCCCGACATCATCGGGATCAGCCAGGGCGCGAGCGCGCTCACGGTCGGCGCGATGACCTTCGGCATCACCTCGTACACCGTGCTGCCGTACCTCTCCGTGATCGGCGGGGTGCTGGCGGCGGCCCTGGTGTACGTCTTCGCCTGGCGCGGGGGGCTGCACGCCACCCGCTTCGTCCTCATCGGCATCGGCTTCGCGATCGCGCTGCGCTCGGTCACCACCCTGTTCCTGACGAAGGGCGACTACCTGGTCGCCCAGCAGGCCAAGATCTGGATGACCGGCTCACTCAACGGCCGCGGCTGGGCCGAGGCCGCCCCGCTGCTCTGGACGCTGCTGATCCTGCTGCCCGCCGTGCTGTGGGCGGCCCGCGCCCAGCGCACCGTCTCGATGGACGACGACACCGCGACCGCGCTCGGGGTGCGGCTCGGCCGGGTGCGGCTGGGGCTGGTCGCGCTCGGCGTCGTCCTGGCGTCGGTGGCGACCGGGACGGCCGGGCCGGTGGACTTCGTGGCGCTGCTCGCGCCGCAGATCGCCCGCCGGATGACGCGCACCGCACAGATCCCGCTGCTCTGCTCGGCGCTGCTCGGCGCGGTCATCGTGGTGTGCGCGGACCTGCTGGCGCGCAGGCTCTTCTCACCCACCGAACTTCCGGTGGGCGTACTGACGGCGGCGGTCGGCGCCCCGTATCTGATCTGGCTGATCATCCGCGGTCAGGGTGGCGGTCGCGGCCGCAGTGGAGGCACAGCATGACTTCGACCCGTACGTCCGAGGCCCCGGCCCACGCCCCGCTCCCGGCGACCGGCCGGCTCACCGCCCGGGAGCTGACGCTCTCGTACGAGGACCGCACCGTCGTCCACGAACTGGACCTCACCGTGCCGGACGGGCGGGTCACCGTCATCGTCGGCCCGAACGCCTGCGGCAAGTCGACCACCCTGCGCGCGCTCGGCCGCCTCCTCAAGCCGCGCGGCGGCGCGGTCCTCCTCGACGGCACCGAGCTGTCGAAGATCCCCACCCGGAAGATCGCCCAGTCCATCGGGCTGCTGCCGCAGACCCCGGTGGCCCCGGAGGCGATCACCGTCAGCGACCTCGTCGCGCGCGGGCGCCAGCCGCACCAGCACTGGTGGCAGCAGTGGTCGGACGAGGACGAGCGGGCGGTGACGGACGCGATGGAGCGCACGGACATCACCGCGCTCGGCGCACGGTCCGTGGACGAGCTGTCCGGCGGGCAGCGCCAGCGGGTGTGGATCGCGATGGCGCTCGCCCAGGAGACGGATCTGCTGCTGCTCGACGAGCCGACCACCTACCTCGACATCGCGCACCAGGTGGAGGTCCTGGACCTGGTGCGCCGCCTCACCGCCCCGGCGGCGGACGGCGCCCGGGGCCGGACCGTGATCACCGTGCTCCACGACCTCAACCAGGCCGCCCGGTACGCCGACCACCTGGTCGCCATGAAGGCGGGCCGGATCGTCGCCGAGGGCCGCCCGGAGGACGTCGTCACGGCCGGACTCGTACGCGAGGTCTTCGGCCTGGAGGCGGTGATCGTCCCGGATCCGGTGACCGGTTCGCCGCTGGTGGTGCCCGGGGCGCCCTGGCAGCCCGGTCCGGCGGCCTGAAGCCCGTACCCCCTTCCCGCTCCCCCACGAAAGGCAGCCCATGACCGCCATCCCCCTTTCCCGCCGCCGCGGCCTCGCGCTCGGCGTGCTCTCCCTGGCCGGTGCGCTGACGCTCTCCGCCTGCGGTTTCTCGGAGTCCGGCGGGAGCGCCAGCGGCTCCGGCTCCGACGGTTCCGGCGCCGCGAAGACCCACACCGTGAAGACGGCCATGGGCGATGTCGACGTCCCCGTGCACCCGCGGCGCGTCGTGGTCCTGGACACCGGCGAGCTGGACTCCGCGCTCACCCTCGGGGTGCGGCCGGTGGGCGCGACGCACTCGGCGTCGGAGGACAGCTTCCCGTCCTACCTGCCCGCGAGCCGGACGAAGGGCATCAAGGAGGTCGGCGAGATCGCCAACCCCAACCTGGAGACCGTCGCCTCGCTGAAGCCGGACCTGATCCTCACCAGCAAGGTCCGCGACGGCGACCGGTACGAGCAGCTGCGGGCGATCGCCCCGACCGTGATGACGGAGTCCACCGGTACGGCCTGGAAGGAGAACTTCCAGCTGCACGCGGAGGCGCTCGGCAAGCAGGCCGAGGCGAAGAAGGCCGTGGCCGCGTACGACGCCCATGTCGCGAAGGTGACCGAGGCGATCGGCGGCACGAAGAAGGCCGCCGCCACCCAGGTGAACTTCGTCCGCTTCGTCGAGGGCGCCGACATCCGGATCTACGGCAAGCAGAACTACATCGGCTCGATCCTCGCCGACCTCGGCGTGGGCCGCCCCGCGATCACCGACAAGGCCAAGGACGGATTCTCGTACGACGTGTCGCCCGAGAAGATCGACCTGGCGGACGCGGACGTCGTCTTCACGTCGACGTACGGCGACCCGGCGAAGGCGGGCACGGACAAGACGATGAACAGCGGGCTGTGGAAGAACCTGCGGGCGTCGAAGAACGGCAAGGTCTTCAAGGTCGACGACCGGCTGTGGATCGCGGGCATCGGCTACACCGCGGCCGACCAGATCCTCGACGAGTTCCAGGCGAAGATGACCGGCTGAGCACAGCCGCAGGCCCTCAGGCCCGTGGTTTTCGCGCGCGCCACACCACGCGCCGCAGAACCTTACGCCCGTGGTCTTCGCGCGCGCCACACCACGCGCCACAGGCCCTCACGCCCGTGGTCTTCGCGCGCGCCACACCAGATAGAGCGCGGTGGCGACGGCCGCCCCGCGCAGCGCCCACGGCCACGTCTCGTCGATCGCGGCGTTCAGCTGCCCGGCCGCGACGGGCTCGCCCCAGCGGCCGTCGCTCCGGCCCCACAGCCAGAGCAGCGCGCCCGCCGCGACCGTGCCCGGCAGCCCCATCACGGCCCACTTCGCCTCCGTGCGGGAGAGGGTGCGCGAGCTGTACGTGAGGAGCCAGCCGCCCGCCAGGGCCAGCCAGGAACCGGTCGCGGCTCCCGCCACCAGGAGCAGCGCCGCGAGCAGCAGCAACGGGTGGGTGAAGCCTCCTCCGCCGCCGCCCTGCCGGTCCGCGCGCGGGGTACGGCGGACGAGCCGCGGGAGGCGGCGGCGCGGCTTGGCGGGGGCGTCCTCTTCCCCGGTCCCCTCGGCCTCCTCCGCCGCTCCCTCCGCTTCTTCCCCTTCCGCTCCGTCCTCCGCCGTTCCGGCGCCGGGTCCGGCGGGCAGAAGCGGCTGCCGCAGCATGGCCGCGATCTCCACCCCTCCGGTGAACCCCGGCACATCGACGCCCCGGCCGAACGGCACCTGCTCGACGCGCCACCAGTCGGGCTCGCCCCGGGAGGGGCCCAGCTCGTCCGTACCGGCCCGGTGCGGCGGCAGGGGGCCCGGGTCGCCCGCGGGCTCCGGCGGTGCTTCGGCGGCTGCCGCCGGGCCGGGGGCGTCCTTGCGGAGCAGCGACCGGCGCGGGCGGGGAACGGCCGGGCGCGGCACCTCGCGCGGCACCGGGGACTCCGCCGCGCCGTCGCCCGGAGTGGCCGCGGCGGCCACCAGTTCGTCCGGGGAGCCGAGGCGGCCGATGATGCGCCGGACCGCCGCCGGACTGTCCCCGGGCGCCTTCCCGCGCTGCCGGTCGATCTCGCCCCGGAGCGTCGCCACCAGCCGCATCCGGTCCGCCGAGGACAACTGCTGCTGCTGAGCCAGGTCACCTACCCGGCTCAGATAGTCGTAGACCAGCTGGTCGCTCTCGATCCCCACGTGATCGTCCCCTCCTGCCGCCCTGCACCGACGGTAGCGCCCTCGGGCCTGTCCGGAGCGACTACCGTGGGACGGATGGGGATGACCACACCACCGCGGACGCTCGCCGAAGCACTGCGTGCCCGCACCGACGCGTCGCTGTCCGCGCTGCTGCGGGCCCGCCCCGACCTGCTCAGTCCGGTGCCGGGCGACATCACCCAGCTCGCGACCCGGGCCGGTACCCGCGCCTCCGTCGTCCGCGCGCTGGAACGGCTGGACCGGTTCGCCCTCCAGACCGCCGAGGCGCTCGCGGTGGCCGCCGAGCCCGTCCCGTACGCGACCCTGCTGGCGCTGCTCACCGGCGACGAGCCGGGCGACGGGCGGAGCGGGAACACCCGCAGGGCCATCACCGACGCCCTCCCCCGCGCCCTGGCCACCCTGCGCGAGCAGGCCCTGGTCTGGGGCGACGACGACCGGATGCGGCTGGTCCGGACGGCGCGCGAGCTCCTCGCCCCGTCCCCGCAGCACCCCTCCCCCACCGGTCTCGGGCCGACCGTCGCCGAGGCGACCTCCGGCATGTCCCCGGGCCGCCTCCAGACGATCCTGACCGCGGCCGGACTGCCCGCCACCCACGACCCGGTCTCCGCCGTGCACGCCCTGACCGCGCTCTTCACCGACCGGGCCAGGATGGGCGCGCTGCTGGACACCGCCCCGGCCGAGTCCCTGACCGTGCTGGACCGGCTGGTGTGGGGGCCTCCGTACGGGGAGGTCACCCCGAACCCCGCCCCGCCGGTGACCTGGCTGCGCGACCGCGGGCTGCTGCTGCCCGTGTCGGCCCGCACGGTGGTGCTGCCCCGCGAGGCCGCCCTGCACCTGCGGGCCGGACGCGCCCACCGCGTGCCGGAGCCGGAGCCGCCCGTCGTGACGGCCGTCGCCCAGCGCGATCCACAGGCTGTGGACAGTGCCGCGGCCGCCCAGGCGTTCCTCGCGGTGAGCACCGTGGAAGAGCTGGTGAAGGGCTGGAACGGCGGAGGGCCGCCGATACTGCGGGCCGGCGGGCTCAGCGTCCGCGAGCTGAAACGGGCCGCCACCGCCCTGGAGGTCCCCGAGCAGGTCGCCGCGTTCTGGGCCGAACTGGCTTACAGTGCCGGGCTGCTGGCCTCCGACGGCGAGGCCGACGAACGGTACGCGCCGACTCCGGCGTACGACGACTGGGCGGCCCTCCCCGCGCCGGAGCGCTGGTCGGCCCTGGTCACCGCCTGGCTGCCCGCCACCCGTGTCCCCGGGCTCATCGGCGGCCAGGACGCCAAGGGCCGTACGGTGGCCGCGCTGGGGTCCGGGCTCGACCGTTCCGCCGCCCCCGAGGTGCGCCGCCGGGTCCTCGCCCTGCTCGCCGCGCTGGAACCGGGTGCCGCCCCCGACCCGGAGACCGTCCTGGCCCGGCTCCGCTGGGAACACCCGCTGCGCGGCGGCGCCGCCCCCGAGGACGGCACCGCCGACCTGCGGTCCCGGATCGCCCTGTGGACGCTCGACGAGTCCGAGCTGCTCGGCGTCACCGGCCGGGGCGCACTCGCCGCCCAGACCCGGGCCCTGCTGAACGAGGGGCCCGGCAAGGCGGCCACGCTGCTCGCCCCGCTCCTGCCCGAACCGCTCGACCACGTACTGCTCCAGGCCGACCTGACGGCCGTCGCCCCCGGCCCGCTGGAACGCCCGCTGGCGGAGGCGCTCTCCGTCCTCGCGGACATCGAGTCAAAGGGCGGCGCGACGGTCTACCGCTTCACCCCCGGCTCGGTGCGCCGCGCCCTGGACGCCGGGCAGTCGGCGGCCGACCTGCACGCCTTCCTCGCCGCCCACAGCCGTACGCCCGTGCCGCAGCCGCTCAGCTATCTCGTGGACGACATCGCCCGCCGCCACGGCCATCTGCGGATCGGCGCCGCTTCCTCGTACGTGCGGTGCGACGACGAAGCCGTGCTGAACGAGATCCTCGCCGACAAGCGCTCGGCCACGCTGCGCCTGCGCCGCCTCGCCCCGACGGTCCTGGCCGCGCAGGCCGATCCGGCCTCCCTGCTCGAAGGGCTGCGCGAGATGGGCTACGCCCCGGCCGCGGAGTCCGCCGACGGCGATGTCCTGATCACCCGCGCGGGCACCCGGCGCACCCCGCACCGCACCCCACCGGCCCCGGTACCCGAGGGCCCCCCAGTGCCGGACACCCTCCTGCTCGACGCGGCGGTGCGGGCGATCCGCGCCGGGGACACGGCCGCCACGGTGGCCCGCAAGGACGCCCCGGAGTCCGCCACCGCCACGCCCGGCTCCCTGCCCCGCACCGGCGCCGCCGAGACCCTCGCCACCATGCAGGCCGCCGTGCTGACCGGCTCGGCACTCTGGATCGGCTACGTGAACGCGGACGGTGCCGCCAGCCAGCGGGTCATCGCCCCGGTCCGTGTCGAGGGCGGCTTCGTCACCGCGTACGACCACACCGCCGACGAGATCCGTACCTACCCCCTCCACCGCATCACCGGCGTCGCCGAACTCGCGGACGACGCCACGGCCTGACGGCCCCGGCACGGACCCGGACAGCACGGACCCGGACGGCACGGGCCGGGCCCGGTCGACGGGGCTCTCCGAGGGGTCCGGCCGTGACCGGCCCGTGCCGGCCGGCCCGTTCGTGCCGCGCCGCCTCAGCGGGGCCGCGGGGCGTTGAGACGGGCGGCGCTGCGGGTCAGGTGCTCGCGTTCGGCGAGGTTGGGAGCCTGGTGGGCGGCCTCGGCGTAGAGCCGGGCGGCCGTCTCCCGGTCTCCGGCGCGCTCGTGGAGGTAGGCCTCCGCGGCGGTGCGGCGGGGCAGCGCGGCGTCGAGTTCCGCGAGGGCGGCCAGTCCGGCGCGCGGTCCGTCCGCCTCGCCGACGGCCACCGCGCGGTTGAGCCGGACGACCGGGCTGCCGGTCAGGCGGACGAGCTCGTCGTACCACTCGACGATCTGCGGCCAGTCGGTCTCCTCGGCGCTCGGCGCGTCGGCGTGCAGGGCCGCGACGGCGGCCTGGGCCTGGTACTCGCCCAGCCGGTCGCGGACGAGCGCCCCCTGGAGGATCGCGACGCCCTCCGCGATCATCCCGGTGTCCCATCGCCCCCGGTCCTGCTCGGCGAGCGGCACGAGGCCGCCGTCGGGCGCGGTCCGGGCGGGCCGCCGGGCGTGGTGGAGCAGCATCAGGGCGAGCAGCCCCGCCGCCTCGGGGTGGTCGACCCGGGCCGCGAGCTGCCGGGTGAGCCGGACGGCCTCGGCGGCGAGGTCGAGGTCGCCGGAGTAGCCCTCGTTGAAGACCAGGTAGAGGACGCGCAGCACGGTGGCGACGTCGCCGGGCCGGTCGAGGCGCACCCCGGACACGGCGCGCTTGGCCCGGCTGATGCGCTGCGCCATGGTCGCCTCGGGCACCAGGTAGGCGCGTGCGATCTCGCGGGTGGTGAGCCCTCCGACGGCGCGCAGGGTGAGCGCGACCGCGGAGGACGGCGTCAGCGACGGGTGGGCGCACAGGAAGTAGAGCTGGAGGGTGTCGTCGGCCGCGGGCACGGCCCCCGCCGCCGGTTCCTCGTCGACGAGGTCCTCGCGCCTGCGGCGGGCCGCGTCCGCCCGTACCGCGTCGAGGAAGCGCCGCCAGGCCACGGTGACCAGCCAGCCCTTCGGGTCGCGCGGCGGTTCGGCGGGCCAGACGCGGACCGCCTCGACGAGGGCGTCCTGCACGGCGTCCTCGGCCGCCGCGAAGTCGGCGCCGCGGCGGACGAGGATCGCGAGCACGCCGGGGGTGAGGCTGCGGAGCAGGGCCTCGTCCATGGCGCGGATCACTCCGTGATGGTCGGCGGCTCGGCCAGGAAGGGGCGCAGTTCCAGCCATTCGTGGATCGGCTTCCCGCCCGCGCCCGGGGCGGCCGAGAGCTCCCCGGCCAGCTTGACGGCGCGCTCGTAGCTGTCGACGTCGATCACCATCCACCCGGCGATCAGGTCCTTGGTCTCGGCGAACGGACCGTCGGTGACGGGCGGGCGGCCCTCGCCGTCGTACCGGACCCACGTCCCCCCGGGGGCGAGCGCCTGGCCGTCGACGAACTCTCCGGACTTCTCCAGCCGCGACGCGAAGTCGTTCATGTACTGGATGTGTGCCGTGACCTCCTGCGGGGTCCACCGGTCCATCGGCACGTCGTTGACCGAGGCCGGGGCGCCGCGGTAGTGCTTCAGCAGCAGGTACTTCGCCATGGTGTCTCTCCTCGCTGGGGCGACCCGTCGGGGTCGCGTTCATCCCTGGGACGGAGCCGGGACCGGGTTCTCGACATCCCCGTGGCCCTCCGTCCGAAATTTCCCGAAGACCGGTTCCGGGCGGGCCGCCAGTCTCCTCGAAGTCCGCTCCCGGCCGGGCCGCCGAACCGGGTGGCGGGCCCGTTTCCGCTCCGATGCGGCACACTGGACGTTTGGCCTCATCCCTGGCCGCACCCCGTAGAAAGGGCCGACGCGCGTGACCGGACCTCTCATCGTCCAGAGCGACAAGACGCTGCTCCTCGAAGTCGACCACGAGCAGGCCGACGCCTGCCGCCGGGCCATCGCGCCCTTCGCCGAGCTGGAGCGTGCGCCGGAGCACATCCACACCTACCGGCTGACCCCGCTCGGGCTGTGGAACGCGCGGGCCGCCGGGCACGACGCCGAGCAGGTCGTCGACGCCCTCGTGCAGTACTCGCGCTACCCGGTGCCGCACGCGCTGCTCGTCGACATCGCCGAGACGATGGCCAGGTACGGCCGCCTCACCCTCTCCAAGCACCCGGTGCACGGGCTGGTGCTGACCTCGACCGACCGGCCGGTCCTGGAGGAGGTGCTGCGCTCGAAGAAGGTGCAGCCGCTGGTCGGGGCGCGGATCGACCCGGACTCCGTGGCGGTGCACCCCTCCGAGCGCGGTCAGATCAAGCAGACGCTGCTGAAGCTGGGCTGGCCCGCCGAGGACCTCGCCGGATACGTGGACGGCGAGGCGCACCCGATCGAGCTGGCCGAGGACGGCTGGTCGCTGCGGCCCTACCAGCAGCAGGCCGTCGAGGGCTTCTGGCACGGCGGCTCGGGCGTGGTCGTCCTGCCCTGCGGGGCGGGGAAGACGCTGGTCGGGGCGGGTGCCATGGCGCAGGCCAAGGCGACCACGCTGATCCTGGTGACGAACACGGTCTCGGCCCGGCAGTGGAAGCACGAGCTGGTGAAGCGGACCTCTCTGACCGAGGACGAGATCGGCGAGTACAGCGGAACCCGCAAGGAGATCCGGCCGGTCACGATCGCCACGTACCAGGTGCTGACGACCCGCAGGAAGGGCGTCTATCCGCACCTGGAGCTGTTCGACTCCCGGGACTGGGGGCTGGTGATCTACGACGAGGTGCATCTGCTGCCCGCGCCGGTCTTCAAGTTCACCGCCGACCTCCAGGCGCGGCGGCGGCTCGGCCTGACCGCGACGCTGGTGCGCGAGGACGGCCGCGAGTCGGACGTGTTCTCGCTGATCGGGCCGAAGCGGTTCGACGCCCCGTGGAAGGAGATCGAGGCGCAGGGGTACATCGCGCCGGCCGACTGCGTCGAGGTGCGGGTCAACCTGACGGACTCGGAGCGGCTGGCGTACGCGACCGCCGAGGCCGAGGAGAAGTACCGGTTCTGCGCCACGACGGCGACGAAGCGGAAGGTGACGGAGGCGCTGGTGCGGCGGCACCGCGGCGAGCAGACCCTGGTCATCGGGCAGTACATCGACCAGCTCGACGAGCTCGGTGAGCATCTGGACGCCCCGGTGATCAAGGGCGAGACGAGCAACGCCCAGCGCGAGAAGCTCTTCGACGCGTTCCGGTCGGGCGAGATCGGTGTGCTGGTGGTCTCGAAGGTCGCGAACTTCTCCATCGACCTGCCGGAGGCGACCGTCGCCATCCAGGTCTCGGGGACGTTCGGCTCCCGCCAGGAGGAGGCGCAGCGGCTGGGCCGGGTGCTGCGGCCGAAGGCGGACGGGCACGAGGCGCGGTTCTACTCGGTGGTCGCGCGCGACACGATCGACCAGGACTTCGCGGCACACCGGCAGCGCTTCCTGGCCGAGCAGGGGTACGCGTACCGGATCGTGGACGCGGACGAACTGCTGGCGGACAGCTGAGGCGGCGGGCTGCTCAGCGGGCGTGATGGTGGTGGGCGCCGGTTCTCGCGTCGTGGTTACGGGGACTGGTCTCCTCCGCGTACTCGCCGAGCACGGCCACGTCGAAGGCGGCGCGGACGAAGACCCTGACGGCGCGTACCGCGTCGCCGACGCGGTGGGTACGGAGGTGACCGGTGGCCGCGGTCGCGCCGTGCGCGGGGCCGGTCCTGCGGGGGTTCAGGGTGAGGGTGCTCATGTGTTCCATGGTGCTGCGCCAGGGCCGGTACCGGTATCGGTCCGGGGGTGGAATCCGGGTGGACCCCGGACGGACCCCGCGTCACCCCAGGGGTGTACGCGCCTCCACCCGGTCCCCTACGGGGGGGTGGAGACACGTACGGCGTACGGCCCCGGCATGTTTTCTCCGCGGCCCTGCGAGGGGCGCGGTTCCCCGGGCCCGGGGCGGTGCGCCGTCGGCCGGGGCGGTGCCGGGCGCGGGCGGTGCGCCGCCGGTCCGGACGCGCATCGCGCCGGGCCCGTGCGGTCAGCGCAGTCCGAAGCGTCCGGCCCAGGCGGCCACGTCGGCGGTCGTCGCGTTGCCGCCGCAGACCACCAGGCCGATTCCGGCCCCCTCACCGACGCGCTCCAGTACCCGGCGTGCCGCGGGCAGCAGGCACCCGGCGGCGGGCTCGGCCCAGACCTTGCCGTGGTCGGCCAGATCGAAGGTGCCCTGGACGGCCTCCGCGTCGGTCACCGTGAGCACGTCCGTGACCAGCGCCGAGACGTGCTCGTAGGTGAGCTGCGAGGCGCTGGGGGCGCTCAGGGTCGAGACGATCGAGGACAGTTCGACCGGCACCGGCCCGCCGGAGGCCAGGGCCTGCGACATCGCTCGCGCGCCCTCGGTCTCCACGCCCCAGATCCGTACCCCGGGGCGGCGCGCGTGCAGCGCGGCGGCGACCCCGGAGATCAGTCCCCCGCCGCCGATGCTGACGAGTACGTCGGTGAGTTCCCCGGCGTCCTCCGCGAGCTCCAGGCCGACCGTGCCCTGGGCGGCTATGACGACGGGGTCGTCGAAGGGGTGGACCGGGGTGAGTCCCTTGGCCCGGAAATCGTCCACGAGGGCGAACGCCTCGTCCATGGTGTCGGCAAGGACGACACTCGCCCCGGCGCCCTCCGCGACGGCCACGGCGCGGCCCGGGGCGGACCGCGGCATGACGACGGTCGCCTCGATGCCCAGCGCGCCGGACATGACCGCGGTCGCGATGCCGTGGTTGCCGCCACTGACCGCCACGACACCGGCGGCGCGTTCGTCCTCACCGAGCGCGAGCAGCTTCGCGGTCGCCCCACGCGCCTTGAACGAGCCGGTGCGCTGCAGGAGTTCCAGCTTCGCGGTGACCGGCGCGCCCAGGAACTCGGAGAGCCCGGGGCTCGGCACGGTCGGGGTCCGTACGACGTGTCCGGTGATCCGCTCGGCGGCGGCTTCCACGTCCGCGACAGTAACCAGCACATTCGCCTCCGTCACACGATCCGGGCCGCGGTGACCGGGCCCCGTCGCGCGCCGTGCGGAAGCCGCGGCCACGCGGCGCCGCTCCCGCGCACGATGGGACCGACCAGGCAGCAGTTCGATCACCCTACGCCGCCCACGAACCCCGCCGGCCCCGTCCGCGGCTTCCTGCCCCACGGTCGCGGTCGCGATGACAAGCGCGCGATCGACACGCTCCACGTTCCCGGGCTGCTCCAGACCCAGGCGTACGCGAAAGAGCTGGTCCTCAGCAGGGTGTCAGACCTTCCGGAAGGGGAAACAAGGGTCGAGCACAGGATGCGGCGGCGCGAGGTCTTCGAGCGTCCGCAGCCGACCGGATTTCAGGCACTCATCCACGAAGCCGCCCTGCGGATGCGCTGCTGCCGACCGGAGACCCTGCGCGAACAGCTCGATTTCCTCATCGAGGCGTCGTCGTGGCCGAGCGCATCCATTCAGGTAGTGCCGTTCAGCAAACAGATCACCGGGTCCGTGCACTCCATGCTTTGTGCGGGCGCAACCATCCCGCAGCTGGACACGGTGCAGATCGACAGCGCATTCGACGGCGGATTCCTGGACGCCGAGCCTCACCTGATCAAGTATCGCGCCCTGTGGGATCCGGTCGAAGAAATCGCGCTCGACACCGACGAATCACGCAAGTTCATCCACCGAGTCGCACAGGAAACGTGAGAGAGATGACCGCCCCCACTGCTTGGCAGAAGTCCTCGTTCTCAGGACCGGAGGACCATCAGAACTGCGTTCACGTCCGCCTCGCCGCGACCGGCGACATCGAACTCGTCGAGAGCGACAGACCCGGGACGATCATGGCCACGGCCCCCGCGAACTTCGCCGCCTTCGTCAAGGGCATCAAGGCGGGCGAGTTCGATCACCTGGTCGAGGGCCATCAGGACTGACCACTCCCCCTCCAGAACCGCGCATCAAGCGCCCCCGGGCCGACGGCGCTCGGCATTCGTCGCCCTCACCCGGGGAAGCGGCGAGCCGAACGGCCACGGGCGGCGGCACCGCCTCCGATCGATATGTGTTGGCCCCAACCGGGCCCGGTGGATACAATCGCCGGTCTGCCCGCCTCCCGCACCGTGGTACCGGCGGCCCCCGCGAGGGTCCGTGCCGGCAGCCGGGGGAGCGCCGCCGACCGGACGGAAACCGGTCGACACCCCGACGCGCACCCGTTGCGCGTACCCGTGATCGATCCCGCAGCGGACCGCATCTCCCCTCGGCGGGATGACGCGGTCCGCCGTCCTGCGTTGAAAAGCCGGAGGCAACACCGTGCCCGCGCACGAACTCGAGAACGACAGCACCACCGATCCGCTGGCCCGTGAACGCGCCCACCTCGCCGCGTCCCGCGCCGCGCTGCGGGCCATGCGCGAGGACGCCCAGGCCCTGGACATCCGCGATGTGACCGCGAACTGGGTCAACGCGGCCGTCCTCCAGGCCCAGATCGACGAGCGGATCAAATCGCTCGCCGACCTCGCCCACACCCCGCTCTTCTTCGGGCGGCTGGACTATCTGCACCGGGTCGGTGCCGAGCAGGCGGAAGGGGCGGAGGGGGAGCAGTTCTACATCGGCCGCCGCCATGTGCACGACGCGGGCGGCGACCCGATGGTCATCGACTGGCGCGCCCCCGTCTCGCAGCCCTTCTACCGGGCGTCCCGCAAGGACCCGCAGGACGTCGGGCAGCGCCGCCGCTTCGGCTACACCGGCGGTGAGCTGACCGCGTACGAGGACGAGCACCTGAGCGACCCGGCCGAGACCGAGCAGACCAGCAAGCTGCTCCAGGCGGAGATCGAGCGCCCGCGCGTCGGCCCGATGCGGGACATCGTGGCGACGATCCAGCCCGAGCAGGACGAGATCGTCCGCAGCGAGCTGGGCGGGACGGTGTGCGTGCAGGGCGGACCGGGCACCGGGAAGACGGCCGTGGGCCTGCACCGGGTGGCCTATCTGCTGTACGCGCACCGGGAGCGCCTCGCCCGTACCGGGACGCTGGTGATCGGGCCGAACCGGTCCTTCCTCCAGTACATCGAGCAGGTGCTGCCCGCCCTCGGCGAGCTGGCGGTGGAGCAGTCCACGGTGGACGACCTGGTGGCGCCCGCCGGTATCGAGGTGCGGGGTACGGACACGGCGGAGGCGGCCGTCGTGAAGGGCGACGCCCGCATGGCGGAGGTGCTGCGGCGGGCGATCCGTTCGCACGTGACGCCGCCGGAGGAACCGGTCGTGGTGGTGCGCGGCTCGCGGCGCTGGCGGGTGCCCGCGTACGAGGTGGCCGGGATGGTCGAGGAACTACTGGCCCGGGACATGCGCTACGGGGCGGCCCACGAGGCGTTGCCGCAGCGCATCGCGCACGCGGTGCTGGTCCGGATGGAGGAGGCGGGCGAGGCTCCGGACGACCGGGTCCAGAACGCGGTGGCCCGCAATCCCGCGGTGAAGGCGGCGGTGAAGGCGATCTGGCCCGCCGTGGACCCGGCGAAGCTGGTCCTGCGGCTGCTCGGCGACCCGGAGTTCCTGGCCGCCCACGCGGAGGGGCTGCTCGACGCGGACGAGCAGAAGGCCGTCGTGTGGGTGAAGCCCGCGCGGAGCGTGAGGTCGGCGAAGTGGTCGGCGGCGGACGCGGTGCTGATCGACGAGGCGAACGACCTGGTGACGCGTACGCATTCGCTGGGCCATGTGGTGCTCGACGAGGCGCAGGACCTGTCCCCCATGCAGTACCGGGCGGTGGGCCGCCGCTGTACGACCGGCTCGGCGACGGTGCTGGGCGATCTGGCGCAGGGCACGACGCCGTGGTCGACGGCGAGCTGGGCGCAGGCGCTGCACCATCTGGGGAAGTCGGACGCGGTGGTGGAGGAGCTGACGGCGGGGTTCCGCGTGCCGCGCGAGGTGATCGCGTACGCCTCCCGGCTGCTGCCGGTGATCTCGCCCGGTCTGGCGGCGGTGGAATCGGTGCGTGAGTCGCCGGGTTCGCTGGAGGTGCGGGCGGTGGACGGCGCACCGGAGCTGGACGCGGCGGTGGTCACCGCGTGCGAGGAGGCGCTGACCCAGGAGGGGTCGATCGGCCTGATCGCGGCGGACGCCCGGATTCCGGCGCTGGCGGAGGCGCTGGGCGCGGCGGGGCACGCGTATCTCTCGCCGGGCGAGGAGACGACCGCCCGGTCCCGGCTGACGCTGGTGCCCGCGTCGCTGGCGAAGGGACTGGAGTACGACTACGTGGTGCTGGACGAGCCGGCCGCGGTGGTGGACGGCGAGGCGGACATCCGGACGGGGCTGCGCCGGTTGTACGTGGCGCTGACGCGTGCGGTGTCGGGGCTGACGGTGGTGCACGCGGGGGATCTGCCGGAGGAGCTGTCGATGCCGGTGACCGCCTGAACGCGGGAACGCGGGAACGCGGGAACGCGGGAACGGCGCGGATGGGGGAGGTCCGGGGCGGCGCCCCGGGCCTCCCCGTCCTTGTCCCCGTTACGCGTCGAGCACCGTGCGCCATTCGCGTACCGCCGCCGCGTCCACCGGGCCCGACCAGCCGTGCGGGCGGGCGGCGCCGCCGATGTGCACGGCGTCGATCCCGGCGGCCAGCAGCTCGGGCAGGTGCTCCAGGCGCAGGCCGCCGCCCACCAGGATCCGCGGTTCGTAACCGGGCTCACCCTTGCGCGCCGCCTCGGCCAGCAGCGTCGGGATGCCCTCGTCGACGCCCTTCGCCGAACCCGCCGTGAGGTACGTGTCCAGTCCCGGCATGTCCGCCAGCCGCCTGCGCAGCGCGTCCCGGTCGGCGGCCCGGTCGATCGCGCGGTGGAAGGTCCACGGGCAGCCGTCCAGCTCGGCGATGAGCCGCTCGACGGCGACCAGGTCCGGCCGCCCCTGCGCGTCGAGGAAGCCGAAGACGAATTCCTCGGCGCCCGCCGCACGCAGCTCGTGGGCCCTGGCCACGAGCACCTCGATGTCCCCGGCCTCGAAGCCGTCCGCCACCCTGAGCATCACCCGCAGCGGGATGTCCACCGCTGCCCGAATCTCCGCGAAGGTCGCACAGGACGGGGTCAGGCCGTCCGCCGCCATGTCGGTGACCAGCTCAAGCCGGTCCGCACCACCCGCCTGGGCCGCGACCGCGTCCTCCGCGTCGAGAGCGATCACCTCCAGGACTGCACGGTTGCTCATGGGATCCCAATCCTCCAGAGACAGCAATAGGTCTAGTCCAATGACCACCCTACGGGTCAGTACACCGAGGATGCAGCCTCAATGCCAGGCGAAGATACGTGAGCTCAGCCGCACATCCGGTGACCGAACGCACACGTTCCGGGCTCGCGCGGCATATCCACCCTTGCGTTTTATAGGGGAGGGGGGTATACATGAGTCAGCAATGCATACCCCCTAGGGGTATCAACGTCACGGTCAGGGAGGACAACGTGTCCGCGCACATCGCCACACCAGGCACCGACACCGGCACCGCCGCAGAGGTCGAGCTCGCGATCGGCGGCATGACCTGCGCCTCCTGCGCGGCCCGTATCGAGAAGAAGCTCAACCGGATGGACGGCGTCACCGCCACCGTCAACTACGCCACCGAGAAGGCCAAGGTCAGCTACCGGGGCGAGGACCTCTCCGTACAGGACCTGATCGCCACCGTCGAGAAGACCGGCTACACCGCGCACGAGCCCGCTCCCCCGGCCCGTACCGACTCGGCGGTGACGCCCGGGGACGGGTCCGAGGAGGCCGACGAGCTGCGCCCGCTGCGCCAGCGTCTGCTGACGGCCGTCGCGCTCGCGGTGCCGGTGATCGCGATGTCGATGATCCCGGCGCTCCAGTTCGACTACTGGCAGTGGCTCTCCCTGACGCTGACCGCCCCGGTCGTCACGTACGCCGCCTGGCCGTTCCACAGGGCCGCGTTCACCAACGCCCGGCACGGCGCCGCCACGATGGACACGCTGATCTCGGTCGGCACCTCGGCCGCGTTCCTGTGGTCGCTGTGGGCGCTGTTCTTCGGGACGGCGGGCATGGTCGGCATGACGCACCCGTTCGAGCTCACGATCGGCCGGACCGACGGCTCCGGGAACATCTACCTGGAGGCCGCCGCCGGAGTCACCGCGTTCATCCTGGCCGGGCGCTACTTCGAGGCCCGCTCCAAGCGGAAGGCGGGCGCGGCCCTCAAGGCGCTGCTCGAACTCGGCGCCAAGGAGGTCACCGTGGTGCGCGGCGGCCGTGAGGTGACCGTGCCGACGGCCGAACTCCAGGTCGGTGACCGCTTCCTGGTCCGCCCCGGCGAGAAGATCGCCACGGACGGCACCGTCGTCGAGGGCGCCTCGGCCGTGGACGCCTCGATGCTGACCGGCGAGTCCGTGCCCGTGGAGGTCGGCGTCGGCGACTCCGTCACCGGGGCCACCCTCAACGCGGGCGGCCGGCTCGTCGTCGAGGCCACCCGGATCGGCGCCGACACCCAGCTCGCCCGGATGGCGAAGCTCGTCGAGGACGCCCAGAACGGCAAGGCCGCGGCCCAGCGGCTCGCCGACCGGATCTCCGCCGTCTTCGTCCCCGTGGTGATCGCCCTGGCGCTCGGCACGCTCGGCTTCTGGCTGGGCAACGGTTCGGGTCTGACCGCCGCGTTCACGGCCGCCGTGGCCGTACTGATCATCGCCTGCCCCTGCGCCCTGGGCCTCGCCACCCCGACCGCCCTCATGGTCGGCACCGGACGCGGCGCCCAGCTCGGCATCCTCATCAAGGGACCGGAAGTCCTGGAGACCACCCGCCGCGTCGACACCATCGTCCTCGACAAGACCGGCACCGTCACCACCGGCCGCATGACCCTCCTCGACGTCCACACCACCGCCACCACCACCGAGAACGAGGTCCTCCGCCTCGCCGGAGCCCTGGAACACTCCTCCGAACACCCCATCGCCCAGGCCGTCGCCACCGGAGCCACCGACCGCACCGGCACCACCCTCCCCACCCCCGAGGACTTCACCAACGTCCCCGGACTCGGCGTCCAGGGAATCGTCGAGGGCCACGCGGTCCTGGTCGGCCGGGAGCAGCTGCTGGCCGAGTGGGAGATCCACCTGCCGGTGGAGCTGGCCCGGCTCAAGGCCGCGGCCGAGGCCGCGGGCCGGACGGCCATCGCGGTCGCCTGGGACGGTGAGGCGCGGGCGGTGCTCGAAGTCGCCGACGCGGTGAAGGACACCAGCGCCGAGGCCATCGAGCGGCTGCGGGCCCTGGGGCTCACCCCGATCCTGCTGACCGGTGACAACCGGGCGGTGGCCGAGTCGGTCGCCGCCGAGGTCGGGATCGACACGGTGTACGCGGAGGTCATGCCGGAGGACAAGGTCGACGTCGTCAAGAAGCTCCAGGCCGAGGGCCGTTCGGTCGCCATGGTCGGGGACGGGGTCAACGACGCCGCCGCCCTCGCCCAGGCCGATCTGGGCCTCGCGATGGGGACCGGCACGGACGCCGCGATCGAGGCGGGCGACCTGACACTGGTCCGCGGTGACCTGCGGTCCGCTGCGGACGCCATCCGGCTGTCGCGCAAGACTCTCGGCACCATCCGCACCAACCTGTTCTGGGCCTTCGCCTACAACGTGGCCGCACTGCCGCTCGCGGCTGCCGGGCTGCTCAACCCGATGATCGCGGGCGCCGCGATGGCGTTCTCCTCGGTCTTCGTCGTCGGCAACTCGCTGCGGCTGCGGGGCTTCAAGGCCGCTTCGTAACCGTCGGACACCGCTGACAACGCGGCCTGCCGGGAGTCCAACAGGGCTCCCGGCAGGCCGCGTTGTCAGTGCGGGCACTTAGGGTTTCCGGCATGACGAGCTGGATGCACGACTCCTTCCCCGGCCACGAGGTGAACATCGTTCTCGCTCGTGGCCTGCCGCTTGACGCGCTCACCGCGGGCCTGCGCGAGCTGCGGCGCGAACCACTGGCGCACGGCGGAGCGGAGGGCGGTGATGACGGCACCGGGGCGGGCGGCTGGGCCTGGGCGGTGCACGACATGGTCAACGAGGAGATAGAGGACTACAACGGGGTCGACTACCGGCGGCTCTGCCCGCAGGGCACGGAGCTGGTCGTGTTCGAGACCGAGCCGTGCAGCGCGAAGGCGCACGGGCCCAGTTTCGAGTACCACCGCGACGGCCGCCTGGTCCTCGCCTTCAGCTTCGAGAACATCGGCCAGCGGGTCGGGGAGAACCCCGACCACCTCTCCGCCGAGCTGCTCGCCGCCGGACTCATAGGCCCCGGCGCGGAGTGCGAGGAAGCGGACGCGAAGGACGGCCACGACTGCTTCGACCACCACTACGACGACGAGGACCGCCTGGTGCGGACGATCGCCGGGGCCTTCGGCCTGCCGTCGCCCCCGCTGGCCCGGAAGGTGGTGAGCGGGGCATGAACGACCCGATCGCCTCCGGCGCCTCCGGCACTTTTGTCACCTACGCCCAGGGCCTGGACCTGCCCACGCTGACCGAGATCTTCGCCGCGGCGGGATACCCCGCCCGCACGCGGGGCGCGTCGGACGGCTGGTCCTGGCTGACGCACGACGCGGCGACCGTGCCCGGCGACGAAGTGGCGGACCTGTCGCGCGACATCACCGGGTTCCGTTACGAGGAACGCTTCGGCGGGCCCGACCGGGTGCGGACGGTGTTCCTGGCCACCACGCCCGCCTGCCCGTGCCCGCACGGGCAGAACTACATGGTGCCGCACTGCCCCGACCATCCCTTCCAGTTCCAGTACTGCCGGGGCGGGTTCGAACGGTCGTACTTCAACGTGGGGCAGCGCCGCGAGTCACGCCGCAGCGGTGACCTGCTGGTACGGGAGCTGCTGGACGCCGGGATAGTCGGCCGGGAGACCCCGGCGTACGAGAACGACCCCGGCTTCAATGCCGACGGCGCCGTGACGATGCGGATCATCAGGGACCACTTCGGGCTGCCCGCCGCGTCCTGACGGTCGCGGCGGTGAACCGTAGCCGGGTTCCCGCGACCGCCTGCGCCGCGGCCGCCAGCGCGGGCTCGGCGACCACCCCGATCACCGGATAACCGCCCGTCGTCGGATGGTCGTTGAGGAACACCACCGGGTGGCCGTCCGGTGGCACCTGGACGGCGCCGAGCACCATGCCCTCACTGGGCAGTTCGCCCGTGCGGGCGCAGGTGAGCGCCGGTCCCTCGGTGCGCAGCCCGATCCGGTTGCTGTCCGGCGAGATCCGGTACGTGGCCGTGGTGAGCGTACGCAGCGCCCCCGCGGTGAACCAGGCGTGACGGGGGCCGAGGCGGAGCGGGAGCACCAGCTCGGCGGGGACACCGGGCCAGGGCACCGCGTCGGCGGCCGGGGGGCTCGCCGGGGCCTCGCCCAGCGGCAGCACGTCGCCGGTGCGCAGGGGGGCCGGGCCGAGCCCGGAGAGCAGGTCGGCCGACCGGCTGCCCAGCACCGGTTCCGGCACCAGGCCGCCGCCGAACGCCAGGTAGCCGCGCAGGCCCCGCACCGCCGGGCCCGCGTCGAGCACCGCACCCGCCGGGACGCGGACCGGGGCGCCCCAGGCCACCGGCCGCCCGTCCACGGTGACCCGGCAGGGCGCGCCGCCCACGACCACGAGGACGGGCCGGTCGGGGCGGACCGCACAGCCGGTGACGGTGGTCTCCAGGAGCGCCGCGTCCGGCCCGTTCCCGGCCAGCCGGTTGGCGAGCCGGGCCGCCGGGACGTCCAGGGCGCCGGAACGCGGTACGCCGAGGTGCGCCCAGCCGGTGCGGCCGGAGTCCTGGACGGTGGTCAGCGCACCGGCCCGGACGACCTGGACCGCCCCGGTCACGACGCCGCCCCCAGCCCGACGAAACGCACCCGGGTTCCGGGGGTCAGCAGCGCGGCCGGTTCGCGGGCCGGGTTCCACAGCCCGCCCGGTTCGGGCATGCGCCCGACGAGCTGCCAGCCGCCGGGCGACGGGCGCGGGTAGATCCCGGTGTACGCCCCCGCGAGCGCCAGCGCACCGGCCGGGACCTGGGTGCGCGGGGTCGCACGCCGAGGCAGGTGGAGGTGCGCGGGGAGCCCGGTGAGGTAGCCGAAGCCGGGGGCGAACCCGCAGAAGGCCACCCGGAATTCGGTCGCCGCGTGGATACGGGACACCTCGGCCACCGGAACGCCCCAGGCCGCCGCGACGAACGCGAGGTCGGGGCCGTCGTAGACGACGGGGATCTCGACGGCCGCCCCCGACCCGTGACGCAGCGGCGGAATCCGCCAGGAGGCGAGTTCCCGGGTGAACCGGGCGAACCGGGCCCGACCGGCCGGGGTGCGGTCCACGAGCCCGTCGATGAGCACGGTCCGGGCCCCGGGCACGATCTCGCGCACGGCGGGCAGCTCACCGCGCGCGCGGCGGCGCAGCAGCTCGGCGTGGAAGGCGGCGGCCCGCTCGGCGCAGGGCAGTTCGACGAGCACCGCCCCGTCCCCGGCGGGCAGCACGACCAGCTCCCCGGCCCCGGCCCCGCTCCCGGCGGCCAGCCCCACCGGCTCACCGGCCCCGGCCCCGCCCCCGTCCCCGTCCCCGTCCCCCTGCGCGGTGTCCCTGCCGTACCCGCTCACGCGAAGGCCCGCAGGGGCACGTTCGCCGCCTCCAGCGCGGCCCGGACCCGGCGCGCCAGCGCTGCCGCTCCCGGAGTGTCGCCGTGCACGCACAACGAGCGCGCCGCGACCGGTATCCGGCTGCCGTCCGCCCCGGTGACCCCGCCCTCCACCGCCACGCCGACACTGCGCCGTACGACCTCGTCCGCGTCGTGCACCACCGCACCGGGCTCACCGCGCGGCACCAGCGTCCCCCGCGCCGTGTACGCCCGGTCGGCGAAGGCCTCCCCCACGGCGGCCAGGCCCGCGGCCCTGGCGTGGGCGAGCAGGCGCGAGCCCGGCAGGCCGAGGACCGCCAGGTCACCACCGGCCAGCCCGACGCCCGCGACCACGGCGGCGGCCTGCTCGTCGTCCCAGACGGCCCGGTTGTAGAGGGCGCCGTGCGGTTTGACGTACGCGACGCAGGCCCCGGCCGCCTCGGCGAACACCCGCAGCGCACCGATCTGGTAGGCGACCTCCGCGGTCAGCTCGGCGGGCGGGACGTCCATCGAGCGGCGCCCGAACCCGGCCAGGTCCCGGTAGGAGACCTGGGCGCCGATCGTCACGCCCCGGGCGGCGGCGGTGTCGCAGACCCGCCGCATCACGGAGGCGTCGCCCGCGTGGAATCCACAGGCCACATTGGCGCTGGTGACACAGGAGAGGAGGGCGTCGTCATCGGTGAGGGTCCAGTGCCCGAACCCCTCGCCGAGATCGGCGTTGAGGTCCATCGGGGCGGTCCGGCCGGCCGGGTTCGTCAGATCCGTCACAGGCGCACGCTAGTGAGCGCCCGGCCCGCCGGACAAGGCCCGCCCACATCACGGGACGGGCCCTCGGAACACCCCGTAGCCTCGTGCCCATGGCCGACAGCTCGCGTACCCACGGCACCGACGGACACCTGCGCGCCCGCTGGGCGGACACCCTGGTCCGCGCCCGGAACGGCGCACCGGGCCCCGATCCGGTGCCGTACGCCGACAACCTGCTGGCCCGCTGGGCCGAACCGCAGCGCAAGTACCACACCACCGCGCACCTGGTCGCGGTGCTCGACCACATCGACACGCTCGCCCCGTACGCCGCCGACCCGGACGCGGTGCGCCTCGCCGCCTGGTTCCATGACGCCGTGTACCGGCCCGACCGGTCCGAGAACGAGGAGCGCAGCGCCGCCCTGGCCGAGCGCGCCCTCCCGGAGGCCGGTGTGCCGGACGGGGTCACGGCCGAGGTCGCCCGTCTCGTCCGGCTCACCGTCACCCACGACCCGGCGGAGGGCGACACCGACGGGGAGGTCCTCTGCGACGCGGACCTGGCCGTGCTCGCGGGGAGCCCGAAGGAGTACGCGGCCTACGCGGCACGGGTACGCGAGGAGTACGGCTTCGTGCCCGACGAGGCGTTCCGGGAGGGGCGGGCGGCGGTGCTGCGCCAACTGCTCGGCCTGCCGAGGCTGTTCCGTACGCCGTACGGGGCGGAGCACTGGGAGCCGCGGGCTCGGCAGAACCTGCGGGCCGAACGGGACCTGCTGACCCGCTGAGCCATGGGTGAGCCACGGAGCGGTAGGCAGGAGAGCTGGTGGGCTGGTGGGCTGGTGGGCAGATACGCCGGTAGGCAGCTGCGCCCGTGGGCAGGGGAGCCAGCAGGCAGGAAGATGACAACTACGTAAATCCGACAAGCGCCGGGAATCACGTAGCGGCGGACACGGTTGTCTGCTGTCATGCCCGACTCTGCCGCACGACGCTCCCGCATGCCCCTGGCCGTCTACATCCTGGGTCTCTCGGTCTTCGCCCTGGGAACCAGCGAGTTCATGCTCTCCGGCCTGCTGCCGCCCATCGCCGACGACATGAACGTGTCGATCCCGCGTGCCGGTCTCCTCATATCCGCGTTCGCGATCGGCATGGTGATCGGCGCCCCGCTGCTCGCCGTGGCCACGCTCCGGCTGCCGCGCCGCACCACTCTGATCACTCTGATCACCGTCTTCGGGCTCGGCCAGGTCGCGGGCGCGCTGGCCCCGACGTACGAGGTGCTGTTCGTGTCCCGGGTGGTGAGCGCGTTCGCCTGCGCCGGGTTCTGGGCGGTGGGCGCGGCGGTCGCCATCGCGATGGTGCCGGTGAACGCGCGGGCCCGTGCGATGGCCGTGATGATCGGCGGCCTGTCGATCGCCAACGTGCTGGGCGTTCCGCTGGGCGCGTTCCTCGGTGAGAACCTCGGCTGGCGGTCGGCGTTCTGGGCGGTCGGCGCGGCCTCCGCCGTGGCACTGGTCGGGGTGGCGACACTGATCCCGCGCATCCCCCTGCCGGAGCGCAAGCCCCGGCTGAAGCAGGAGATGGCCATCTACCGGGACCGGCAGGTGTGGCTGTCGATCGTGATCACGGCGCTCGCCGCGGGCGGCGTCTTCTGCGCGTTCAGCTATCTGGCCCCGCTGCTGACGGACGTCGCCGGGCTGGACTCGGGCTGGGTGCCGACCGTGCTCGCGCTCTTCGGGATCGGTGCGCTGGTCGGCACGACGATCGGCGGCCGGGTCGCGGACGCGCACCTCTTCGGGGTGCTGATGAGCGGGATCGCGGCCTCGACGGTCTTCCTGGTCGCGCTGGCGCTGTTCGCGTCGAGCCCGGTCGCGGCGGTCGGGCTCGCGTTCCTGCTGGGCCTCTCGGCGTTCTACACGGCCCCGGCGCTGAACGCCCGGATGTTCAACGTCGCGGGTGCCGCCCCGACGCTGGCCGGGGCGACGACGACCGCCGCGTTCAACCTGGGCAACACGGGCGGCCCCTGGCTGGGCGGTGCGGTGATCGACGCCGACTTCGGCTTCACGGCGACGGCGTGGGCGGGGGCGGCGATGACGGTGGTGGCGCTGGTGGCCGTGGTGTTCTCGCTGCGGCTCCAGGGCGGCGGACGCTCGCGCCGGGTGGCGGGGGCGCCAGCCGCGGCGTCCGTGGCAAAGGCAACGGGATCGGCATCGGCGGCCCCCGGGGCTTCGGTCGTGGGACCGGCGGACGTGCCGGTGCAGGCTCCGGTGGACGTGCCGGTGGAGGCGTGCGCGGACGGGCGCCCCTCGACCACTGCCTGATCGCGGATCGCGCTCTCCCCTTCCCCTCTTTCCCCTTCCCCCGTTCTCCCCCTCCCCTGTTTTCCCCTCCCCCGTACACCGGCTCCCGGAATCCGCCGTCAGGCGCCGGGGGCCGGTCGTCCTTTCGGGCGGCGCAGCCCCGCCTGCGTGATCCGGCGGACCAGCTCCTTCGAACCGATCTGCACGGCCCCGGCGCGTACCGCGTCCTCGTACCGCGCATCCGGTACGTCGTAGTGGTCCCGGTCGAAGGCCCGGGGCGGGCAGCCGATGGACGCCGCGAAGGCGTGCAGTTCCTCGAAGGACACATCGCTGACCAGGTGCGACCAGAACCGGCCATGCCCCGGCCACTGCGGCGGGTCGATGTACAGCGTCACCGGCGCAGTATCCCGGCCAGTGAACCGACCGGCGCCACGGCCACCGCGGCCTTGGTGCACACCCAGTGCGGATCCGGCCCCAGCTCCGGTTCGACATCGAGGGCGTGCGGGTCGCCCGCGTCACAGACCGGGCAGAGCGGCCAGCGTCCGTACCGTTCGAGCAGGGCGTCCTGCACGTCCTGGGCAACGAGCCCGACCACGAACGCGGCGCCCTCGGGCCACTGCTCCACCCACCAGCGGCGGTGCGTCACCGCGTCCTCGACCATCGAGACGATCCCGGCCTCGGCGACATCCCCCGCGGCGAGATCGGCCATGACCAGCGCACGGGCCGTATGCAGGGCCTGTTCCAAGGGATTCATCTCCATGGCCCCATTGTCCCCTGCCCGAACAGTCGGCCCCCCTCGGCGGGATAGGGACAGACGCGGTCCGCCCCGCACGGCCGGAAGCGGACGGAAGGGGGACCGGCCGAAGGAACAGGGGCCAGAGAGGGGTTGACGGGTAACCCGGTTGAAAATATCTTTCAAATGTGACCCATGACCTGAAGGAAAGTTTCAGCGCTGAATCCCCGCCCGCCCCGGCGGCCCTCGCGGCCAAGGTGCGTACGCTCGCGCCGTCCATGACCCGTTCCATGCAGCGCGTCGCCGAGGCCGTGGCCGGTGATCCGGCCGGCTGCGCCGCCCTCACGGTCACCGGTCTCGCCGAGCTCACCGGCACCAGCGAGGCGACCGTGGTCCGCACCGCCCGCCTCCTCGGTTACCCCGGCTACCGGGACCTGCGCCTGGCCCTCGCCGGGCTCGCCGCGCACCAGCAGTCCGGCCGGGCCCCCTCCGTCACCGCCGACATAGCGGTCGACGACCCGATCGCCGACGTGGTCGCCAAGCTGGCCTACGACGAGCAGCAGACCCTCGCCGACACGGCCGCCGGACTCGACACGGTGCAGCTCGGCGCCGCCGTGGCCGCCGCCGCCACCGCCCGCCGGATCGACATCTACGGGGTCGGCGCCTCCTCGCTCGTCGGCCAGGACCTGGCGCAGAAGCTCGCCCGCATCGGCCTGATCGCGCACTCCCACACGGACCCGCACCTCGCGGTGACCAACGCCGTACAGCTGCGCTCGGGCGACGTGGCGATAGCGATCACGCACTCCGGCTCCACGGTCGACGTCATCGAGCCGCTGCGCGTCGCCTTCGACCGCGGGGCGACGACGATCGCGATCACCGGCCGCCCCGACGGCCCGGTCACGCAGTACGCCGACCACGTGCTGACCACGTCCACCGCCCGGGAGAGCGAGCTGCGGCCCGCCGCCATGTCGAGCCGCACGAGCCAGCTGCTCGTGGTCGACTGTTTGTTCATAGGCGTCGCGCAGCGCACCTACGAAACGGCCGCACCGGCCCTCGCGGCCTCCTACGAAGCACTGGCCCACCGCCACACCCCGCGCCCCCGCTGACCGTCCCGGTCCCCGACGGGCCGGGGAACGCACCACCGTACGAGACCGAGAAGACGAAGACCGAGAAAGCTGAGCCGCCCCCCATGACCTCCACCCCCGACACCGACGCCGCCTCCCCCGCCGCTTCCGACCCGTCCGGCGGATACGGCGAGCTGCGCGCCGAGCTGGCGACGCTCACCACCGAGGCGTTCCGGCCGGAGCTCGCCGAGATCGACCGCCTCGGCACGCTCGACATCGCCCGCATCATGAACGGCGAGGACCAGTCCGTACCGGCCGCCGTCGGCGCCCGGCTCCCCGAGATAGCCGCCGCCATCGACGGCACCGCGGCGCGCATGGCCCGCGGCGGCCGGCTGATCTACGCGGGCGCGGGCACCGCCGGACGGCTCGGCGTGCTCGACGCCAGCGAATGCCCGCCCACCTTCAACACCGACCCGTCCGAGGTCATCGGGCTGATCGCGGGCGGCCCCGGCGCCATGGTCAAGGCCGTCGAGGGTGCCGAGGACAGCAAGGAGCTGGCCGCAGCCGACCTCGAAGCACTGCACCTCACCGCCGACGACACCGTGGTCGGGATCTCCGCCTCCGGCCGCACGCCGTACGCGATCGGCGCCGTCGAGCACGCCCGCGCCAAGGGCGCCCTGACGATCGGCCTGTCCTGCAACGCGGACTCCGCACTCGGCGCGGCCGCGGAACACGGCATCGAGATCGTCGTGGGCCCGGAGCTGCTCACCGGCTCCACCCGGCTCAAGGCGGGCACGGCCCAGAAGCTCGTCCTCAACATGATCTCGACGATCACGATGATCCGGCTCGGCAAGACGTACGGGAACCTGATGGTCGACGTCCGCGCCTCGAACGAGAAGCTGCGCGCCCGTTCCCGCCGGATCGTCTCGCTCGCCACCGGTGCCTCCGACGCCGAGATTGAAGCCGCCCTGGCCGCGACCGACGGCGAGGTGAAGAACGCCATCCTCACCCTCCTCGGCCAGGTCGACGGCCCCACCGCCGCCACACTGCTGGCCTCGTCCGACGGCCACCTCCGCGCCGCCCTCGCCGCCGCCCCCCGCACCACCTGACCGCCAGCCCCGCCCCCACACCACCTACCTCTTCCCTGTCCCCCGCCCCCGCACTACCTGTACTGCCCGCACCACCCGCACCCCCGCACAGCAAGGCCCCAGCACCATGGCACCAGAAGACAAGAACCGCGCCACCGCCGCCGCGATCCTCCCCCTCGTCGGCGGCGCCGCGAATGTCGAATCCGTCGCCCACTGCATGACCCGGCTACGGCTGGGTCTGCGCGACCGCTCGCTCGCCGACGACGAAGCCCTGAAGGCGGTCCCCGCCGTCATGGGCGTGGTCGAGGACGACACCTACCAGATCGTCCTCGGCCCGGGAACCGTCGCCCGGGTCACTCCGGAATTCGAACGACTGGTCGCCGAAGCCCGGACGGCGGAGCCCGGAGCCCCCTCCACCCCACAGCCCGCACCCCCCACCGGAACCGGGCCTGATCCCACCGAGCCCGCCACGACCGCGGCCGGGCTGGCCGCGCAGGGGGCCGCGATGAAGGCGGCCCGGAAGGCGAAGAACGCCACACCGTTCAAACTGTTCCTGCGCCGGGTCGCGAACATCTTCGTCCCGCTGATCCCCGCGCTCATCGGCTGCGGCATCATCGCCGGGCTCAACGGCCTGCTGGTGAACCTGGGCTGGCTGCCCTCGGTCACCCCCGCACTGGCCGCGACGGCCTCCGGCTTCATGGCGCTGATCGCCGTGTTCGTCGGCTTCAACACGGCGAAGGAGTTCGGCGGAACACCGATCCTGGGCGGCGCGGTCGCCGCGATCATCGTCTTCCCGGGCGTCGCGAACATCGAGGCGTTCGGCCAGAAGCTCTCCCCGGGCCAGGGCGGTGTGCTCGGCGCGCTCGGCGCGGCGGTACTCGCGGTGTACGTGGAGAAGTGGTGCCGCCGCTGGGTTCCGGAGGCACTGGACGTCCTGGTCACCCCGACCCTCACGGTCCTGGTCTCCGGTCTGGTCACGCTCTTCGGCCTGATGTACGTGGCGGGCGAGATCTCCACCGCCATCGGCACCTTCGCCGACTGGCTGCTCTCCAACGGCGGCGCGGGCGCGGGCTTCGTACTCGGCGGCCTCTTCCTCCCCCTGGTGATGCTGGGCCTGCACCAGGCGCTGATCCCCATCCACACCACCCTCATCGAGCAGCAGGGCTACACCGTGCTGCTCCCCATCCTCGCGATGGCGGGCGCGGGCCAGGTCGGTGCGGCCGTCGCGGTCTACTTCCGCCTCCCCCGCAACGGCTCGATCCGCCGCACGATCAAGTCCGCCCTCCCGGCCGGTCTGCTCGGCGTCGGCGAACCGCTGATCTACGGCGTCAGCCTCCCGCTCGGCCGCCCGTTCATCACGGCGTGTGTGGGCGGCGCGTTCGGCGGCGGCTTCGTCGGCCTGTTCAACCAGCTCGGTGACAAGGTCGGCTCCACCGCCATCGGCCCGTCCGGCTGGGCGCTCTTCCCGCTCCTCGACGGCAACCACGGCCTGGGCACCACGGTCGCGATCTACGCGGGCGGCCTGCTGGTCGGCTACCTGGCCGGCTTCCTCGCGACGTACTTCTTCGGCTTCGGCAAGGATCTGCTGGCGGAGTTCGACGTCGCCCAGGAACCGGCCGCGCCCCCGGCGACGGCGCCCGGCTCCCCGGCCAACGGCCCCGACACCCCCACGAAGGAACCCGCCGGAGTCTGACCCCCGCGCCCCGGCACCCGGCACCCGGCACCCGGCACGAACGGCCGCACACGGATGAGGGGCGGCACCCAGGCCGGGTGTCATCCCTCATCCGTGTGCGGCCGCCCCGCTCACACCGGGGGCACCTCCGCACCGCCCTCGTCCGGCTCGGTGAACAGAGCAGACATCGGCGTGCCCCCACACCCATGGCCCCTGTTCCTCGTCACCGCTGTCACCGCTGTCACCACTGTCACCACTGTCATGGCCGTCATGGCCGTCATGGCCGTCATGGCAGCCTTCCTTGCCTGTTGACCTCCCGGACCCGGGCCCGCAGCACCTCCCGCAGCGGCGCGGGGCGCACCGAATCCGGCGGGCACTCCCACTCCGGCCCCCCGCCCGGCGCCCGCAGCTGCACGTACGACCCGCTCGTCCCCATCACGCGGCCCACCCGGCCGTCCCGGGTGTCCACCGCGAACGATCCCGGCTCGGGCGCCACCGGCTCACGGCTCTCACTCCTCATGACCAGCCGACCTCTGCGCCTCCAGCACCACACTCAGCCGCAACGCCGTATCGAGGTTGCACCGCCCCAGGTCGACCAGCGGCGCCACCGGATCGTCCCCCGCACACGACACCGGGTCGATCCGCAACGACGGCAAGGTGATCCCGATGCTTGAGAATCCCTCCTTCAGCCGTGTCACCGCGTCCTCCGCGGCCCGCACTCTGCCCTCCGCGACCCCGCGCCGTTCCTTGATCGTCATGAGCCATTCCTTTCCACGCTGAGTAACGACAATGCACACCCAGCGTGTCCAACGCGCCGCACGCCAGGAAGAGGCGCCGAACCTACAACCGCACATCTGTCACAGGGAGTTGTCATGCTGCGCCCAAGCGATTCACCCCTCCGGATTCCGGCGCACAACAGGCGCGGACCAGCCGGCAGCACTCCCCGTAACACCCCCGAGCACCCCGAAACCCCTCCGCTCCCCTACCACCGCACGCGCACCCCTGCACAACGACGCCACCGTTCATCCGGAGAACTAGGAATAAAGACCGAAATCCCTTGATTGAGTGGAGGTTTCAGGCCATACATGCGATTGGGGCGAAGAATGCCCCATCCGGACGCAATCATGCGGCGGTGATCTCAACAACCCGGACGGCACACCGCTCCCGTCCCCGCCCCAAGTCGCTGCGCACGGCCGGACTCGGCGCCCTCGCCGCGCTGGCCCTGCTCCCCGCGTTCCCGGCCGCGGCCGTCTCCCCCGCCGCCGCTCCCGCGCAGGCGCCGGCCGCCCGTACCGCCGCCCATGTGCTTCCCCGCACCCCCACCCCCGCCGAGGCCAGGACCTCCGCGCGCCTCGCGGCCCTGCGCGACAACCCGGCGCGGCTGACTGCCTTCTTCAAGGCGCTGCCCAAGGGCGGCGACCTGCACAACCACCTGTCGGGCGCGGTCACCACCGAGTACCTGATCAAGCTCGCGACCGAGGACGGGCTCTGCATCGACGCGACGACGACGGCCGTGGCGCCGCCGTGCGGTCCGGGAACCCGGCCCGTGGCCGACGCGCAGCGCGACGCCGCGTTCCACCGGCGGATCATCCGGGCCTGGTCGATGCAGGACTTCCCGGCCGGCAAGTCCGGGCACGACCAGTTCTTCGACGCGTTCGGCAAGTTCAGCATGGCCACCTGGTACACCCGGGGCAAGATGCTCGCCAACGTGGCCAACACCGTGGTCGAGCAGAACCAGTTCTACCTGGAGACCCTGGTCACCCCCGCGTCGGAAAGCAGCAAGGCGCTCGCCGAGAAGGTGGGGTACGACTCCGACCTGGCCGCCCTGCACCGCAAACTGCTGGCGGGCGGGCAGCTCGACCGGGTGGTGGACGAGGCGGTCAAGGAGGCCGACGACGCCGACGTGCAGTTCCGGGCGACCGCGCACTGCGACACCCCGCGCCCCGACCCGGGCTGCAGGCTCCCCGTCCGGTGGGTCTCCCAGGTGTCCCGGAACAGCTCCCCGGTACGGGTGTTCACACAGATGGCGGTCGGCATGCGGCTTGCCGAGCGCGACCCGAGGTTCGTCGCGGTCAACCTCGTGCAGCCCGAGGACGGCGCGACCGCACTGGCCGACTACAGCCTCCAGATGCGGATGCTGAAGTACCTGCGCGGCCAGTACCCGGCCTCCCACCTCACCCTGCACGCCGGTGAGCTGGCCCCCGGCCTGGTCAAGCCCGAGGGCCTGACCTTCCACATCCGTGAAGCCGTGCTCGTCGCCGGGACCGAGCGCGTCGGCCACGGCGTGGACCTGCTCCACGAGGACGACTGGCGCCAGCTCGCCCGGACGATGGCGCGGCGGAACGTGGCCGTCGAGGTGCCGTTCTCCAGCAACAAGCAGATCCTCGGCGTCGCGGGCGGCGACCACCCGTTCGACGCGTACCGCCGCTACGGCGTTCCGGTCGTGCTGGCCAGCGACGACCCGGGCGTCTCCCGGATCGACATCAGCCACGAGTACCAGTACGCGTCCACGACGTACGACCTCGGCTACGTCGAGCTGAAGGACCTGGCCCGCGCCTCGCTGGAGTACGCCTTCCGCGAGGGCCGCGGCCTGTGGGCCGACTCCGCGCCGTCCCGCTACCGCCCGGTCGGCGCCTGCCTCGCCGACCGGCTGGGCAGCGACCGCCCGAGCCCGCGCTGCGCCCGCTACCTCGCCGCCAACCCCAAGGCGGCGACCGAGTGGCGTCAGGAAGCGGCCTTCGCCGTGTTCGAGCGCCACAACGCCTGATCACCCACCCGCACCACCCGCTTCACCTGTCTCCTCCGGGCCCGGGGCCTGTGTCCCGGGCCTGTGTCCCGGGCCCGGAGGAGACAGCCCCGCACCCCCTTGCTCACCCGGTTCGCCCGAATCCGCCGACCACAGATGGCCGAGCGTGCCGAGCACCAGACGGCAGACCTCGTCCGGCTCCGCGCCGGCCAGCGGTTCGCGCGCGACGACCGTCCGCATCAGACCGATGCCCAGCAGCCAGGCCATGGCCAGATCCGCCCGCAGCACCGCGTCCGGAGCCCCGGAGAGCCCGGCCAGCGCGCTCTGATACTCCTCCCCCAGTTCTCGCAGCGTTCCGGCCGCTTCGTCGCCACGCCCCACCGAACGCAGATAGACCTCCAGGGAACGGTCCTCCGCACCCTCCGCACTACGGGTCAGCATCGAACGCAGGGCGGTCTCGAACAGCTCCTCCGGCGGCGTCGCCCGCAACTGCTCCAGCCCGCCCAGAGCCACGACTTCCGTCAGCAAACCTCGTTTCGAGCCGAAATAGCGGAACAGCAGGGCCTGGTTGACCCCGGCCCTCGCCGCGATGCCGCGGACCGTCGTCCCCTCGTAGCCCCGCTCCGCGAACAGGTCACGGGCCGCCTCCAGCAGCCGCCGGCGGGTGGCCACGGCGTCCCTGCGGCGTTCTTCGGGCGGCGGAACGGAACCGGGCTCCATGACGCTCTCCTCTCGAACGGCCCGTCAGGATAACGGCCGTAAAGCGTCGTTGACTGCCCCAGAAGGACGCTCCTACCGTTGTAAGCAGCTGCTTACATCCGGGAGGACGCAGTGACCACCGCTGACATCACACCCCTCGCCTACCCCTTCAACACCCCCGACGGGCTCCAGCTCGCGGACGCCTACGAGCGCGTACGCGAACAGCCCGGCCTGTTACGGGTCCAGATGCCCTACGGCGAACCGGCCTGGCTCGTCACCCGCTACGCCGACGCCCGGCTGGTCCTCGGCGACCAGCGCTTCAGCCGCGCCGCCGCCGCCTCGCACGACGAGCCCCGGCAGTCCGAGGGACAGCGGGACGGCGGCATCCTCGGGATGGACCCGCCCGACCACACCCGGCTGCGGTCCCTGGTGGCCAAGGCGTTCACCGTCCGCCAGGTCGAGAAGCTGCGCCCCCAGGTCCGCGAGCTGACCGCCGGCCTCCTGGACACGATGGAGGCGACCGGGGCCCCCGCAGATCTGGTCGACCTCTTCGCGCTGCCGCTGCCGGTCGCCGTGATCTGCCGCATGCTGGGCGTCCCCACCGAGGACCGGCCGCTCTTTCGCAAGTGGAGCGACGACGCGCTGTCGACCAGCTCCCTCACCGCCGCGGAGTTCGAGGCGAGCCGCGAGGAACTGCGGGCCTACATGGCCGGGTTGATCGAGCAGCACCGCCGCGCACCGCAGGACGACCTGATGACGGCGCTCATCGAGGCCCGCGACGGCGGCGACCGGCTCTCCGAGCTCGAACTCGTCGATCTGTGCGTCGGCATCCTGGTGGCCGGGCACGAGACCACCGCGTCCCAGATCCCCAACTTCGTGCTCACCCTCCTGGACCACCCGGACCAGCTCGCCCGCCTCCGGGCCGAACCCGCGCTCGTCCCGAACGCGGTGGAGGAGCTGCTGCGCTTCGTGCCGCTGGGCAGCGGCGCGGGGCAGGCCCGGTACGCCACCGAGGACATCGAGGTCGGCGGAACGCTCGTCCGCGCGGGCAGCCCGGTCCTGGTCGCCGTCGGCGCCGCCAACCGCGACGCCCTGCGGTTCAGCGCCCCGGGCGTGCTCGATGTCGCCCGGGAGGGCAACCAGCACCTCGGCTTCGGCCATGGCGTCCACCACTGCCTGGGCGCCCCGCTGGCCCGGCTGGAACTCCAGGAGGCGCTGTCCGCCCTCATCACCCGCTTCCCGGGACTGCGCCTGGCGGCCGACGTCACCTGGAAGTCCGAGATGCTCGTACGCGGCCCACGCGTCATGCCGGTGGAGTGGTGACCGCCATGACCTGGACCGTACGCGTCGACCCCCAGCTCTGCCAGGGCTCCGGCATGTGCGCCGGTACGGTCCCCGGCGTGTTCGAACTCGACGGTGAACGCGCCCGCGCCCGCACCGACGAGATCGAGCCGGACGAACAGGTCCTGGACGCCTCCGACATCTGCCCGGCCCTGGCCATCACCATCCACGAGGGAACCACCGTCATCGGCCCCCGCCGCGACTGACCCGCCCACTGCCCCGCTCACCCGGTGTGCCGGACCCCCGTCCCGCACACCGGGTCGCACCCCTCCCGTCGGTCAACTCGGGGTTCACCCGCCACCCGCCGCCCGGCACCCGGCACCCCCGCGTTCCGCGTTCCCTGGCCCGCACCCGCTGAACGGCCTTGACCTCAAGTCCAGTTGAGCTTCTAAGGTCGGTTCCGTCGCCCCAGCCCGAGCGAGGGCGGCGATGCCCGAGCACGTGCCGCGATGACGGAACCGACGGAGGAACCAGTCATGGAGTACTCGCACAACGACGCCGAACTGACGCAGCAGCCCATCGGCTACTGGAGCTGGGCGGCCTACAAGGCCGTCGTCTCCCGGACCCGGGCCGCGCTCGGGGAGATCGGCACCAACCAGCCGCAGTGGTGGGTTCTCGCACAGGTCGCGCGGGCCGAAGGCGGCAGGAGCCGTGACGAGGTGTCCCGGCTCCTGCGCAACTACCTCGACACCGGCCCGGAGAACATGGAGGCGGAGATCGACCAGACCATCGCCCGGGGCTGGGTCACCGAGGACGCCGAGGGACGCCTGGACATCACCGCCGAGGGCACGGCCTTTCACGCCAAGGCCGCGGCCCTGCAGGAAGAGCTGTGGGCGGAACGGCACGCCGGCATCTCCGACGAGGAGTACCTCACCACGCTCAAGGTGCTCCAGCGGTTCATCCACAACACCGGCGGGCGCGCCTGGCACCACTGACGCGGCTGCGGCGGGACGGCGAGGCGGTGGCGCAGCGGGGCTGCGGGACGGCGTGCCGGAGCGGGGGCGGGAGGGCAGTGGGGCGTGTCCGAAAGTTGCTCCCACCTGGGGGTGGTTTGGCAGCGCATCGCCCGCTGGACAGCCACCGCACGTGCTCCCCTTGGCGCGCATCGTAATCAACCGTCCCAAAGGGGAACACCACCCATGTCCGAGCCGTCCCGCGAGCAGATCGTCTCCGCGCTCCACGAAAGGCCCGCCATCGCGCTGACGCCCGGCACCCGGCTGGACGCCGAGCGGCCCGGCTCGCTTCCGGTGTCGCCCAGCGCCGTGTGGGATCTGCCGGGCGGCACCGCCTGGGTGTACCACGGCGAGGGCAACCCCGGCCTCGTACGTCCGGTGATCCTCGCCGACGGCTTCGGTACGGGCCCCAGCGAGCTGGAGTTCTCCTGGCAGATCCTGGAGTTCGGTGACTATCCGCTCATCAGCGAGCTGCGCCGCCGCGGGCGTGACGTCATTCTCCTCGGCCACCACGAGCGCGGGGCGTCGATTCTGGACAACTCCCGCACCGCGCGCGCCGCGATCACCCGGGCTCTGGCGGAGCGGCTGGGCGCCACCCCGCTGGTCGTCGGCGGGTTCAGCACGGGTGGGCTGGTCACCCGGCACGCGCTGGCCAGGATGGAGTACGAGGGCGCCGACCACGGCACGGCGCTTTACTTCTCGTACGACACTCCGCACCGGGGCGCCTGGGTGCCGGTCGCGCTCCAGGCGTTCGCGCATTACGTCAAGGACCTCGACGGCCGGTTCTCCGAGCAGATCAACAGTCCGGGCACCCGTGAACTGCTGTGGCGGCACATCGGGACCTGGGACGGCACGCCGGGCCGGAGCCAGGCGCGTACCGCGTTCCTCGCGGAGATGGCGGCCGTCGGCGAATGGCCGCGCCGCCCCCGGCTGATCGGTGTCGCCAACGGCACCGCCGACGGCGTCGGCACCGACGTACGGGCGGGCGAGCTGGCCCTGGAGGGGACGGGCCGCTCGGTCGTCGGCACCCTGCTCCACACCCAGGCGCCCGGCCCCGGCGTCTGCGTGGCGAAGCTCCGGGTGGCGGCGCCGAAGACCCATGAGGTACGGACGCAGGGGCTGCCGTCGATCGACGGCGCACCCGGCGGCTCGCTGGAGGGCTTCGGCATCGTCGCCGACGGCCTCAACGCCCTCGGCCCGGACCTCGGCCTCACGACCGCCGTGCGCATCCGGTCGCACTGCTTCGTACCGTCCGTCAGCGCGGTGGACGTCGGCGATCCGGACACGGACACGGAGCTGTACCAGGACATCTCCGCGCTTCCGGCCGGGGCGGGCGGGCTGGACGACTACCGGCTCGCCTCCCGGAACGAACCGCACGCGCTCGTGACCGGGGAGCTCTGCGCCTGGCTCCTCGGCCACCTTCCGTAGACGTCTCCGGCCTCCTTTCCGGCCTCCTTCGGCGGACCCGCGGAAGGAGGAACGGCGTCGGCCCCTGGGACCAGTTGGTCCCAGGGGCCGACGCGGCAGAGCTCGACGCTGTGCCGGAAGGAACTACCGATCCGTCAGGATCAGAAGTCCATGTCACCGCCCGGCATGCCGCCCGGGGCGGCCGCGGCGGCCTTCTCCGGCTTGTCGGCGATGACGGCCTCGGTGGTGAGGAACAGCGCGGCGATGGACGCGGCGTTCTGCAGGGCGGAGCGGGTGACCTTCGCCGGGTCGAGGATGCCCTCGGCGATCATGTCGACGTACTCGCCGGTCGCGGCGTTCAGACCGTGGCCGACGGCCAGGTTGCGCACCTTCTCGACGACGACGCCGCCCTCAAGACCACCGTTGACGGCGATCTGCTTGAGCGGGGCCTCCAGCGCCAGCTTCACGGCGTTGGCGCCGGTCGCCTCGTCACCCGAGAGCTCCAGCTTCTCGAAGACGGCCGAGGCCTGGAGCAGAGCCACGCCACCACCGGCGACGATGCCCTCCTCGACGGCGGCCTTGGCGTTGCGCACCGCGTCCTCGATGCGGTGCTTGCGCTCCTTCAGCTCGACCTCGGTCGCGGCACCGGCCTTGATGACGGCCACGCCGCCGGCCAGCTTCGCGAGGCGCTCCTGGAGCTTCTCACGGTCGTAGTCCGAGTCGGAGTTCTCGATCTCGGCACGGATCTGGTTGACGCGGCCCTGGACCTGGTCGCTGTCACCGGCACCGTCGACGATCGTCGTCTCGTCCTTGGTGATGACGACCTTGCGGGCGCGGCCGAGCAGGTCGAGACCGGCGTTCTCCAGCTTGAGGCCGACCTCCTCGGAGATGACCTGGCCACCGGTGAGGATGGCGATGTCACCGAGCATGGCCTTGCGGCGGTCACCGAAGCCCGGGGCCTTGACGGCGACGGACTTGAAGGTGCCACGGATCTTGTTGACGACCAGGGTCGACAGGGCCTCGCCCTCGACGTCCTCGGCGATGATCAGCAGCGGCTTGCCGGACTGCATGACCTTCTCCAGCAGCGGAAGGAGGTCCTTCACGTTGCTGATCTTCGAGTTGACGATCAGGATGTACGGGTCGTCGAGCGACGCCTCCATACGCTCCATGTCGGTGGCGAAGTACGCCGAGATGTAGCCCTTGTCGAAGCGCATACCCTCGGTGAGCTCCAGCTCCAGACCGAAGGTCTGGGACTCCTCGACGGTGATGACGCCTTCCTTGCCGACCTTGTCCATGGCCTCGGCGATGAGCTCGCCGATCTGGGTGTCGGCAGCGGAGATGGAGGCCGTCGAAGCGATCTGCTCCTTGGTCTCCACGTCCTTGGCCTGCTCCAGGAGAGCGGCGGAGACGGCCTCGACGGCCTTCTCGATGCCCCGCTTGAGCGCCATCGGGTTGGCACCCGCGGCGACGTTGCGCAGACCCTCGCGGACGAGCGCCTGGGCGAGAACGGTGGCGGTGGTCGTACCGTCGCCGGCGACGTCGTCCGTCTTCTTGGCGACCTCCTTGACCAGCTCCGCACCGATCTTCTCGTACGGGTCCTCCAGCTCGATCTCCTTGGCGATGGAGACACCATCGTTGGTGATCGTGGGGGCGCCCCACTTCTTCTCAAGGACGACGTTGCGACCCTTGGGGCCAAGGGTGACCTTGACGGCGTCGGCGAGCTGGTTCATGCCGCGCTCGAGACCGCGCCGGGCCTCCTCGTCGAACGCGATGATCTTGGCCATGTGAAGTGGTCCTCCCGGACAGGGGTGGATTTCTCCGGACCGGATGGCGCCCGCGACGGACGGCCTGCGTGCCTGGTGGTTCCTTGCCCCACCGGCCTGCGGGCCTCACCGGCCCGGTCCAAGTTCTGTCACTCTCACCTGGAGAGTGCTAACGCCAATGATTAGCACTCGACCCCCGAGAGTGCAAGCGTCCCCCTCGGGATGTGGACAGTGCGCCGGACGCGCCACAGGCCGTCCGCGGGGCGCACCACAGGCCGTACACAGGGCGCGTCGCAGGTCGTACGCAAGGCGCGTCGCAGGCGCGTGCCGGACGCACCACGGACGGGTGCGCCGGACGGCGTCACGCGCGGTGTGCCGGGGCGTCACGGGACGCGCTGAGGGCCCGTACCTCATGGGTACGGGCCCTCAGTGCGTGAGTGGTGTCGTTGGCCGACCGCTCGAACTCAGCCGACGGCGAGCTTGACCATGTCTGCCTGCGGCCCCTTCTGGCCCTGCGAGATCTCGAACTCAACTCGCTGACCCTCTTCAAGGGTGCGGTACCCGTCCATCTGGATCGCGCTGTAGTGGACGAAAACATCCGCACCACCGTCGACCGCGATGAAGCCGTACCCCTTCTCCGCGTTGAACCACTTGACGGTGCCCTGAGCCATGCCTAACTCCCCTATTACTGGCCCTTGCGCAGGACCGCACTTCGCGGACCCGGGTCAGAACTCACCCTCCGACAGGTAGAGGGTGTGTGCGCCGGAACGCGTCGACCGCGGCTGAATGTATCTGCCCAACTGCCCTCTGCAACAGGTCAATCGGACGAGAATTCTCGGCAGCACCGAACACCCGGATATACGCGATTCAGAAGATTCCCGGGCAAGTCGGGCCGGGCAAAGGCGACTTATGCCGCAAGGGGAACACGCACTTTGGCTGCATCTTGTCGTGAGGGGGCGCATTCTCATACGCGGTTGACGCGAGCAGCTGGGGGGACTTCCCCTACTCTACCGCGCTCAACCATGCAGAATTGCCCCCTCCGTTTGAATGACGGAGAGGGCAATTCGACAACTCGGCGCAACGACAACGCGGCGCGATCAGACAGGCGTCAGCAGCCGCCCGCCACAGCCGGGATGATCGAAATACCGGCGCCCTCCGGCGTGGCGGTGTTCAGGCCGTCCTCGAAGCGGACATCGTCGTCGTTGACGTACACGTTCACGAAGCGGCGCAGCTTGCCCTGGTCGTCCAGGACACGGGCGGCGATGCCCGGGTGGCTCCGCTCCAGGGACTCGATCACCTGGGAGAGGGTCGCGCCCTCGGCGGGGACCTCGGCCTGGCCGCCGGTGTAGGTGCGGAGGATGGTGGGGATACGGACCTTGACGCTCATGGTGGTGTCCTTCCTGGAGGCTCGGGTGGTCAGCTGGTGGCGAGGCCGGCGGCGCGGAACGCCTCCAGGCTGGGCCGGATCGTCGCGGTCGCCTGCGAGGTCTCGGCCACCGCGTCGAGGGTCTTGAGACCGTCACCCGTGTTCAGTACGACGGTGGTCAGCGCGGGGTCGATCAGACCGGCCTCGATGAGCTTCTTCGTCACGCCGACCGTCACCCCGCCCGCCGTCTCCGCGAAGATGCCCTCGGTGCGGGCCAGCAGCTTGATCGCGTCGACGACCTGCTCGTCGTTCACGTCCTCGACCGCGCCGCCGGTGCGGCGGGCGATGTCCAGGACGTACGGGCCGTCGGCCGGGTTGCCGATCGCGAGGGACTTGGCGATCGTGTCCGGCTTCTGCGGCCGGACGACGTCGTGACCGCCCTTGTACGCCACCGAGACCGGCGAGCAGCCCTCGGCCTGGGCGCCGAAGAGCTTGTACGGCTTGTCCTCGACGAGGCCGAGCTTGATCAGCTCCTGGAGCCCCTTGTCGATCTTGGTGAACTGCGAGCCGGAGGCGATCGGGATGACCAGCTGGTCCGGGAGCCGCCAGCCGAGCTGCTCGCAGATCTCGTACGCCAGGGTCTTGGAGCCCTCGCCGTAGTACGGGCGCAGGTTGACGTTGACGAAGCCCCAGCCCTCGCCGAGCGGGTCGCCGATCAGTTCGGAGCAGAAGCGGTTGACGTCGTCGTAGGTGCCCTCGATGCCGACCAGCTCGCCGCCGTACACCGCGGCCATGACGACCTTGCCCTGCTCCAGGTCGTGCGGGATGAACACGCAGGAGCGGAAGCCGGCCCGGGCGGCGGCGGCGCCCACCGCACCGGCGAGGTTGCCGGTGGAGGAGCAGGACAGCGTGGTGAAGCCGAAGGCGCGGGCGGCCTCGATGGCCTGGGCGACGACACGGTCCTTGAAGGAGTGCGTGGGGTTGCCGGAGTCGTCCTTGACGAACAGCCTGCCCGGCTCGACGCCCAGCTCACGGGCGAGGTTGTCGGCCTGGACCAGCTTGGTCCAGCCGGGGTTCAGGTTCGGCTTCTCGGCGACGTCGGCGGGGACCGGCAGCAGCGGGGCGTAGCGCCAGATGTTGGCCGGACCGGCCTCGATGCGCTTCTTCAGCTCCTCGGGGGAACCGCTCGGCAGTTCGTACGCGACTTCGAGCGGTCCGAAACAGGAGGCACAGGCGAAAATCGGGCCGAGGTCGAAACGTTCGCCGCATTCGCGGCAGGAAAGCCCGGAAGCGGGTCCGAGGTCGACGGTCGCGGCGGATTCGGTGGTGTCGGCGGAAGCGTCGATGCTTACTGCAGCGGTCTGCGCAGCCATGATGGCGAGGCCCTTTCTCCTCATCTTCCCCGCGGCGCGTTTCGCCACGAGACGGAATTGGCACCTTCCTCACCGGACCGCACGGTCGGTGGGGGGGTTGCCGGGACTTCAACGGGCCGTTCCCTCAGTCCCTCTGGATGAGCGCTGTGGCACCGGACCTTCGATCCGGGCATTTATCGGCGGACGGACCCCGGCATGCGAGGGTCGTCCGCGTTGTTCAAGACTGTAACCGAAGCAGCGGACGGTTGAGATAGTCGTCCGAACCGCGAGATGGATCACATACAGGGAGTATCGACCGTGCTGGAAGAGGTCGAGTGCTGGCTGGCCAGGCGTTCCTGGTCGGCCGCCGACCGCCCGCTGGACCGCCTCCTGGCCGCGCGGGCCGCGGCCGGGGAGGCGGGGCGCGGAAGCGTCAGCGTCGTACTGCCCGCGCTGAACGAGGAGGCGACGGTCGGCGAGATCGTCGCGACGATCCGGCGCGAGCTGATGGAGAAGGTCCGGCTGGTCGACGAGCTGGTGGTGATCGATTCCGGTTCCACCGACGCCACCGCCCGGGTGGCCAGGGAGGCGGGCGCCCGGGTGGTGCACCGCGACGCGATCCTGCCCCGGATACCGGCCGTGCCCGGCAAGGGCGAGGTGCTGTGGCGGTCGCTCCTGGTGACCGGCGGGGACATCGTGTGCTTCGTGGACGCCGACCTGAAGGACTTCTCGGCGGACTTCGTCTCCGGCATCGTCGGCCCGCTGCTGACCGATCCGGACGTGCAGTTCGTCAAGGCGATGTACGACCGCCCCTTCGGTGACACGGCGGGGCAGGGCGGCCGGGTGACCGAGCTGGTGGCGCGTCCGCTGCTCAATCTGCACTGGCCCCGGCTGGCCGGTTTCGTACAGCCGCTGGGCGGTGAGTACGCGGTGCGCCGCTCGCTGCTCGAACAGCTTCCGTTCCCGGTCGGCTACGGCGTGGAGCTGGGGCTCCTGGTCGACGCGCTGCACACGGTGGGGCTGGACGCGCTGGCCCAGGTCGACGTGGGGGTGCGCAAGCACCGGCACCAGGACGGGCAGGCGCTCGGCCGGATGGCGGCAGCCATCTACCGGACGGCCCAACTCCGGCTGTCCCGAGGGCACTTGGTGCGCCCGGCGCTCACCCAGTTCGAACGCGGGGCGAACGGGTTCGTGCCCCGGACCCACGCCGTGGACACCGAGGAGCGGCCCCCGATGTGCGAGATCGAGGAGTACGTGGCGCGCCGCGCGGCCTGATTTCGCACGTTTGGGCGGTTCGCGATCGGGCTAGATTCCGCAACATGGTCTCCGCGCACGCATCCCGCCCCACCGACCGGACCGGCGACACCCGGCCCGACGGCGCCCCGTCGGGCGACGCCCCGCCCGGCGCCCAGGTTCTCGTCGCGTCCAACCGCGGCCCGGTCTCGTACACCCGGGAGCACGACGGGTCGCTCACCCCGCGGCGGGGCGGCGGCGGTCTGGTCTCCGGGCTGAGCGCCGTGGACGACAAGCTGTGGGTGTGCGCGGCGCTGGGCGACGGGGACCGGGAGGCGGTCCGGCGCGGGGTGGGCGAGCCGGGCGTACGGATGCTCGACATCGACGCGGGCACGTACGCCGACGCGTACAACGGCATCGCCAACTCGGTGCTCTGGTTCGTCCACCACCTGCTGTACCAGACCCCGTTGGAGCCGGCCTTCGATGCGGGCTTCCGCCGCCGGTGGGCGTCGTTCGAGCGGTACAACCGGGCCTTCGCCGAGGCGCTCGCCGAGGAGGCCGGGCCGGGCGCGGCGGTGCTGGTGCAGGACTACCACTTGGTGCTGGTCCCGGGCATGCTCCGCGCGCTCCGGCCCGATCTGCGCATCGGCCACTTCTCGCACACCCCGTGGGCGCCGGTCGACTACTTCCGGCTGCTCCCCGACGACATCGCCGAGCAGGTGCTGCGCGGCGTCCTGGGCGCGGACCGGGCGGCGTTCCTGACCCGGCGCTGGGCGGACGCGTTCACCGGCTGCTGCGAGCGGATCCTGGGCGGCACCGGGGACACCCGGATCGGGGTGCACGGGCTCGGCGCGGACGGGGACTTCCTGCGCCACCGGGCGCATGAGGCGGACGTGGACGAGCGGATGGCGGCGTTGCGCGAGCAGATCGGCCCCGGCCGGAGGACGATCGTGCGGGTGGACCGAACGGAACTGTCCAAGAACATCGTGCGTGGCCTGCTCGCGTACCAGGAGCTCCTGGCCGAGCGGCCCCAGTGGCGCGAGCGCGTCGTCCACGTCGCCTTCGCCTACCCCTCGCGGCAGGACCTCGCGGTGTACCGGGACTACACGGCCGAGGTCCGGCGGGTCGCCGACGACATCAACAGGAAGTTCGGCACGGACGGCTGGACGCCGGTGGTGCTGCACGTCGAGGACGACTTCGCCCGCTCCCTGGCCGCGTACCGGCTGGCCGACGTGGCACTCGTCAACCCGATCCGCGACGGCATGAACCTGGTCGCCAAGGAGATCCCGGTGGTCTCCGACCACGGCTGTGCGCTGGTCCTGTCCCGGGAGGCGGGGGCGTACGAGGAGCTGGGCGGCGACGCGGTCGTGGTGAATCCGTACGACGTGTCGGCGACGGCGGCGGCGCTGCACGAGGCGCTGACGATGGCGGAGGACGAGCGGGCCGCCCGCACCGAGCGCCTGGCCGCGGCGGCGGTCGCGCTGCCTCCGCAGCAGTGGTTCCTGGACCAGCTGGACGCGCTGCGGCGGGGGTAGGCCGTGCCCCGGCCCGGGGTGCGGAAGGGCGGGGCACAGCCCGCGGGGCGCGGGGCGCGGGAGGGCGAAGGGCGGCGGAATCCCGGCTCGATCAGCCTGTACCCGCCTCCAGCCGGCTCGCGAGTGAGCGCAGGAACTCCACCACCGCCCCCGGGCCGGACAGGAGGAGGTCGGCGCGGCCGGACAGCTCGGGCACTTCCGCGCTGCCGCTGCACGCCAGCAGTCCGGGGATGCTGTCGGCACCGTCGGCGCGGAGCCTCTCCACCGCGGCGAAGGCGGCGAGGTCGCCGAGGTCGTCGCCCGCGTAGAGCACGGACCGGGCGCCCGTCTCGCGTACGTACTCGGTGAGTGCTACGCCCTTGTCGACGCCGGGCGGGCGCAGCTCCAGGACCATACGGCCGGGCTCGACGATCAGTCCGTGCCGGGCGGCCAGCTCGTCGAGGGGCTTGCCCAGGGCCTCGAACGCCCCCTGCGGGTCGGCGGCGCGGCGGGTATGGACGGCGATGGCCTGGCCCTTCTCCTCGATCCAGGTGCCGTGCCAGGAGCCGGAGCGGTCCAGGACGCCGGGGAGTTCGGCGCGGACGGTGGCGATGCCGGGGTGCGGGGCGGGGGCGTGGACGGTGCCGGTGACGGCGTCCCAGCGTTCGGCGCCGTAGTGGCCGAGGACGACGAGGTGGTCGAGGCCGGGCACGGAGGCGAACCCGCCGTGCCGGACCGCGACCGAGGCCGGGCGGCCGGTGATCACGGCGACGGAGGCCACCTTCGGGGCGAGCGCGGCGAGGGCCGGGACGGCGCCGGGGTGGGCGCGGGCCTGCTCCGGGTCGGGGACGATGTCGGCGAGGGTGCCGTCGAAGTCGAGCGCGATCACGGCACGGCCGGGGCGGGCGAGGATCGCGGCGAGGGCCTCGCGGCCGGCCGCGGTGGTGGGGGTCGGGAGCCCGGCGGGCGGCTGGCCCGGGGCGGGTGCGGATGCGGGGGTGGGTGCTTCCGGGTTGCTGCCCATGGGGCGAGCCTATAGCGGGGAGGCGGGGCGGGGGCGGCCGTCCGCCAAGCCCGTCCCCGGCGGGGAGTGGCCGGTGGGCGCTCCGGGGACGGCGGGGTGTTCCTGGGCCCCGCCGGGTGTGCTCGGCCCCGCCGGTGTTCCTGGGTCTGCGGGCGTTCCCGAGCCCGGCGGTCCTGGCCCGGGGGTGTCAGCGGGCCCCGGAGGCGTTGCTGGGTCCGGTGGGGCTTCCCGGGCCTGCGGGTGTTCTCGGGCCTGCGGGTGTTCTCGGGCCCGGGGCCGTTCCCGGGCCAGGACCGTTCCCGGGCCGGGCGGGGTGTGCTCGGCGGCGGGGTGCCGGGGTGCGCGGCCGTGCTCAGCGGCGGTCGCGGCGGGCGTCGCGTACCCGGCGCAGGCGGTTGACCGTGACCGGGTCCTCCGCCAGGGCGCGGCGGTCGTCGAGGAGGGCGTTGAGCAGCTGGTAGTAGCGGGTGGGCGAGATGCCCAGCTGCTCACGGATCGCCCGTTCCTTCGCCCCGGGACCGGGCCACGACTGCCGTTCGACGGCGAGCACGGAGCGGTCCCGCTCGGAGAGGGCGTCGGGGGCGTCGTCGGCCCCGGGCGTGGCAGCGGTCATATCAGCCAACCTATCGCCCGTCCGGCAGAGTGACACCTGGGCCGGTGCCCGGGAGTCCGGCGCCCAGGCAACCGGTGCCGTGGGTGACCGGCGCCCTGGGAGACCGGTGCCGCGGGAGGCGCCCCTACTCGTCGCGCTCCGCCGCGGCCGCGTCACGGGCGACCTGGCTCAGCGCCTTCTCGGGGCTGCTGCCCGGCTCGACGGCCCGGCCCACGTTCTCCTTGAGCGAGGCGCTGGTCTGGGCCCACGACGTCCTGCCGTACGGGTAGAACTGCGAGTCCGGCAGCGCGCTCAGGAACTTCCGCAGCGGCGCGTACCTGGGGTCGGACTCCATGGCCGCCGAGGCGCTGTCGGTGACCGGGAGCATGTCGTACTCGTCGGCGAAGGCGATGACGTTCTTGTCGGTGAACAGGTAGTCGAAGAACTTGCCCAGCTGCACGCGGTGGCCGCTCTGCCTGAAGCCCATGATCCAGTCGGCCACGCCCAGCGAGTTGCGGGCCGGGCCGTCGCGACCGGGCATCGGCACCATGCCGACCGGCACGCCCTTGCGCCCGGCCTCCTGCATCAGCGTCGGGTGCCCGTTCAGCATGCCGACCCGGCCGTCGGTGAAGGCGGAGAACGCCTTCTGCCGGTCGAGTTCGCCGGGGGCCTGCGGGCCGACGAGCCCCGGCTCGACCAGGTTGGTCTTCAGCCATGCGAACGTCTTCACGTTCTCGGTGGAGTCGATGTCGTACGAGCCGCTGTCGTCGGTGTAGCCGCCATCCCCGCCGAGCAGCCACATCATGGTCTCGGCCTGGGCCTCCTCCCGGCCGAGCGGCAGCGCGAAGGGGTAGTCCACGCCGCGCTGCTTGAGCGCCGCCGCGTCGTCGCGGATGTCGTCCCAGGTCCGCGGGGCGTCGAGGCCCGCCTGCGCGAAGAGCTTCTTGTTGTAGAAGAGCAGCCGGGTGCTGGCGACGAACGGCAGCCCGTACTGGGTGCGGTCGACGCTGCCCGCGTCGGCGAGGGACGGCAGGAAGTTGGCCTGCGTACGTATGGACAGCATCTGGTCGGCCCGGTAGAGCTTCCCGGCCTTGGCGTAGTCGGCGTACGAGGCGACCTGGGCGATGTCGGGGGCCTGCCCCTTCTCCACCATCGCGGCGACCTCGCGGTCGATGTCCTTCCAGGAGCGGATGCTGACGTCGACCTTGATCCCGGGGTGGGAGGACTCGAAGCCCTTGACGACCGCGTCCCAGTACTTCCGCGAGGTGTTGGCCGGGCCCGTTCCGTAGTCGGCCGCGACGAGCTTGAGCGTGACGTCCCCCGACCCGCCGTCTCCCCCGCAGCCCGTCAGCGCCGCCGTCATGCCCAGCGCGGTGAAGACCGCCGTCCGTACCCGGTAGCGCAACTGCACAGCCCAGACCGTCCTCGTCCATCGCGGTGTCCGCGCCGGCCGCACCGGCACGGGGTCCTCGGATGAGGAGCGATCCTGCACCAGCGGATCACCGCAGGTCTACACCTTCGGCGGTCTCGCTTTCGCAACGCGACCGGTACCTCACCAGGAGCAGCGGCCGGAAGCGGGCACGTCCTTGACCGTTATTTTGTATGCATCCGCAACAAACCGGGGTAGTGGACTAGACCTTTTTGGCTCCTCGGGCGAAACTGTTTCCCGTGAAACACGTCATCGCCCTCGATGTGGGCGGCACCGGAATGAAGGCCGCACTGGTCGGGGCTGACGGCGCACTGCTGCACGAAGCGCGGCGGGCGACCGGCCGCGAGCGCGGCGCCGAAGCGGTCGTGGAGTCGATTCTCGGCTTCGCCGCCGACCTTCGGGCGTACGGCGAGGAGCACTTCGGCGAGAGCGCCGTGGCGGCCGGGGTGGCCGTGCCCGGCATCGTCGACGCCGAGAACGGGACGGCGGTCTACGCCGCGAACCTGGGCTGGCGCGACGTACCGATGCGCCGCCTGCTGGGCGAGCGGCTCGGCGGCGTACCCGTCGCGCTCGGCCACGACGTACGCACCGGCGGGCTGGCCGAGGGACGGATCGGCGCCGGCAAGGGCGCCGACCGCTTCCTCTTCGTGCCGCTGGGCACCGGCATCGCCGGGGCCATCGGCATCGCGGGCACGATCGAGGCGGGCGCGCACGGGTACGCGGGCGAGATCGGGCACATCGTGGTCCGCCCGGACGGCCCCGACTGCGGCTGCGGCCAGCGCGGCTGCCTGGAGACGCTGGCCTCGGCCGCCGCCGTGAGCCGCGCCTGGGCCGCGGCGTCCGGCGATCCGGCGGCGGACGCGGCGGACTGCGCGAAGGCCGTCGAGTCCGGCGACCCGGCGGCGGTGGAGGTCTGGCGGAACGCGGTGGACGCGCTCGCCGCCGGGCTGGTCACCGCGCTGACGCTGCTCGACCCGCGCACGCTCATCATCGGTGGCGGTCTCGCCGAGGCCGGGGAAACCTTGTTCACACCACTCCGTGCGGCCGTCGAGGAACGGGTCACGTTCCAGAAGCTGCCCCACATCGTCCCGGCGGCCCTCGGGGACACCGCCGGATGCCTGGGCGCGGGGCTACTCGCCTGGGATCTTCTCTCCACGGAGGTATCCGCCTGATGGCCGGACGCGCAGACAGCACGGTTCTCGCAGGTGCCCGGGTGGTGCTTCCCACCGGGACCGTCGAGGGCGGCCGGGTGATCGTAGAAGGCACCCGGATCGCGGGCAGCGCGGCGCAGGACGCCCGGACCCTCGACCTGAGCGGTCACTGGGTGGTGCCCGGCTTCGTCGACATGCACAACCACGGCGGCGGCGGCGCCTCCTTCACCTCCGGCACCGTGGACGAGGTCCTCACCGGCGTCCGCACCCACCGCGAGCACGGCACCACCACCCTGGTCGCCTCCACGGTCACCGGCGAGATGGACTTCCTCGCCCACCGGGCCGGTGTGCTGTCGGAGCTGGTGGAGCAGGGCGACCTGGCCGGCATCCACTTCGAGGGGCCGTTCATCTCGCCCTGCCGCAAGGGCGCGCACAGCGAGAACCTGCTGCGCCACCCCGACCCGGCCGAGGTCCGCAAGCTGATGGACGCGGCGCGCGGCACCGCGAAGATGTTCACGCTCGCCACCGAGCTGCCGGGCGGCATCGACTCGGTGCGGCTGCTCGCCGAGCACGGCGTGATCGCCGCGATCGGGCACACCGACGCCACGTACGAGCAGACCGTCGAGGCGATCGACGCGGGCGCCACCGTCGCCACCCACCTCTACAACGCGATGCCGCCGCTCGCCCACCGCGAACCCGGCCCGATCGCGGCGCTGCTGGAGGACGAGCGGATCACCGTCGAGCTGATCAACGACGGTACGCATCTGCACCCCGCCGCCCTGGAGCTGGCCTACCACCACGCGGGCGCCCACCGCGTCGCGCTGATCACCGACGCGATGGACGCGGCCGGTTTCGGCGACGGCCGCTACCAGCTCGGCCCGCTCGCGGTCGAGGTCAAGGACGGGGTCGCACGGCTGGTCGAGGGCAACTCGATCGCGGGCTCCACGCTCACCCTGGACACCGCGTTCCACCGGGCCGTGACCATCGACCGGATTCCGGTCGGCGACGTCGTGCAGTCCATCTCCGCCAACCCGGCCCGGCTGCTCGGTGTGTACGACCGGGTCGGCTCGCTGGAACCGGGCAAGGACGCCGACCTGGTGGTGCTGGACGAGGACTTCGTCCTCCAGGGCGTCATGCGCAAGGGCGAATGGATCAAAAAGCCCCGAATCGCCTGATCCAACGCATGGCTGACGGCGTGTTGAACACGTAACGAAGAGACGGCGGTTGGTCCGGAGGTCTGGGCCGACCGCCGCCTCTTTGACATGATCGCCGGGGAAACAGCCAGTGAAAGCGCGCCCCACCCCAGGTTCCGCGCTTCGGAGCAGGGATCGAGGGAGCGGTCGCGGTGATCCTGACGGTCACACTGAACACGGCACTCGACCTGACGTACAGCGTGCCCGAACTCGTCCCGCACGCCAGCCACCGCGTCCGTGAGATGTCCGAGCGGCCCGGCGGCAAGGGGATCAACGTGGCCCGGGTGCTCTCCGCGCTCGGCCACGACACCGTGGTCACCGGCTTCGTCGGCGGCCCCACCGGCGCCCTGCTCCGCGAACTGCTGGCGACCACGAGCACCGCCCCGCGGAGCACCGCCCCGGTCACCGACGCCCTGGTCACCGTCGCCGGGAACACCCGTCGCACCATCGCCGTGGCCGACCGGACCACCGGCGACACCACCCAGCTCAACGAGCCCGGCCCGCACATCACCGCCGGGGAATGGGCCGCCCTGCTGCACCGGTACGAGGAGCTGCTCGCCGGGGCCGACGCCGTCGCGCTCTGCGGCAGCCTCCCGCCCGGCATCCACGTCGGCGCGTACGCCGAACTCGTCCGGGCCGCCCACGCCGCGAAGGTCCCCGTGCTCCTGGACACCAGTGGCGAGCCGCTGCGCCGCGGCATCGCCGCCCGCCCCGACCTGGTCAAGCCGAACGCCGAGGAGCTGGCCCTGCTCACCGGCTCCCGCGATCCGGCCCGCGCCGCCCGTGACGCCCGCCGCCGCGGCGCGCACGGCGTCATCGCCTCACTGGGCCCGGACGGCATGCTCGCCGTCACCCCCGAGGGCGGCTGGCAGGCCCGGCCGCCCGCCGCGGTCCACGGCAATCCGACCGGCGCGGGCGACTCCGCGGTGGCCGGGCTGCTGTCCGGGCTCGTCGAGGAACTGAGCTGGCCGGACCGGCTGCGGAGGGCGGTGGCACTGTCGACGGCGACCGTGCTCTCCCCCACGGCCGGTGATTTCGACCGCGCGGCGTACGAGGAGCTGCTGCCGCGCGTCGTCATCGAGGAACACACACCGGCGGCCTGAAGGGGCCGCGCCCGTGCCGGACCCGCCCGATCGCGGTTCGGAAGAAGCAACAAGAGGTCCGTATGCCGCTCGTCAGCACCGGTGAACTCGTCTCCGCCGCCCAGGCCCGGGGACACGGAATCGCCGCCTTCAACGTCATCACCCTGGAACACGCGGAGGCCATCGCCGCCGGGGCGGAGCGCGCCGGGGCCCCCGCCGTCCTCCAGATCTCCGAGAACGCCGTGAAGTTCCACGGCGGGCGGCTCTCCGGCATAGCCGCCGCGGCCGCCGCCGTCGCCCGTACGTCGAGCGCCCGGCTCGCCCTGCACCTCGATCACGTCGAGTCCGTGGAACTGCTTCACCAGGCACACACGGAGGGCTTCGGCTCCGTCATGTTCGACGCGTCCCGGCTGCCCTACGAGGAGAACGTACGGGCCACGGCCGAGGCGGTGGCCTGGGGCCACGAGCGCGGTCTGTGGATCGAGGCCGAGCTGGGCAAGGTCGGCGGCAAGGAGGGCGAGGCCCCGCTCGACGCCCACGCCCCCGGCGTCCGTACGGACCCGGACGAGGCCGCCGCGTACGTACGCGCGACCGGGGTGGACGCGCTGGCCGTGGCGGTCGGCTCCTCGCATGCCATGACGGAGCGGACCGCCGCCCTGGACCACGAGCTGATCGGGCGGCTGCGCGCGGCCGTCCCGGTACCGCTGGTGCTGCACGGCTCCAGCGGGGTGCCGGACGCGGAGATCCGCCGGGCGGTGGCCTCCTCCGGCATGGTCAAGATCAATGTGGGCACCGCCCTGAACACCGCGTTCAGCGGCGCGGTCCGCGCGTACCTGGCCGAGCACACCACCGGCGTCGACCCGCGGAAGTACCTCGCCCCGGGCCGCGAGGCGATGACCGGGACGGTCGCCGGATTCCTGGCTCTGATGGGCTGATCCCCCCGTACACGGGAAAGGTCCGGCGCCCACGCCGTCGAGCGTGGGGGCCGGACCTCTGCCGTACGGATCAGCGCTTCACGTGACCGGCCTTCAAGGACAGCTGGTCGAGGTTGGCGTCACACTGGTCGCCCTCGTTGCAGGAGATCATCAGGGTGTTCGGGCCCTTCTTGAGCTCCATCCACGCGAAGGTCGTCGTCCAGCCCTTCTCCAGGTCCCCCTCGGCGGCGTTGGCGTAGTTGTCCATGTTGATGCGGCGCGGGGCCTCGGCGTTGACCGTCAGAGACGTCTTCGCGTCCTTGCCCGGCACGCCGTACGTCACGAACAGCGTGTACGGGCCGTCCGCCGGGACGTCGACCGCCCAGGTCGCGGACCGGCCCACCTCGTTGAGGTTGATGTACTGGCCGTTGGAGCTCTTGGCGCCCTTGGTGCTGTTGTCCAGCGTCGCCGAACCGCCCAGCTTCAGCGTCGCCGCGTCCTGCTTGGGCAGCTCGGGCGGGGCCTCGGCGCTGGCGGACTGCTCGGGCTTCGCGGACTCCTCGACCTCCCCGCCGGGGGCGGCCGAGGAGGTGGCCTCGTTCTTCTTGTCGTCCTTGTTCTTGTCCGAGATCAGCGCGGCGCCGATCCCGATGAGCACGACCAGGACCACCGCGACCGCACCGATCAGCAGGCCCTTGGTGTTCGGCCCGCCCTTGGCGGGACCGCCGGAACGGCCGCCGCCCTGCTGCGGGGCGGTCTGCGCGGCGCCGGGGTACGTCTCCGGGGCGGCGTACTGGGCGTTCGGCTGTCCGTACGGCTGCTGCGGCTGCTGCTGGCCGTACTGGCGCTCACCGACGGCACGCACCTGGTTGTACGAGGTCCGGGGCACTCCGGGCTGGGCCGCCGGCGGGTAGCCGTAGCCGCCCTGCCTCGGCGACTGGGCGCCCGCTGCCTGACCGTCCTCGTACAGGTAGCCGAACGGATCGTCGTCCTCGGGCTTGTTTGCGCCGTTGTTCCCGGCCGTCATCCCTGGGTCACTCCTCACCATGTCGCCAGCCGTCGCCGAAAGTGCCAGCCGTGGCCGACCGGGCGAGCCTACCTCGAACGGCCCAGGCCAAGAATCGCCGTCCGCCGCGGCCAGGGGCGACGGCCGGGCCCGGGGACGGCGGTCCCGTGAACCTCAGCCTGCCCTGCGGTGAACCTTCGAGCGGGACCGCTTCTCCACGTACATCCGCTGGTCGGCGGAGCGCAGCACCTCATCGGCGGTCATCCCGCAGGCGGCCCAGCCGATGCCGAAGCTCGCCCCGACCCGGACCGCCCGGCCGTCCACCCGGATGGGCGGGATGATGGCGTTGCGCAGCCGGACGGCGAGGTCCGCCGCGTCCGCCTCGCCCAGCCCGTCGGCGAGGACCACGAACTCGTCGCCGCCGAGCCGGGCCACGGTGTCGCCGTCACGGACACAGGTGGCGAGCCGCCGGGCGACCTCGATCAGCACGGCGTCGCCGGTGTGGTGGCCGAACCGGTCGTTGATCGACTTGAAGCCGTCGAGGTCGCAGAAGAGGACCGCCAGCCCCTTCGCCCCGTCGTCCTGTCCGGTGTCGGGCGCCACGGCGTGCACATGGTGGTCGTAGGGACCGCCGGGCGCCGGGTCCACCTCGTAGCCGTGCGCCGGAGGCTCGTCGGTGTCGCGGTGGGCCGCGTCCCGCGCCTCCACCGGTCCGGCCGCGGCGTTCGGGCGCTCGCAGAGCCGGGCGCTCAGCCGGGAGCGGAGCTCGGCGCTGTTGGGCAGGCCGGTGAGCGCGTCGTGCGAGGCCCGGTGCGCGAGATGCAGCTCGTGGCGCTTGCGCTCCTCTATGTCCTCGATGTGGGTGAGCAGGAACCGGGGGCCGTCCGCCGTGTCGGCGACCACGGAGTTGCGCAGCGAGGCCCACAGGTACGTGCCGTCCCGCCGCCCGAGCCGCAGCTCGGCGCGACCGCCCTCGGCGGACGTCCGCAGCAGGGTGCCGATGTCCTCGGGGTGCACCAGGTCGGCGAAGGAGTAACGGCGCAGCACCGAGGCGGGGCGGCCGAGAAGGCGGCACAGCGCGTCGTTGGTGCGCAGCAGCCGGCCGTGCTGGTCGCCGCCCATCTCGGCGATGGCCATGCCGCTGGGCGCGTACTCGAAGGCCTGGCGGAAGGATTCCTCGCTGGCCCGCAGCGCCTGCTGCTCCCGTTCGAGACGGACCAGCGCCCGCTGCATGTTTGCTCTGAGCCGGGCGTTGCTGATCGCAATGGCGGCCTGTGAGGCGTACATCTGGAGGGCTTCGCGGCCCCAGGCGCCGGGACGGCGGCCGTTGCGCGGCCGGTCCACCGATATGACGCCCAGCAGATCGGCGTCGCCGCCGGTCGCGTACATCGGGGCGTAGAGGCGGTCCTGGGGGTGCCACTCGTCCTCGAAGCGGGGGTCGGGTCCGTCGGTGTGCCACTGCGGCACGTCGTCATCGAGGAGGACCCAGCCGTCGGTGTGCGGTATGAAGCGGAGCTCGTCCCAGGCCTGGCCCATCATCAGACGGCGTTCCCAGGAGGAGCGCGAGCCGACCCGGCCGGTGATCAGGGCCTCCGCCGCGCTGTTCCCGGCGAAGGCGGCGACGACGAGGTCACCGTCGGCACGGACCAGGTTCACACAGGCGAGCTCGTAACCGAGACCGATGACGATGCCGTCGGCCACGGTCTGCAGCGTGTCGGCCAGGCTCCGCGCCGTGTTGAGATCGGCTACGGCCTGGTGCAGCTGCCGCATCGTCGCAAGACGGACGTAGGGCTCCGACTCGGCCTCCATTGTTCGCACTCCCCGAGACCTCGACAGCACTCCAGGTTTCATATCGACGTACTAACCGCAGTGTCACGGCAACTGAATCACAGTGAGCTGTTCCGTCGGTACACAGGGTCAACAAATATCGCACTCTGTGACTCAAGTCACAAGAGATGATAAAGAGCCGTGCGGTCCGGTGGATGCGCCCCGCGCCTTTTGCCGAACGCAAATCCGGCCGTTGCTCCGGGCCTCGCGGTGGCGTTCCGGCCGTCTTTGGCGCACCGGTCCTAGGACCGGACTGGTCCCCTGGCCCGATGCGGAGGCTCCCGCCCCGCGGCTAGCGTGCCGGTGTGTCCCAGATGATGACCTCAGCCCCGCGCCCCCGGCCCATCCCTCATGCTGAGGGGGTGAGCAACGATGAGTTCCGCGCCGCCCTCGCCCGGCTGGCCGCCGGTGTCGTGCTGATCACCGCCCAGGAGCCGCCGCTGGACGAGGACGGACGCGGCGAGGACGCCGGGATGACGGCGACCGCCTTCATGTCCGTCTCGCTGGACCCGCCGCTGGTGATGGTGAGCCTGCGCAACGGCTCCCGGATGGACGACCTGCTGGCCGAGCAGCCGCTGTGGGCGGTGTCCGTGCTCGCCGAGGACCAGCGGCACATCGCCGGGCGCTTCTCGATGAAGGGCCGGATCAGTGACCGGCTGCTGTTCGAGGAGCTCGACTGCACCCGGGGCGCGATCACCTCGGCGCCGCTGGTGGGCGGCGCGCTGGCCTCGCTGGAGTGCCGGACCGAGCAGCGGGTGGTGGCCGGTGACCACACGCTGGTGATCGGACGGGTGCTGAGCGCGGAGCTGCCGGGCGGGGACGGGGCGCCGCTGACGTACTTCCAGGGGCGCTACCGGCAGCTGAAGTAGCAGGCACGGGCCGGACGGGACCGGACACGGACACCGGTCGACCGTCACCGGGCGCGGTCGCCGTCATCGGCCGCGGCCTGGCCTGGCCGCTGGTCCTGGCCACTGGCCTTGGTGGCCGGCTTGGTGGCCGGCCTGGTCTTGCCGCTGGTCGCGGCCTCGTCACCAGTCGCGGCCGGAGCGGCCGCGCTTGGTATCGCCGCGCTGCTTCTTCTCGCGCAGCCGTCGCTCGTTGATCCCCCGGGGGATGCGGGTCTTGCGGCGCGGACGGGGCGGTGGGGCCGTCGCCTCGGCCAGCAGGGAGGCGAGCCGGACGAGCGCCGTCTCGCGGTTGCGCCACTGGGAGCGGTGCTCGGAGGCCCGGACCGCGATCACCCCGCCCACGAGCCGACCCTCCAGGCGCTGTAGCGCCCGCTCCTTCCACACCTCGGGGAGCGCTTCGGTCGCCGCGAGGTCGAAGCGGAGCTCCACCTGGGAGTCGCTGGTGTTGACGTGCTGACCGCCAGGGCCCGAGGACCTGGAGAAACGCCACATGAGCTCGGCCTCCGGCAGGGAGACCGAACCGCGGATGACATAGGGCCCGGACATGACACCCATGGTCCCCGGTCCACGGGGGGTTCGTCACCTTCTTTTCCCGGGCGGTCCACTCGTCCAGCCGGGGGTTTCGGTAAAGAAAGCAAAGGGATCAGGAACCTCCTGGTCCCTTGTCCGCGTTAAGGCCTGTGACGGTAGCTTCGTGAGGGCACGAGGCCCGCGAGCGACGATGAAAGGGACTTCCCATGGCTGTAAGCCTGTCCAAGGGCGGCAACGTCTCCCTCACCAAGGAGGCCCCCGGCCTGACGGCCGTCACGGTCGGCCTCGGCTGGGACGTCCGCACCACCACCGGCACCGACTTCGACCTCGACGCCTCGGCGATCGCGGTCAACCCGGCCGGCAAGGTCGTCTCCGACGGCCACTTCGTCTTCTTCAACAACAAGTCGACGCCGGACCAGACCATCGTCCACACCGGTGACAACGTCACCGGCCAGGGCGAGGGCGACGACGAGCAGATCAACGTCAACCTGGCGGGTCTGCCGGCCGACGTGGACAAGATCGTCTTCCCGGTCTCGATCTACGACGCCGAGTCCCGCAGCCAGAACTTCGGCCAGGTGCGCAACGCGTTCATCCGCATCATCAACCAGGCCGGTGGCGCCGAGATCGCCCGCTACGACCTGAGCGAGGACGCCGCCACCGAGACCGCCATGGTCTTCGGCGAGCTGTACCGCAACGGTGCCGAGTGGAAGTTCCGCGCCGTCGGACAGGGGTACGCCTCCGGCCTGCGCGGCATCGCGCAGGACTTCGGCGTCAGCATCTGATCCCGCCGTACGCGCACACCTGTTCCACGAGCCCCCGGTCGCTGTCCGCGGCCGGGGGCTCGCGCATGGCCGGGTCCGGGAGCCCTGCCGAACATGGCCGAGCGCTGCCGGGCACGCCGAGCGCTGCCGAGCACTGCCGAGCATGGCCGGATATGGCCAACTCCCGCCGATTAACGAACACATGTGTATTCCATTCGGACAAGAAGTAGTCAAATAAATGTGAGGCATTTGTTAGCGCACGGTCAATGCCACTCATTCGGTGGCACGCTCTCCGCTCGTAACCCCCCACGGAACGAGCAACGGAGAACGCATGACCCCCCACATGAACACCCGTCGCGCCGCAGCCCTGGCCGCCGTGGCCGCGATGGTCGTCGTCGGTCTGCAGACCGGTGCGGCAACCGCCGTACCCACCAAGGGCGATGGCGGCTCCTCCTCCGCCCGCAGCGTTGTCCCCTTCGGCGCGAACGCGGGCGCGAAGCGCACCGCCGCCCTCATGTCCGCGCAGAGCGACGCCGCTTCGACCGCCAGCTCGCTCGGTCTCGGCGGCAAGGAGAAGCTGATCGTCCGCGACGTGATCAAGGACGCCGACGGCACCGTCCACACCCGCTACGAGCGCACCTACGACGGGCTGCCGGTGCTCGGCGGCGACCTCGTCACCCACACCGCCCCCGGCGGAAAGCTCAAGGGCGTCACCAAGGCGACCAAGGCCCGGATATCGGTGGCCTCCACCACACCGAAGATCAAGACCGCTGCCGCCGCCCGCAAGGTGATCTGGGCCAGCTCCGGCAAGCCCGTCCTCGCGCTGGAGACGGTGAAGACCGGGGTGCAGAAGGACGGCACGCCGAGCCGGGTGCACACCATCACCGACGCGACCACCGGCAAGGTCCTGCGCAGCTACGAGGCGATCGAGACCGGCGTCGGCCACAGCCAGTACAGCGGTGACGTGGACCTGTCGACCACCGAGAGCGGATCCGGCTTCGAGCTCACCGACAACGACCGCGGCGGGCACAAGACGTACGACCTGAACCAGGGCGAGAGCGGCACCGGCGACCTGGTCACGGACGACGACGACACCTGGGGCGACGGCACCGGCGACGACCGCCAGACCGCCGCCGTCGACGCCGCCTACGGCGCCGCGAAGACCTGGGACTTCTACAAGTCGGCGTTCGGCCGTGACGGCATCGCCGGTGACGGCAAGGCCGCGTACTCCCGGGTCCACTACGGCGACGCGTACGTCAACGCCTTCTGGGACGACAGCTGCTTCTGCATGACGTACGGCGACGGCACGGGCAACAAGAGCGCGCTGACCGCCCTCGACGTCGCGGGCCACGAGATGAGCCACGGCCTGACCTCGTCCACCGCCAACCTCGACTACTACGGCGAGTCCGGCGGCCTGAACGAGGCGACCAGCGACATCCTCGGCACCTCCGTGGAGTTCGCCTCCGACAACAGCACCGACGTTGGCGACTACCTCATCGGCGAGAAGATCGACATCAACGGCGACGGCACCCCGCTGCGCTACATGGACGAGCCGAGCAAGGACGGCGGCTCGGCCGACTACTGGGACAGCAGCGTCGGCGACCTCGACGTGCACTACTCCTCCGGCGTCGCCAACCACTTCTTCTACCTGCTGTCCGAGGGCAGCGGCGCGAAGACCGTCAACGGCGTCGACTACGACTCCCCGACCGCCGACGGCTCAAGCGTCACCGGCATCGGCCGGGACAAGGCCGTCCAGATCTGGTACAAGGCGCTCTCCGAGTACATGACGTCCTCCACCGACTACGCGGGTGCCCGCGAGGCGACCGAGAAGGCGGCGACCGACCTGTACGGCGCGGACAGCGCGGAGCTGACGGCCGTCGGCGCCGCCTGGGACGGCGTCAACGTGAAGTAGGAGTCCCACCAGCGGCACCCCCGTACTGCCCGGCAGGACCGGGCGGCGCCGGGCAGTACCGAGCGGAGTCCCACCGGGAGCCGGTCAGCCCTTCGGGGCGGGCCGGCTCCTGCCGTACAGCCAGGTACTCCACAGCTCGCTCAGATCGCGGCCGGTCGCCTTCTCGACGTAGGCGGTGAAGTCGGCGGTCGAGGCGTTGCCGTGCCGGTGGGCCTTCGTCCAGCCCTTGACCAGGGCGAAGAACCGCGCGTCGTCACCCACGGCCCGGCGGACCTCGTCGACGACCATCGCCCCGCGCCCGTACACCGGCGGCTGCGAGATGTCCGCGGCGGTCGGCGGATCGGCGGGCGGGAAGGCCCAGTTGGCGTCGTCGCGGAACGCGGCGTCGAAGCTGTCGCGGACCGGGACTCCTTCTTTGTCGGCCACCCACAGCCACTCCGCGTACGTCGCGAAGCCCTCGTTGAGCCACATGTCCCGCCAGCTCTCGGGGGTGACGGAGTCCCCGAACCACTGGTGGGCCATCTCGTGGACCAGCAGCCCGGCGTTCGGCGGCCCGGGGAAGAAGGGCCGGTTCTGGGTCTCCAGCGCGTATCCGGAGTCCCCGGGGTGCCCGATGATCGCGCCGGTGGAGGCGAAGGGGTACGGACCGAAGCGCCGCGCCTCCCACGCCACGACCTCCGGAATCCGGGCGAGGATCCGTGTGCTGTCCGCCGCCACCGCCCGGTCCGCCGCGGTGAACACCTCGATGCCGCCCGCCGTTCCCGACTTCTCCGTGTTCTTCGTGTTCTTCGTGTCGAAGCGGCCGATCGCCACGGTCGCGAGATAGCTCGCCATCGGCTCGCCGACGTGCCAGCGGTAGGTGGTGCGGCCCGCCGCGGTGACGGGGGCGGCCGGTTCACCGTTGGAGACCGCCGCCAGCCCTTCGGGAACGGTGACGGCGATGTCGTACGCGGCCTTGTCGCTCGGGTGGTTGTTGCTGGGGAACCAGGTCATCGAACCGGTCGGTTCGCCGAGTGCGACCGAGCCGTCCGCCGTCCGCAGCCAGCCCTCCTTCGACCCGTCGGGGTCGGTGAGGGTGCGCGGGGCGCCCGAGTAGCGGACCACCGCGCGGAAGGTGTGCCCCTCGCTCAGCCGGACCCCGGCGTCCGGGCGCAGCGTCAGCTTCTGGCCCGCCCGGCTGACGGCGGCGGGACGGCCGTCGACCGTCGCGGAGTCCACGGTGAGCCCGACGAGGTCGAGGTGGAAGGCGCTGAGGTCCTGGGTGGCGCGGGCGGTGACGGTCGCGGTGCCGCGCAGCCGCTGGGCGGCCGGGTCGACGTCGAGCACGAGGTCGTAGTGCGTGACGTCGTAGCCGCCGTTGCCGAGCCGCGGGAAGTACGGATCGCGCAGTCCGGCGGCGCCCGGCCGCCCCTCCACACCGCCGGAGCAGCCGGGGACCACCGCCAGCACCAGCAGGGCGAGGGCGGCGGAGGCCGTGCGGCGTACCGGTGTTCGCTGGTTCACTCCCGTGATCCTAGAGGGCGCCCGCGGCCTTTCGGTGGGATTGTCCCCCAGTGGGGTGCGGTCCGGGGGCCGCGGGGGCTCAGAGGACCGCGATGCCGAGCGGTCGGGCACCCACGGCGATCTCGAACGGCCGCGTGCGGCCCGTGAGGTCGACGACGGTGACGCCGTCGCGGTAGCCGTCGCGGGTGAAGCCCTCGGTGACGTACGCCGTGCGGCCGTCGGCGGAGACCGCGACGTCCTCGTGCGGTCCGTCCAGCGGTACGACGCGTTCGGTGCCGTCGGGGGCGCGGACGGTCAGTGAGGGGCCCCGGTCACCGGAGACGACCGGGCCGGTGCCGACGACGAGCAGGGTGCCGTCCGGGGTGATGGTCGCCCCGTGCTGGTGGGTGTCGGCGGTCATCCGCCGGATGGTGGAGCGCCCGGTGCGCGGGTCGAGGACGACGAGCCGTTCGCCCTCGAAGGGCAGCAGCAGCCTGCCGTCCGAGGGGCGCACGACGGCGTAGTGCGGCTTCAGCCAGGAGCCGAGGCCGCCCTCGGTGCCGTACGGGGCGACCTCGTAGCGCCGGGTGTGCCGGGTGGCCGGGTCCACCGCGGTGACGTCGAAGGAGTCGTGGCCGGTGGCGTACACCTCGGTGCCGTCCGGCGAGACGTCCACGTCGAAGGGGCGGCGGCCGACCGGGGCGGTGGCGGTGACCTCGCGGGCCGCGGTGTCGATGATCTCCAGCACGCCCCTGCGGCCGGGCACGTTGACGCCGACGTAGACCTGCCGCCCGTCCGGGGCGAGCGCGATGCCCATGCCGCCGCCCCGGTACTCGCCGGTGGTGACGGGCCCGGTCCGCGTCCGGTACGGGATCCGGGCGACCCGGGTGCGCCGCCGGGTGTCGACGACCGCGACGCCCTCGGCGGTCGCCACCCAGGCCAGCCCGTCGTCGCCGACGACCAGCCCGTACGGGGCGGTGCCGACCTCGACGGAGCCGAGGGTGTGGCGGCGGTGGGCCGGGTCCGGGTCGGCGAAGGTCACGGTGTCGCCGCCGAAGTCCGCGACGAGCAGCGTGCCGTACGGGGTGGCCGTCGGCGACGGCAGGGGCTTCGGGGTGCCCGGCGCACTTCCCGGCGTGCTTCCCGCCACGCTCCCCGGCGCACTGTCCGGCGTACGGGACGACGTCTCCGGCGTACCGCCCGCGCAGCCCGCCAGGGCCGCCGCCGCGAGGAGCGCGGCCACGGCGCGCCGCACGTTCACCGGGCTCCCCTCAGCAGGGCGGCGATCTCCGCGAAACCGCGGCGCTCCGCGTGCTCCAGGGACGTCGTCCCGTCCCCGTCCGGCAGGTCCGCGTCGGCCCCGGCGGCCAGCAGCAGTTCGACGACCTCCTGGTGCGCCCGGCCGCCGTCACCGAGGATCACCGCTTCCAGCAGGGCCGTCCAGCCCAGCCGGTTGACGTGGTCGACGTCGATGCCGGTCAGGCGCAGCAGCTCCCGTACGTACGCGGCGTGGCCGCGCTCGCTCGCCGGGATGAGCACGATGCCGCCGAAGCGGTTGCGGAGCGTCAGGTCGGGTCCGGCGGGCAGGAGGACGTGCAGCATCCGGACGCTTCCGGTCACCCCGGTCGCCAGCCAGGGACTCTCCTCGCGCCGGTCCTGCGCGTCGGGGTCCGCGCCCGCCGCGACCAGCAGCCGGGCGGCCTCGACGTGGTCGCCGTGGACCGCGAGGAGCAGCGGGGTGCGCAGCTCCTCGTCGCGGCAGTCGACGCGGGCACCGCCCTCGATCGCGGCCCGCACCCGGTCGGGGTGACCGGTGCGCGCGGCGTCGAGCAGTTCCTGATCGAGGGCGTTCATGTCCCTGCGGCTCCTGTCACCCGGCCTGTTTGGCGGTTACTTGCTGAGCGAGGCCACACCGGCCTGCGCGAACTTCTCGTCAAGGTCGCCGGACGGGGCACCGGCCACGCCGATGCCCGCGATCGGGGCGCCCTTCGCGGTGACGGGGGCGCCGCCCGCGAGGAACAGGGTGCCCGGGATGTCCTTCAGCGTGGGGGCGTTCGCCAGGCGCTTGGCGAGCTCGGAGGTCGGGGCGTTCCAGGAGACGGCGGTGTACGCCTTCTTCACGGCCGACTCGTAGGCCTGCGGGCCCGCGCCGTCACCGCGCAGGGTCAGGATCGTGTTGCCGTTGCGGTCGACGACGGCGACCGAGACCCGCTGGTTCTCCTTCTTCGCCGCGTCGAGCGCCGTCTGAGCGGCCTTGGTCGCGGCGGCCAGGGTCAGGTGGGTGCTCTGCTGGAGGCTGTGGTTCTTGGCATCGGCCTTCACCGCGGCGGCGGGCGCGGCGGCCGGGGCGGACGCGCTGGCGGAGGCGACTCCGACGGTGCCGGCGATGGCGGCGGCGGCGACACCGGTCAGGACACGAGCGCGCAGCGACAGCTTCTTCATGGTGGGCTCCTCAAGCACGGGATGCACGGTAGGCACGGGACGAGCGTGTTCGGCTCTGTCCTCCATGCTCCGGCCGCCCCCGGCCCCGTACCGTCGACGGACCGGCTCGTCGCCGCGTGCGGGACGGTCGACGGCCCCATCAGCCGAACGGCTGATGCGGCGGCGGCCGACCGGGGTGACCATGGCTGTATCCATGCAGGTCAGACGCATCGCCGGACCTGGGAGCGAGAGGTACGAGGTGAAGCACCGAACCCCATCGGCACCCGGCACCGGCGCGGGACGGCCCGCGGGTGGCTCCCCGGCCGCCGGGGCGGCACGGACCTCGGCCGGCTTCCCGGGCATCGGGGCGGCGCGGGGCGACGACCCGGACGCCCGGTGGCTCACGTTCCTGATGCACGCCGCGTTCTTCCTGCTGCTCGGCGCCTCGCTCACCCGCTTCCTGCTGCGCCACCCCGGCGAGGACCGGACCCCGTGGATCATCGCGCTCTCCGTCGCGCTCGCCGTGCTGTACGTGCTCGGGCCGGTGCTCGGCTCGCGCCCGACGCCGCGGTCACTGCTGTGGCTGGGCGCGCTGGTCGCCGTCTGGATGGTGGTGGTGGTCCTCGCGCCGAGCTTCGCGTGGTGCGCGGTGCCGCTCTTCTTCACCGGGCTGCGCATCCTGCCGCCGCGGGCCGCGCTCGCGCTCGTCGCCCTGCTCACCCTGTTCGTCGTCGCGGCGCAGCTGCGGCTGGCCCAGGGATTCGACCCGAACCTGGTCCTCGCCCCGCCCGCCGTGGCGGCGATCGCGACGGCGGTCTTCGTCCACATGCGGCGCCAGGGCGAGCGCCAGCGCGAACTGGCCGAACGCCAGCGGCAGCTCATCGACGATCTGCTGCGCACCCGCCGCGAACTGGCCGCCACCGAACGCCGTGAGGGCACCCTCGCGGAACGCCAGCGGCTCTCCATGGAGATCCACGACACCCTGGCCCAGGGCCTGTCCAGCCAGCAGATGCTGCTCCAGGCCGCCGACCGCACCTGGGACGCCGACCCCGGCACCGCCCGCCGCCACGTCCGTACGGCCACCGGCATCGCGGAACGCAACCTCGCCGAGGCCCGCCGCTTCGTCCACGATCTGGCCCCGGCCGACCTCGCGGAGGGCGGCGGGCTGGAGGCGGCCCTGCGTGCGCTGGCCGCCCGGGAGACGGCGCAGGGGCAGGGCCGGCTCACCGTCCGCTGCCATGTGGAGGGCGAGGGGCACACTCCGCTGTCCGCCCGGACCCAGTCCGCCCTGCTCCGCATCGCCCAGGGGGCGCTCGCCAACGTCAAGGAGCACGCCCACGCGACGGAGGCGGCGCTGACCCTGACCCACCTCGACGACCGGGTCGTCCTGGACATCGCCGACAACGGGCAGGGCTTCACCCCCGCCGGTGCCACCCGGGCCAGCGGCAGCGTGCGCGGCCACGGGCTGCCCGCGATCCGGGCCCGGCTGCGCCAGCTCGGCGGCACGCTGACCATCGAGTCGGCGCCGGGCGAGGGTACGGTGCTGTCCGCCACCGTCCCCCTCACCTCCACCGCGTCCGCCACCACGCCCCCGAGCACCCCTCCGACCACCCCGAAGGACCCCGGATGACCGCGACGCCGCCCGTACGCATCCTGCTCTGCGACGACCACGTCGTCGTACGCGCCGGTCTGCTCGCCCTGCTCGGCAGCGAACCGGACATCGAGGTCGTCGGCGAGGCCGGGAGCGGCGAGGAGGCCGTCGCCCTGGCCGCCAGGCTCACTCCGGACGTCGTCCTGATGGACCTCCAGCTCGGCACGGGCATCGACGGCGTCGAGGCCACCCGCCGGATCGCCGCCACCGGCGTCCACGTGCTGGTCCTCACCACCTACGACACGGACGCCGACATCACCCGGGCCATCGAGGCGGGCGCCACCGGCTATCTGCTGAAGGCCGAGCGCCCCGAGGAGCTCTTCGCCGCGATCCGCTCGGCCGCCCAGGGCCGAACGACGCTCTCCCCGCCGGTGGCCAGCCGGGTCATGGCCCGGATGCGCAAGCCGCTGCCCACCCTCACCGACCGGGAACTCGACATCCTGGCCCAGCTCTCCCAGGGCCTGGGCAATCGTGAGATCGCCCGCGCCCTGTTCATCAGCGAGGCCACCGTCAAGACCCACCTCGGCCGGATCTACGACAAGCTCGGCGTCGACACCCGCGCGGGCGCCGTGGCCGTCGCCAAGGAGCAGCGTCTGCTGCCGTGAGGCCCCGGGGCGCGCCTGCTGCCGTGCGGCGCGCGGTGCCCGCCGCGGGCGGGAGGCCCCGGGCGGCACGACCGGTCCAGGACGCGATCACCTGAGCCGCCGCAGGCATGAGGCTCCCGGGCGCGCCCCGCGCCGGACATGACACCATCAAGACGTGCTCGACATCGGCTACTCCCTCTCCCGGCGCTTCCCCGACCCGCCGCAGACCGACTACCGCCGCGCGGACGTCCACGCGCTGCGGCACGACCTGTTCTGCGGGGACGTCTACCTCGCGGACACCAAGGAGGACCGCGAGCTGTCCACAGCCTGGGGATGGGTTCCGGTGCTCGACTTCGCGTGGGCGCTGTGCGACATCGTCGAGCGGATCGACCAGGACCCGCGCGGCAGCCGTTCGCACCAGCGGCAGCAAGCCGAGCTGGACTTCACCGAGTCCTCCGACGTGATGTTCTTCGAGCGCCGCTTCGGCTGGGTCGACATCGAGGCCGACTGGATGCCCGGCGACGAGCCGCCGCTCACCTTCGGCCACTCGGTGCTGCGCCGCGAGGCCCGCGACTTCCTGCACGATCTGATCGCCGACCTCTCCGACCTGCACGAAGGGCTCGCCGACAACCCCGCGGTCTGGGACCTCCAGGCCCGCTTCCCCCGCGTCTGACACCGCGGTCCCCGGCTACGCCTCCACCCGCACCCCGATCTGCGCCGCGAACGCGGGCGCCAAGTCCATCAGCTGCGCCGGGCTGATCACCGCGCCCGCCAGCTGCTCCACACCGCGCGCGATGTCCAGCTCCGCGGCCGTCCGCAGGTCCACCGACTCCATCCGGACCGAACTGAAGTCGACCCGCTTCAGCACGCAGTCGCGGAACTCCACCCGTACGAGCTGCGCACCCCCGAAATCCGGCTCGGACAGCACACAGCCCTCGAACACCACGTCCGTGAGCCGGGCCTTGCGCAGATTCAGGTAGTCGATCTTCCCGCCGCGCACCAGCACCCGCTCCAGCACCGCGCCGTGCAGCTGCACCCCGCCCAGCCGGGCGTCCACCACCTCGACATCGCGCAGCGACGCTTCCGCGAGATCGGTGCCCACGCCCCGCACGCCGGTCAGCACCGAATCGATGAAGCGGGATCTGACCAGCTCCGTACGGTCCAGCGCGCAGCCGTCCAGCGCGCAGTCCATGAACCGGGCGCCCCGGCCCGACTCGTCCGAGAGGTCCGCCGCCCCGAACCGCACCCCGTCGTAATCGCCGTCCGGCTCCAGCCCCGCGCCGTCGTACGGGACGAGCGGCGGCAGCCGCACCTCCGGCCGCCGTGCCGCCGTGGTGGTCCGCTTCGCCGTCTTCCCGCTGCTCCGTGCCATGCCCCCATCGTGGCGCACTCCACTGACAACGCCCCGGGCCCCCGCCGCACGCGCCCGGGACCGGGCCTTCCGGAGCTGAGGGCCCCTCGGCCACCGGTCCGGGCGCCCGCCGGGCCTACCGCTGCCCGCCCAGCTCCGCCAGCGGCCCGTCCGTCAGCCGGAACACCGTCCACTCGTCCTGCGGCTGCGCGCCCAGCGACTCGTAGAACGCGATGGCCGGGGCGTTCCAGTTCAGCACCCACCACTCCAGGCGCTCGTAGCCGCGCTCCACGCAGATCCGCGCCAGCTCCCTCAGCAGCGCCTTCCCGTGGCCGCCGCCGCGCCGCTCCGGGCGTACGTACAGGTCCTCCAGGTAGATGCCGTGCACCCCGCGCCAGGTGGAGAAGTTCAGGAACCACAGCGCGAAGCCGACCGGCTCGCCGTCGTCCGTCTCGGCGATGTGCGCGTACGCGGCGGGCCGCTCGCCGAACAGCGCCTCGTGCAACTGCTCCTCGGTGGCCCGCGCCTCGTGCAGGGCCTTCTCGTACTCGGCCAGTTCACGGATCATGGCGTGGATGACGGGGACGTCTGCGGGAGCAGCGGTACGAATCATGAGGGCAGGGTAAGCGGCACTCCACGCTCCGCTTGTTCCGCCCCTGCCCGCCCCAGGCTCCACTCCTTGTCCTGTCCCTTGTCCCACCCCATGCCCCCACTCCTTGTCCTGCCCCCTGTCCCGCCCCGGCCTCCGGGGATGTCGGTCCCGCCGCCGGTCCGGGCGCCGTGCGTCAATCGGATATGACCCCGAGCAGCCCCGCACCGCCCGTCCGGCACCGCGGTACCGCCCTCCGGTGGCTCCGTGGCATCGGCTCCTGGATCCGCAGCGCGCCCGGCACCTACGTCTGGCTGGCCGCGCTCTTCGTCACCACGGTCGTCGCCCGCTTCATGCCTCCGGACTTCGAGGAGGACTTCCTGCGCCAGCGCTCCACCAACATCCACGAGCTCAGCCACGACCCGGTCCGCGTCCTGATCTCCAGCGCCTTCTGGACCGGCGGCGGCCACTGGCTGCCGTGGGCCTTCCTCTACACCGTCTTCCACGCGACCGCCGAGCGCTGGCTCGGCACCCTGCGGTGGCTCGCCGTCGCCGCCCTGGCCCATGTGCTCGCCACGCTCGCCAGCGAGTCCGTCCTGGCCTGGGCGATCCGGCACGGCGAGGCGGCACCGTCCGCAGCCGACACCCTGGACGTCGGGGTCAGTTACGCGCTCGCGGGGGTGGTCGCCGTGCTCACGTACCGCGTCCCGGCGCCCTGGCGGAAGGCGTACGCCTTCGCTGTCCTCGTCTTCTACGGCGTTCCGCTCATCACCGGCCGTACCTTCACCGACCTCGGCCACCTCTCCGCCGTACTCATCGGCCTCGCCTGCTACCCGCTCGCCCGGTCCCGGCAGGGGACGGGAGCACCCCGCGCGCAGTAACGTCCCGCCCGAGAGCCACGAGGGCTCCACACCGGACAAAGCAGGGGCAACATGAGCACCGTCAGCACGGTAAACGGCGGCATATCGTTCTGGTACGCGGACCAGGGCGTCCCGCTCGGCCGGGAACCCCTCCCCGGCGACGCGACCGCCGACGTCTGCATCGTCGGCGGCGGATACACGGGGCTGTGGACGGCCTATTACCTCAAGAAGGCCGTCCCCTTCCTCAACATCACCGTCCTCGAAGCCGCGTTCTGCGGATACGGCGCCTCCGGCCGCAACGGCGGCTGGCTGTACAACGGCATCGCGGGCCGCGACCGCTACGCGAGGCTGCACGGCCACGAGGCCGCCGTCCGGCTCCAGAAGGCGATGAACGAGACGGTCGACGAGGTCGTACGGGTGGCCGCCGAGGAGAACATCGACGCCGACATCCACCAGGGCGGCGTGCTCGAAGTCGCCTACACCCCCGCGCAGCTGGCCCGGCTCAAGGACTTCCACTCCGTGGAGATCGCCTTCGGCGAGACGGACCGGGTGCTGCGCGGCGCCCGGGAGACCTGCGCACGCGTCAACGTCACCGGGGCGGTCGGCTCCACCTGGACCCCGCACGGCGCCCGGCTGCACCCGGTCAAGCTGGTCCAGGGGCTCGCCGCCACCGTCGAGGCGCTCGGCGTCACCGTCCACGAGTCCACACCGGTCACCGAGATCACGCCCAAGCACGCCCGCACCCCGTACGGCACCGTCCGCGCCCCGTACATCCTGCGCTGCACCGAGGGCTACACCGCCAGCCTCAAGGGCCAGCGGCGCACCTGGCTCCCCATGAACTCCTCGATGATCGTCACCGAACCGCTGCCCCAGTCGGTCTGGGACACCATCGGCTGGGAGGGCCGCGAGACCCTCGGCGACATGGCCCACGCCTACATGTACGCCCAGCGCACCGCCGACGACCGGATCGCGCTCGGCGGCCGGGGCGTGCCCTACCGCTACGGCTCGGGTGCCGCGCACGTCAACGGCACCGCGCGCACCCAGCCCGCCACGATCGACGCGCTGCGCGACATCCTGGTCCGCTTCTTCCCCGCCACCGCGGGCACCCGCGTCGACCACGCCTGGTCGGGCGTGCTCGGCGTCCCGCGCGACTGGTGCGCCACGGTCACCCTGGACCGTTCCACCGGGCTCGGCTGGGCGGGCGGTTACGTCGGCTCCGGCGTCGCCACCGCCAACCTCGCCGCCCGCACCCTGCGCGATCTGGTCCAGCAGGACTCCGGCCAGTGCGGCCCCACCGGGCTGACCACCCTGCCCTGGGTCGGCCACAAGGTCCGCCGCTGGGAGCCGGAGCCCTTCCGCTGGATCGGCGTACACGGCATGTACGCGGCCTACCGCGGCGCCGACCGCCGCGAACTGACCTCGTCACGGGCCGGTACGGATCCGGTGGCGAAGATCGCGGACCGGCTGTCCGGACGGCACTGAACGCCCCGGACAGCCGTGCGGGCACCCGCCACCGCAGGGGGTGACGGGTGCCCGCGCGCCGGACCAGGTCAGGTCAGGCGTGGCAGTAGCTCTTCTTGTGACAGGGCTTCGGCTTCGGCTTGGGCTTGCACTTCTTGTCGTGCTTGTCGTGCTTGTCGTGGCACGGCTTGGGCTTGGGGTTCGGCTTGGGCTTGCAGTGCTTGCCCTCGCACGGCTGTTTCTTCTCGACGGTGATGCGGGCCTGGTCCGTGTTGGACACCACGGTGCCGTTGCGCGCGGTGGCCAACGCGTTGTTGACGACCTCGCCGCGGTCGGCGTCCGCCTGGGTGACGGTGTACGTACCCGTGCAGGTGGTGGAGGCACCGGGGGCGAGCGTGGTCGCCTCGCAGGTCACCCCCGTCACCCGGTCGTCGTTGACCGCGATCCCGGTCAGCTCCTGCGAGCCGGTGTTGGTGACGGTGTAGGTGTACGTCACCGTGTCGCCCACCCGGTAGGTGCGCGTGTCGTCCACCGTCTTCGCCAGACTCAGCGACGGCTCGGTCTCCGTCTCGGTGCGCACGGTGGCGTTGTCGGGCTCCGACTGCACGTCCGTGCGGCCGAACTGCCCGTGCGCGACCGCCACGTTGGCGATCTCGCCGCGGTCGGCGTCCGCCCGGGTGACGGTGTACGTGCCCGTGCAGGTGGTGGAGGCACCCGGGGCGAGCGTGGTCGCCTCGCAGGTCACGTCCGGCACGAGATCGTCTTCGACCGCGATATTGGTCAGCGTCACGTTGCTGGTGTTGGTGACGGTGTACGTGTACGACACCTGGTCACCGGGCCGGTAGACCCGGCTGTCGTCGGTCGACTTCGTCAGCCCCAGCGTCAGCTCGGAGGCGACCAGCACGGTCACCTCGTCGGGCTCCGACTCCACATCGGTACCGCCGGACCGGCCGCGCGCGGTGGCGACGTTGGTGACCGACTCCGCTTCGGCGTCGGCCTCGGTGATCCGGTAGGTGCCGGTGCAGGTGGTGCTGTCACCAGGCTGCCCGTTCGGGGCGAGCGTGGTCGCCTCGCAGGTCACTCCCGTCACCCGGTCGTCGCCGACCGAGAGGTTCGTCAGCTCCTGCGGGCCGAGGTTGGTGACGGTGTACGTGTACGTCACGTCGTCGCCGGCCTCGTACACCCGGGTGTCGTCGGCCGACTTCTCCAGCCGGACACCGGGTCCGGACTGCACCGGCAGGGTGACCTCGTCGGGAGGTGACTCGACGGGGGTGTCGTCCGCCCGGCCGCGCGCGGTCGCCCGGTTGGTGACCGAACCGGCCGCGCCGTCCGCCGCGGTGACGGTGTACGTACCGGTACAGGTCATCGACGCGCCCACCGCGAGCGTGCTCTGCGGACAGCTGATGCCGGTGACCCGGTCGTCCGCCACGGTCACATCGGTCAGCGGCACGCCGCCGCTGTTGGTCACCACGTACTCGTACGGCACCTGCGTGCCCGGGGTCAGCGGCAGCTCCAGCGGGGGTTCCTGGGAGACCTGCTTGACCAGGTTGAGCTGGGGCAGCGGCGCGGCCGGGTGGACGCTGACATTCCGGATCAGGTGGACGTCGGTGAACAGCCCGGTCGACGCGGCGAAGCCGAACTTGTAGGTGCTGGGCACCGGCTGGGGCGCCGGGGTGGAGAGCACCTGCTGGCTTCCGTTGCCGTCGTGGAAGTCGATCGCGACGGTGATCACCGGGCTCGGCGACGGGGAGATCTCCACGGTCACCGTGCGGCGGGAGGGCTCCAGCAGCGCCTCGGCCTCCGCCGGAGTCGCGTCCGCCGGGATCGAGGTGGTCGGACCGTGCAGCTGACCCGGCAGGGTGGAGGGCCAGGGACCGGTGGTGGAGAAGTTACTGGTCGTCGCGTCGAGGAAGCAGTAGCCCTCGGTGCCGTTGCCCGGCCCGCGCACCGTCACCATGTTCGTGCCGGGAGCCGGGACGTGGAAGGCCGTACCGGCCGGGGAGCGGTTGGCGCAGCCGTTGCCGCGGTGCTCCCAGTCGCCGAAGTAGTTGCCGAGCACATCGAGGCCGACCCCGACATAGCCGCGGTTGACGCCCGGCAGGAAGGGCTCGGCCGGGTTGTCGTCGGGCAGCTTCTGCGCGTAGCCCAGGCTGCCGCCGAAGGCCCCGGGGGCGGTCAGCGAGGCGGCTCCGTCGATGAGGAAGAACGAGATGCCGTCGGCCGGAGGGTTGGTGGTGCCGCCGTACTGCCACTGGTCGAAGCTGGTGACCAGACCCTGGTTGGCGGGGAGCGCGTGGTTGTAGAGCACCGCGGCGGACTGGTCGTGGGACGCGTCGGTCAGCCGCAGGTACCCGCGCGGCGCGGCGTTGTCCGGCGGTACGGGACCGGTGGCACCGGCCGGGCAGCCGGTGAGCGGGTGGGTGCCGGGGCCGGGCGCCGGGGCCTGAGGGGCGCCGGTCAGACAGGCGGGCCCGAACCCCTCGAACTCCGCGTCCGCGGTGGCCCCGGTGAACGTCTCGTTCACCAGGGGCACGCCCGCGGGCTGGGCGGCGACCGGCTGCGCGGGCAGCCCCAGCCCGGCCGCCACCAGCCCGAGCACACCGAGCCCGCCCGCGGTCAGGCGTCCCAGCCTGTTCTGTCCACGACTACGTCCACGACCTCTGGCCGGGGCACCGAAATATCTCAGCCTCATGCCGGGCAACGTAGGGATTCGCCCCGGCGCCCGGCCGTAACACGCCCCACGCCTCCCGACCGCCCACCGTCCGGCGTACGCATCCGAATGACGCCGCCCACGGCGGATCGCCCGTCGGAGCGAACGGCCAAGACGGCACAGAAATCCGGCACCGCCCGGCCGGATGATCCGACAACTGAACAAACGTTCCGTATCGGCGCGCATTGACAGAGGCGGCCCGCACTCCAAATACTGACTGTTCATTCAGTAAGGAGCCTGTGCCGTGCCTGGAGTCACCCCGTCGGATCCCACCCCCGCCGCCACCCCGATCACTGGCGGGAAAGCCCTGGTCCGGGCGCTCGCCGCACACGGCGTGACCCAGGCCTTCGGCATCCCCGGCACACACAACCTGGAGATCTACCGGCACCTGGACGCCCACCGGATCGCGCACCTGAACCCCCGCCACGAACAGGGCGCCGGTTACGCCGCCGACGCCTACGCCCGGGTCAGTGGCCGCCCCGGCGTGGCGCTCACCACCACCGGTCCGGCCCTGCTGAACATCGCGGCCGCCGTGGGCCAGGCGTACTCCGACAGCGTCCCGCTGCTCGTCGTCTCCCCCGGCATGCCGCTGCGCCACCCCCGGCAGTCGACCGGACTGCTGCACGAGACGCGCAGCCAGACCGAGGCCCTGCGGGGCGTCGCCGCCCTCAGCCACCGGGTGTCGTCGGTCGAGGAGATCGGCGTGGCCGTCGCCCGCGCCTTCACGCTCTTCCGGACCCGGCGCCCCCGCCCCGTGCACATCGAGATCCCGCTGGACCTGCTCACCGCCGCCGAGCCGGCCGGACCGGTGCGCACCGCCCCGCCGGTGCCGCCCGTCGCGGCGGACCCCGGGGTGGTCGCGGACGCCGCCGCGGTGCTGCGCACGGCCGTCCGGCCCGGGATCGTGCTGGGCGGCGGCGCGCGCGGGGCCGCCGCGGAGTGCCTGCGGCTGGCCGAACTGCTGGACGCCCCCGTGGTGACGTCCGCCAACGGCAAGGGGATCGTCCCCGAGCGCCACCCGCTCGCGCTCGGCGTCTCCCTGAACAGCCCGGCCGTCCAGCGCTGGCTCGCGGAGTGCGATGCGGTGCTCGCCGTCGGCACGGAGCTCGCCGAGTCCGACCTGTGGGCGCCGCCGCCCGCGCTCGGCGGCACGCTCGTACGGGCCGACCTCGACCCGGCGCAGATGTACGCGGGAGTGCCTGCGGACATCCCGCTGGTGGGCGACGCCCGCCCCACCCTGCGCGCCCTCCTCGCCGCCCTCTCCGGGAGCGCCGCGCGCCCCTCCGCCGCGCGCCCCTCCGCCGCCCACCGCTCCGTCGCCGCCCTGCGCGCCGAACGGGACGCCGCGACCCGGGAGCAGGACGCCCCTCTGCTGCCGTACCTGGCCGCGATCCGGTCCGTGCTCCCCGCCGACACCGTCCTCACCTCCGACAGCGCCCAGTGCTGCTACTACGGCGCGCTCCCGCACCTGCCGGTCGGCCCCGAGGGCCGCTACCTCCACCCGACGGGCTTCGGCACGCTCGGCTACGCGCTGCCCGCCGCGATCGGAGCGAAGGCGGCGGACCCGGCCCGGCCGGTCGTCGCGCTCAGCGGCGACGGCGGCCTCCAGTTCTCCGTACAGGAGCTGGCCACCGCCGTACAGCTGCGCCTCCCGCTGCCCGTCGTGGTCTTCGACAACGGCGGCTACGGCGAGATCCGCGACGAGATGGCGGCCCGCGGCGACCGGCCCACCGCCGTCGACCTGCCGTCGGTGGACCTGCCCGCGCTGGCCCGCGCCTACGGCGGCCACGGCGTGCGCGCCGAGTCCCCCGAGGCGCTCGCCGAGGCACTGCGCCGCGCCCTGGACACCCCCGGCCCCACCCTCATCACCGTCCCCGAGGAGCCCTCCCGATGACCGCCCCCGCCCCCGCCCCCGCTGTCGACGCCAACGCCGACGCCCCGTTGATCTCCCTCACCTGGACCGACCCGGAGACCGGCCACCGAGGGCACCTGGTCATCGACCGCCTGGTGCGCGGCGTCTCCAGCGGCGGCCTGCGGATGCGGGCCGGGTGCACGCTGGAGGAGGTCGCCGGGCTCGCCCGCGGCATGACGATGAAGGAGCTGCTGCACTACGATCCGGCCGCCCGCTACATACCGCTGGGCGGCGCCAAGGGCGGCATTGACTGCGACCCGCGCGACCCCGCCGCGTACGGCGTCCTGGTCCGCTACCTGCGCGCCGTACGCCCGTACGTCGAACGGTTCTGGACCACCGGTGAGGACCTCGGCCTCACCCAGGACCTGGTGGACCGGGCCGCCGCAGAGGCGGGCCTGGTCTCCTCCGTCCAGGCGGTCTATCCGCTCCTGGACGACGAGGCCGCGGCCCGGCGGCGCCTCGCCGACGCCTTCGCCATCGAGGTGGACGGCATCGGCCTGGACGGGCTGGTGGGCGGCTGCGGGGTCGCCGAATCGGTGCTCACCGCGCTGGACCGGGCCGGTGTCCCGTACCGCGGCACCCGCGTCGCGGTGCAGGGGCTCGGCACCATGGGCGGCGCCACCGCCCGCTTCCTGGCCCGCGCCGGGCTCCGCGTCGTCGCGGTCGCCGACATCAAGGGCACCGTCGTCCACCCGGACGGCCTGGACGTCGAGGCCCTGCTCGCCGCCCGCGACGGACACGGCACGGTGGACCGGGCCGCGCTCCGCGCCGGGGACCGCGAACTGCCGCCCGGCGCCTGGCTGTCCGTCGACGCCGACGTGCTGGTCCCGGCCGCCGTCTCGTACGCCGTCGACACCGCCAACCAGGCCGGCGTCACGGCCCGCTGGATCGTCGAGGCCGCCAACATGCCGGTACTGCCCGAGGCCGAGGCGCTGCTGGCCGCCCGCGGCATCACCGTACTGCCGGACGTCGTCGTCAACTCCGGTACGAACGCCTGGTGGTGGTGGACGCTCTTCGGCGACATCGGCGCCGACGCCGACGAGGCGTTCGCGTACGTCCGCCGGTCGATGCGCACCCTGGTCGAGCGGATGCTGACCCGCGCCGAGGCCGAGGGCATCACCCCCCGGGCCGCCGCGCACGCCCTGGCCGCGGACCGGCTGCCGGTCGTCACGGAACGCTTCGGCCGCTACCGCTGACCCAGCCCCCCAAGGCCCGCTTCCAGCGAGCCGAAACAAAAAGATACGAAAAGAACGACAGGAAAAGAACAACTCCGAAAGGGCTTGCGGGGAATCAGTCAGGAAATTCCCCGCAAGCCCCGGCGCACACCACGGCGCACACCACAGCGCACCTTTACCGGGCCACCGATTCGCCCAGCCAGTGGCTCACCGATTCGCCCGGAAGCCGCCGTGGCGGCATCCTCACTTGACGAGCCGGATGGAGTTGTACGGCGTGTAGTCGTAGTCGGCGTAGGTGTCGGCCTTCTGGTACCCGCCGCAGTTGTTCCCGGCCGCGTCGTAGCAGTTGCGGGCGGTGGCACCACCGGTCTGGTGGTTGTAGATCCGCTTGGTGCCAACCTGGTTGTAGATCTTGTGGACCCCGTAGGAGTAGAAGATGTACGTGGGCTTGTCGTTGGCCCAGCTGCCGTTCGGATAGAGGCAGACGGCCCCCGACGGGCAGCCGTGGATCGTGGCGGCCGCGCCCGCCGCGGTGGCGCTGCCGCCGAGCGACAGGCTCGCTCCGGCGGCGACCACGGCGGCGGCCGCGACGGTCCTGGCGAATGCGCTACGCATCGTGCCCATGTCTGATTCCCCCAGTGTTCGCGCCGCGGTCCCGTTCCGGACCGCGGCTCTTTTCCGTTGAACGCTCGTTTATGAGCCCCTCACATGATGGAAGGGAAGGAAGCGGGGGGACCAGCACTTTTCGACCCACGGAAAAAGCCCAGTTCATCAATCGGGGGACCGATGAAATTGCGCATCCACTTCACGTCGGACGATGTGGCACGGACCACGGTGGCCGCCCGTCCGGACGACATGTGGGAATTGACCAACAGCCTGCACATCCTGCAGTCGCCACGCCCGCCGTCCGCGTACCGCCCCTGGCTGCGGCACGTCCGGACCCGGTGTGCCGGGCGGGACCTGCGCGCCCTCGTCCGCTACGTGAGCGCCCTCGTCCCGCACAGCGGGGACTTCCCCGACTTCCTCACCCCCTCGGGTGCGGACAGCTTCGCCACCTCGCTCGACCTCATCCACGCCACCCCGGCCACCCGGCTCCGCACCGAACTCGCCCTCCACTTCCGCGGCCACCGCACCCCGCCGGCCTGGGCCCGGCTGCTCGCCGACGGCGACCGCACCGCCCGCCAGGAGCTCCGGGAAGCGCTCGCCACGTACTTCCACGAGCTGCTGGCACCCCAGCTCCCGCTGATCGCCGAAACCTTCCACCTCGAACGCGCCCAGCACAGCCGGGACCTGCTGGAGGGCGGCGTCGAGCGGCTTCTGCACACGCTGCCGCCGTCGATCCGCTGGACGTCCCCGACGCTCACCGCCGACTACCCGCGCGACCGCGACCTTCACCTGCGCGGACGGGGGATCACCCTGGTCCCGTCGTTCTTCTGCACCAAGTCCCCGGTGACCCTCATCAACCCGGGCCTGCCCCCGGTGCTGGTCTACCCCGTCGCCCGCCACCCGGCGCCGGACGCCGCCCCCGAGGGCCTGACCGACCTGCTGGGCCGGACCCGCGCCATGGTCCTGCGGGCCCTGCACCCGCCGTGCTCGACCGGCGAACTGGCCGCCCGTACCGGCGTGTCCATCGGCACCGCCAGCAAGCACGCCACCGTCCTGCGCCGGGCGGGCCTCGTCAGCAGCACCCGCCGGGGCTGCATGATGCTGCACTCCCTGACCCCGCTCGGCGACGAACTGGCCCGCCGCCCCATCCGCTGATCCAGACCGCCCCCAAAGCCGTCTCCGCACCGGAAAGGCAACCGGTGCGGAGACGGCCCTGGAATTCCTCCCCCCTTTCGCTCAGCCGTAGTTCGGCGCCGGAGCCGTGGCGTTCAAAGCCGTGACGATCGTCTCCTCCTCGTACCGGAAATGGGATTCGAGCCGCTGCGCCAGCGATTCCAGATCGGCACGGAGCCGCACGGGATCGGTCTCCCCGGGGATGAACGCGTCGACGAGCCGCTGAATATCGCGCTCAAGCCGGGCCACCGCCTCGTGCTCCTCGCTGAGCTGCGCCAGTGCCGGGGCCAATGCCGGGAATTGCCGGGCCAGCATGGGGAACATGGCCGCGTCCTCGCCGCCGTGATGCCTGCTGAGCGCTCCGCAGAAACTCATGCAGTGGGCCCGCATCTGCTGGGCGAGGTCCGGTTCCGGCCGCTGGATCGTGTCCGCCCCGCCCTCGACCACCCGGTCCACCTGCGCGCGGAGCGCCTCCAGTTCGCCGCGCAGCCAGTCGTGCACCTCGACGATCCAGTCGCCCATGCCCTTGACCCGCTCCTCACCGGGCCGGGGACCGATCCGGTGCAGGACGACGACCGGGATCTCCCGGACCGTTCTCGCCTGGTGGTCGGCGTAGCCGGGCGCCTCGGCGATCACCCGGCCGAAGAGCCTGTCCCGCTCCTCGCCGGGCGGGACGGCGGCGATCGCCCGGTACGTATCGGTGCCCGTCTCCACCGTCACGATCGGATTCCTGCGGATGTTGTGGTACCAGCCGGGGTGGCGGTCGGCCCCGTTCGCCGAGGCGATGACGACGCCCTTCCCGTCGAATTCGAGATACCCCAGGACGCTCTCCCGCCGCTGACCGGTCCGGGCGCCGACCGTCGTCAGCACAGCCAGTTTCCAGCCCTCGAACATCCCGCTCATCCTGCCGTGGTTCGCCCGGAACTCGGCGATGATCCGGCGCTGGAAGTCATGGACGTCGAAACCGGACCAGCCTTCCGGTGCGGATTCCTGCTTCTCCCTGTGCCCGTTGCTCATGCACTGCCTTTCCCAGTCGTTCGATGACAGGGAGGAGGGCTACAGAACCGGAAATCGACACAGAAACACCCCGCGCACCTACGCAGTGAAAAATGGACGCAGCAATCCCGGGCCGGGGATTGACGAGCTGCGAGAGACGGGACGTGCCGATCTCTGTAATGGCTGAGTAGCCGCTACCTCCATGCGTAGGCCCATACGGGGCTCAGTGCGACAGTAACACCGCGCTCCGGGGCAGACAACGCGCGCTCGTGCGCGGGGAGATGGGCGGGGAGATGGGCGGGTCCGCGGCCTCAGCGGGAGGAACGCGGTCCGGGAACGCGGACGCCCGCGGCGCGGAGTCCGGCTTCGACGAGCGCGGCCAGCCGGGCCGACCCCGGCGCCTCCACCTCGCCGTGCCGGGCAACCATCTCGTACCGGGTCGCGGCCTCGGTACGGGCCTGGAGCCCGGTCACGATCTTGAGCTGTTCGGGGTGGGCGAGGTAGTGGCCGACCAGCGCCGCGGCGACCTCGTCGATACGGGGGTCGTCGGGCTCCCAGACGGCGGACTCGGCGGCCCGCTTGCTCAGGGCGACGAACCGGGCGTCACCCAGCGCCCGTTCGACATGACCCAGGTGCTCGTCGAAGCCCTCGGGCACCAGCGCCCTGGCGAGCACCAGCCCCTCCCGGGCGGCCGCCACCTCGTCCCCGGTGAAGCCGAGGCCGGGCAGCCGCTCCAGCAGTGCCACGGCCCGCTCGGGCAGCAGCGCCCGGTTGCCGTCGGCGAGCTGCCGCAACGTGTTCCGCCGTGACCTCAACTCCTCGATCCTGTCGGTAAGTTGCTGTTCCACATCGGTGAGCGCGGCGGCGAAGCGCGTGGCGTCGGCGTCGAGCAGGGGCCCGATCTCGGCGAGCGGCACCCCGGCGGCGGCCAGCGTGCGGGCCTGCACCAGCCGGAGCAGCTCGCCCGACCCGTACCGCCGGTAGCCGGAGCCGTCCCGTGCGGGCTCCTCGACCAGGCCGAGCTTGTGGTAGTGCCGCACCGTCTTCACCGTGACGCCGACGAAGGCCGCCGCCTGCCCGATCGTGACCCCGTTGTCCATCCGCCCAGTCTGCCCCTCGCGGGGGCCCGGCCACACGTACGGAGTACCGGCGCTCACTCCCCCGGCCGCACCGCCGACCCGGCCCGTCCGCCGCGGAACACCTCGTCCACGAGCCGCTGCGTCGCCCGCTGGAACGCCAGGGCCCGGGAGAGCGCGGCGTCGTCCACGTAGTTCAGCGTGGCGGTCAGGACCGTGGAGCCGTCGGGCGTGCTGTACATCAGCGCGGCGTGACCGGCGGCGCCGCCGTTGTGGGTGATGACGGTGGAGCCGTCGCCGAGGTCCTGCACGAAGACCCCGAGGCCGTAGCCCATGCCCGGTGCGGGCGTCGGGCGCGGCGTGCACATCTCGGCCAGCAGCTCGGCCGGCAGGAGCTTCCCGGTCACCAGCGCGGAGAGGAACGTCTGCAGGTCGCGGGAGGTCGAGATCATGTCGCCACCGCTGGAGATCCAGGAGGGGTTCAGGCGGGTGACGTCGACCGTCTTCTCCTCGCCGCCGTCCTCGTAGCGGTAGTAGGCGTGGGCGTGCGGTTCGGCGATCCCGGTTTCGGTGCTGGGGGCCGTGGTGCCCAGGAGGCCGAGCGGTTGCGTGATCAGCCGCCGCATCTCCTCGGCGACGGAGCGGCCGGTGACCCGCTCGATCAGCAGCCTGGCCAGCACGTAGTTGGTGTTGGAGTAGCTCCACCCCTCGCCCGGTTCGAACCGCGACGGCCTGGACAGCGCGAGGCGCACCAGCTCCTGCGGCGGGTAGGTCCGGAAGCGGTTGTCCACCCACTCCTTGCCCGCCGTGGTGGCGGGGATGCCGGGGACCATCGTCCCGTCCTCGTAGTACTCCCCGGTGAAGTTGAAGATCCCGCTGGTGTGCTGCAACAGCATCCGCACCGTGACCCGCCGGTCCCCCTCGAACTCGGGCAGGTGGTCGGCCACCGGGGCGTCCAGCCCGATCCGTCCCTCGGCGACGAGTCCCAGCACCAGGGCCGCGGTGAACGTCTTGGTGTTGCTGCCGATCCGTACGTACCCGTCGACCGGCGGCTTCGCGTCCTCCCCCAGCCTGCCCGCCCCCGCGCTGCCGACCCACTCGCCCCGCCCGTCACGCACCCGCAGCGTGATCCCCGTGATCCCGGACTCGACGATCTCGTCCAGGGCCTTCTGCAACTCCGAACGCCCCTGACCGAAAGCGTTGTGGGACATGCTGACCACTCCCTCGTATCCGCCGCGTTCCCGCGGCCCTCCGACACGAGAAGCGTCCTCCCTGACCCGAGGTCAACCTCAACGGTGATCCGGCTCACACTCTCCCTCCCGCCCTCAGCCCCGCTGCGGGACGCGTGCCCGGGGGTCCAGGGGTGCGTCCCGCGTCCGGTCGTCTGGTCGTCTGGTCGTCTGGTCGTCTGGTCAGACCAGATCACAAGGGCCAGGATGTCCGGCCGTCCGGTCAGATCCGGTCGTTCGGTCAGATCCGGTCGGCGGCGATCAGGAGGTACTGGAAGCTGCCGTTCTTGTACGCGGTCAGGAAGGCGTCCTCGATGCCGGTGGCCAGGGAGGACTTGGCGCGCAGCTCCCAGTACGGGACGGTGGCCGCGGTGAGGTCCACCACGCTGATCGGCACGAGCCGGTTGTTCGCCATCTCCCTGAAGTAGGCGGAGCGGGGATGGATGTCGCAGATGTAATGGGCGTTGATCGTCGAGACCTCGCGGGACGGCAGCCCGTAGGTGTCGTTGTAGCAGCCGGTGATGGTGACGTACCGGCCGCCGCGTACGAGCAGGCGGGCGTACTCGGCGAAGAGCACCGACAGATCGACGTACATGGTCGACTCGTTGTTCCAGACGGCGCGGAACGAACCGGTGTCGAAGCCGGTGTCGAGCATGTTCTTGAGGTGGAACCGCACCTTGTCGTCCACGCCGCGCTTCTTGGCCTGCGCGGTGGCGAAGGCCACCTGGGTCTCGGAGATGGAGATCCCGTCGACGTGGCAGTCGAACCGCTTGTTGGCGACCAGGCTGCCGCCGCCCCGGCCGCAGCCCGAGTCCAGGAGCCGGTCCTCGGAGCCGACGACTCCGAGGTGGTCGGCGAGCACGTCGGCCTGGGCGCTCTCCAGGCGGTGCAGTTCGGCGACGACCCGCTCGTCGCGGGTGTCCTGCGGGCCCTGCAGGACCGACCAGTCGACGTCGCCGATGCCGTAGTGGTGGTGGTAGAAACCGTCGACGTCTCCCAGCCGGAGATTGACGGGGTTCTTCTCGCGGTTCCAGTAATCGGCGACCGAGGCCTGGTAGTGGCTGACGGCCGGGGCTGCTGTCGTGCTGGTGCGGAGCGCTGTGGGGGTGGTCATGCGGCTGTCTTCTCTCACCAGTAGTGGGGCAGGGAGTAGCGGTACGTGTTCGTGTGGTGCCATTCGTGGTTGCCGGCGACCCATGCGGCGAGGCCGGTGGTGTAGCGGCCCAGGAGCGGGTTCTCGGCGGCCAGGACGAGGGACTCGTCCTCGAAGGCGTGCATGATCTCGTTGTGGATGTCGATGGCCTTCAGGTACGCGTCCTTGAGGCCCCGGCCCTCCTCGGCGGCGATGACCACCGGGAGGTTCAGATGGTGCTCGTCGATGGCCATCTCCTTGGTGAAGGAGTACAGGTCGTTGACGAGCGTGGTGGCGTTGCAGGCCAGTGCGGTGACGCGCTGGACCTCGGGCCGGGAGTAGAGCGGCTCGGGCAGTTCATAGCCGTCCACGGCGTCCACGAGGGACAGGCAGGGACGGAAGTTGTTGAACTGCCGCATCACCAGGTACTGCCACACCGGTGGTGTGGTGCGGGTCTGCGCCCAGGCGCCCTCGGCGAGGTACCCCAGGTGCAGACGCGCGGCATCGTGGACGAACCGGGTGACCTGGCTGGGGGTGGCGATGCCCCGGAAGGCGCGCATCGCGTCGGCGTAGGAACGCAAGGGAGCGTCCGCGCCCAGCCCCTCGCACCACTGCTGCTGGTAGCCGTCCGCGGTGTGCAGGGGGTCCAGGGCACTCTGCGCGATGACGAGGCGGTTGCCCAGGCCGACGGGGGATCCGCCGTAGTCCTCGCAGTAGCAGTCGTCGACGACGTTCTCCGCGACGAGCAGCTTGCCCGCGACGACGAGGCGTTCCAGGTCGGCCGCGCCCGGATGCTGGAGGACGACCGCGCGGCCGACCTGGAATCCGGCGAAGTCCCCGGCCCATTCGGGAGGGAACAGGCTGAGTTCCCGGGCCCAGGCTTCGAGTCGGCGGTCCACCTCGGCGATCTTGGCCGGATCGGCCGGCACGGCGGGCGGGCAGTAAAGGCCCGGAACCGGGTCACCGGCGCGTGGCGGGGTCGCGGGGCCCGGACCGGGCCGGTCGGACTCCGGCGGTGGCGGGAGGAGTTGCCTGGCCGCCGATGTACCGAGGCCGGTCGGGCCGGTGGGAAGCCACGCCGTCGCCCACCGCGCCGAGGACGCGAGGCGCGCTGCCGCCGGGTCCGACAGGCCCACCAGATCCGTCCGGTCCGTCAGATCCGTCTGATCGATCCGATCCGTCCGGTCCGTCAGATTCATCCGATCCACCGGGCCCGGCAAGCCCGGCAGGCCTGGCAAGCCCGGTCGATCCGGCAGGTCCCGCAGGCCCGTCGGGTCCGACAGGCCCGCCCGGTCCGGCGGGTCCGGCGTGCCAGACAGGCCCGTCGGACCCGGCAGGCTCGGCAGGTCCTGCCCCCCGGCCGCCGCCGGGTCGGATCGCAAGGCGCTCGCCGGGTCCACCACCCCGTGAGCCGTGGGCGCGGCGAACACGCCGGACAGCAACGACATCGCTTCAGCCCTTCTTCGTCCGCCCGGCCCCGTCCTCAGCCACGCGGCCGTACCTCGACGCCTTCGAGGATGCCGATCGCGTCCGGGACCAGGACCGCGGCCGAGTAGTAGGTGCTGACGAGGTACGAGATGATCGCCTTCTCGTCGATCCCCATGAACCGGACGTTGAGCCCCGGCTCGACCTCGTCGGGCAGCCCGGTCTGGTAGAGGCCGATGACGCCCTCGTTGTCCTCGCCCGTACGCATGGCGATGATCGAAGAGGTCTGGCGGTCCGAGATCGGGATCTTGCCGCACGGCAGGATCGGTACGCCCCGCCACGCGGGGATCGGGTGACCGTCGACGTCGGCACTGCCGAGCGAGATGCCCCGCTTGTTGCACTCCTTGCCGAACGCCGCGATGGCACGCGGGTGGGCGAACATGTAGCGGGTGCCACGGCGCATGCTCAGCAGGTCGTCGAGGTCGTCCGGGGTGGGCGGGCCGGAGTGGGTCGGGATGCGCTGGTCGAAGTCGGTGTTGTGGAGCAGCCCGAACTCGGGGTTGTTGACCAGCTCCTTCTCCTGCCGCTCGCGCAGCGCCTCGATGGTGAGCCGCAACTGCTGCTGCGTCTGGTTCATCGGCTGGTTGTAGAGGTCGGCGACCCGGCTGTGCACCTTCAGCACCGTCTGGGCCACGCTCAACTCGTACTCACGCGGGTGGAGTTCGTAGTCGGCGAACGTGGTCGGCAGCATCGGCTCGCCGTCGTGGCCGGACAGGAGCTCGATGGCGGACTCGCCGGACTTGTTCGTCGGCCGCTGCGCGTCGGCGCTGCGCTTCTGGACGTGTGACCGCAGCGCCTCGTGTTCACCGAGGACCGCCTTGTACGCACTGTGGGGCAACGCCAGGACGGTGGTCCCGGTCACCGCTCGCGCCGTGAAGTCCCACTTGCCGTCGGCTCCCGCCAGCACATTGCCGCCGAAGCTGTCGCCGTCCGACAGCCGGCCCACGATGTCCTCGCCGTCGTACTTCGCGGGCCTGACCTTGTTCACCCTGCCGTGCACGATCAGATATACGTGATCGGCCTTGCGCCCCTCCTCCACGATGGCCTGGCCGAGGTCGAATTCCTTCTGCACGAACTTGTCGGCCAGCGCCCCCAGAGCCGGGCCGTCTTCGAATCCCTGGAGCAGCGGAAGTTCGGCCAGCTCCTGCGGAATGACGCGAACCTTGGACCCGTTCTTCTCGAACGAGACCTTCCCGTCCCCGACCGTGAACGTCAGTCGCCGGTTGACCCGGTAGGCGCCGCCCGGCACATTGACCCACGGCAGCTTCCGCAGCAGCCAGCGCGAGCTGATGCCCTGCATCTGGGGTTCGGACTTGGTGGTGGTGGCGAGGTTCCGCGCAGCGGCAGTGCCGAGACTGAGCTGCTCCTGCGCCTGGTCCTGTGCCCTCGCGGTTTCCGACGGGCTCGTCTCGACAGTCATCGACTACCTCTCGGTTCATGAGATGACCCGCCTGGCTCCAGCAGGGCAGAATTCACCGCGAGCAAGCGGGCATTACGTTGCCTGCGCCTTTTCTAACGCTTTTCGAGTTCCCATCGACACAGGCGCGCCCACCCCGTTTCCCCATGAAATAGCAATTCTCCATAACACTGTTAATTACCGCGAAAAAGCCGCCATTCGAGCGTTGCCGCCCAGCAGTTGACGAAATCTCCGTGCATGAAATTCGGGTAAATGTACTGTTTCGAATTCAAGCGTGGAGCGATCCCACGCGGACGAATGGACCCCGCAGGCCCGCACGCGTGGACCCCGCAGGCCCGCACGCGTGGATCCCGCGGGTCCGCACGCGGCGGTCCGCACGGCACGGCGCGCGGCCACTACGCCTCCGTCACGTCCCCGGACCCAGAGAACCCCGGCCCGGATGGCATCCGGGCCGGGGTCTCGTGGAGGACTTCGCTCAGGTCGCGCGGGAGGCCCGGCTCAGCCGAGCGGGAGTTCCAGTACGGCTTCCTCCCCGGCCGCGGAGGTGACGGTGGTGGTGCTGTCCTCCTTGCCGGTGAAGGAGTAGAGCCGGTCCCGGCTGTTGACGACCAGGGCGAGACGGCTTCCGTCCGGCAGGTCGTAGGCGGCGGGCTGGAGCGTCCAGTTGACGGTCCGGTCCGTGCCGGGGCGCAGGTCCGTGGCGGTGAAGGGCTCGTGGGTGATCAGCCGGGTGCTGCCGTCCGGGGCCACGTCGAAGAGGTAGGCGACGAGGGTCGCGGCGTCCGCCTCGTCGGACCGGACCGAGAGACGGACGGTGGCGGCGCCACGGATGCGGCGGCCGCCCGACAGCGCCTCGGTGGACCAGACCAGCAGCCGGTTCCGCTCGAAGTCGGCCAACCGGTAGCGCTTGGGATTGCCGAACCACTCCTTCTGCCCGGTCTCCATGATCTCGTCCATGGCGGTGGCGGCGGTCTCGTGCCCGGCGGTGAAGTCGCGGCTCCAGCCCGCGGACGGCTTGTCCGACAGGGTGCCGTCACCGTCGCCGCCCTCCCCACTGCCGCCCAGGTGCCAGGACTCGGTGTCGGTGGTGGCCTCGGACCAGGAGCGGAGCGGTTCGCGCCGCGCCGCCTCCACGATCCGGTCGCCGCCGAGGCCGGTCGGCTTGGTCGTGTAGGTGAACATCACCTGGCTGTTGACCACCGGCCAGTCGGGCACCCCGTTGTTCTCCCCGAGCAGGTGGTGGTCGAGCCAGGCGTAGGTCTCCGTCATCGGCGTCAGGTAGCCCCAGAACGGGGTGCCGCTCGGCATGCCGGTGATACCGACGCCTTCCGGGGCGCCGTGGTCGCCGATCCACAGGTTCAGGTGCTTGGGAACGGTGAGCTTCTCGAAGGTCGCGATCGCCTCACCCGGGGGGAACAGGCTCTCGTGCCAGGTGTTCGAGTAGAAGGTCGGGACGGAACGGGCGTTGGTGAGGCCCACGTAGGTCTCCGGAGAACGCTCGGTGCCCCACTCCACCACCTCCTCCATGTCCTGCCCGTCCCGGAAGTTCTGGAGAATGCGCCACGTCGCCTCGTCGAACTTCTCCTTCTCCTTGCCCTCCTCGGCGCCGGTGAAGTTGATCAGCAGTTCCACGGCCTTCTCGTGCCGGGTGCCGTTGTCGTAGAGGCTGGTGGCCAGGTTGCCCCACGTGCTCAGGGCGGCCACGGCGGCGACGCGCTTCTTCTTGTCGTGTGCGGCGACCAGCTGGCTGATCCCGGAGCCGTAGGACAGGCCCATGAACCCGACCTTGCTCGGCGCGAACAGCCCCTCCGCGTGGTCGATCACCGCCGAACCGTCCGACCAGTCGTCCGGTCCGGCGACGCCGATGAACCCGTCGGACGTGAACGGCCCGCCCGGCGCGCCGAACCCGCGGGGCGTGTACGCCAGTACGTGGTAGCCGCGCGCCGCCAGGGAGAGGTAGCCGACCATGAACGGCATCCAGCCGTACGGGTTCCATCCGGCGGGCACGATCACCACCGGGCGCTGCTCCGAGGTCTTCTGCTTGATCGCGAGCGCGGAGAGGCCGATCTCCTCCGTCACGGAAATGCGCGGGAAGGTGACCCCGGCCTCTCGCAGGACGCGCTCGACCAGCTCCCGCAGTTCCTCGGGGAGCGCCCCGGCCGGGGCGGTGCCCTGGAGGGCCGCGAGCAGGGCCCTGGCGACGGTGAGCACCGCCGGGTTGATGTCGAGGCTCGCGCCGCGCCAGATGCCGTTGGCGGCGATGTCGGCGAGTGTCGCGTCGGTGACCGACGCGATCGGCTCCCCATCTGCTGTGGTCATACGAACGGCCCCAATTTCGATTGAGTTCACGACGCCCGAGGGGGTGTCGCCGGGCGGATCCTGGTCAGGGCCGACGGGACCAAAACCCATGACCGAGCAGCTGAACCCGAACGAGCGAATGGCCTTGTGAACGTTGACGGGTCCGCCAGGGCCGGACGCGGAGAAGCCGCGGTCAGCCGCCCGAGCGCTTCCGGACCTGCTGAGCCAGGGTCGTGGCGAGGGCGGCGAAGGTAACCGCATGACCGCGGGCGTTGGCATGGACGCGGTCGGCGGAGTAGATGGCCGGGTCGGCGGTGAGCGGGTGGTGGTGCGTGTCGATGTGGACGCCGCCGAGCGCGCGGGTCAGGCCCGCCGTGATGCGGTCGAGCTCGTCGAAACGGCGGGCCATGCCGTCAGCGCGCTCCGGCCGGACGAGGCCCGACCGTCCGACGTCGAACAGGCCGATGGTCAGGACGAGGGCGCCTTGTCCGGCAAGGGGTGCGAGTAACGAGGCCAGTTCGGCCCGCAACGTCTCCGGGTCAAAGCCACGGAAGGCGTTGTTGCCGCCCGCGCTCACCATCACCACGTCCGGCTCGAACTCCAGGGCCGCATCAAGCTGTTGGGCCCGGATCTCGTCGATCAGCAGGAAGGGCCGGGCCAGGTTGACCGCGGCGAAGCCGGGGCGGGTGGCGGCGAGGGCGTCGGTGAAGCGGTCGGCGAAGGACCGGTCGCGGTAGCCCGGAAGGGGATCCCCCACACCGGCGGTGACACTGTCGCCCAGCACGGCCAGCCGGTTCCACGGAAGATCGCGGAGCAGTTCGGCGCCCGTCTCCGGAGTCACGCAGTACGGATCGGACAGCTCCGCGGCAAGGTCGGCGGACCCGACTGGCACGACGGACCCAGCGGACCCGGCGGAACCGACGGACGCGGCAGCCCCAGGGGCCAGGCCCTGAAGGCGGGTCATGTCCGGCTGGAAGGTCATCACTGGTCTCCTTCGAGGATGCGGGCAGCGGCCGGGGCCCGGCCGGCCGGGGGCGCGGTTCGCGGCGGGTGCGGGGCCGAGGCTGTGACGCGCAGGGCGAGACCGCCGAAGGCGGCAGCCAGGTTGACGACGGCGGCGGCCCCGTACACGGCGGCATACGGTTCCGCGCCGGCGCCCGGGACCTCCGCGACGATCACGGCCGTGGCGGCGATCCCGAGACCGCCGCCGACCTGGCGGGCCGCCATGACCATGCCTGTCGCGGCGGCGAAGTGCTGGGGTGCGGTGGAGAGGGTGGCGGCGCTGGAGATGCCGACGGTGGCCAGGCCGACGCCGACCCCCGTCACGGCTCCGGCCGGGAGCCAGAGCGTCCAGAAGCGCGGCTCGGTGTCGATCAGCAGGGCCAGGACGGCCGTTGAGGCGGCGACGAGGGCCGAGCCGCCCGCCACCATCGTGCGGGGGGCGAGGGAGACGGGGAGCCGTCCGATGCCGAGACCGACCACGGCGGTGGCGAGCGCCGCCGGGCTCATCGCGAGACCGGCCTTCAGGGCGGAGTAGTTCCAGGCGTCGGTCACGAAGAGCACGCCGAGCAGCATCGAGGCGAACAGCGCGGCGCCGTACGCGACGGAGACGCCGCTCGCGACGGCGAAGGAGCGGCTGCGCAGGAGGTCGAGCCGCAGCGCCGGCCGCCGGTGCCGAAGTGCCCGCACCACGGTCAGCACCCCGCAGAGCACGGTGATGCCGGAGGCGGCCAGCACGTGCACCGAGGACCAGCCGCGGCCGGGGCCCTGCGTCATGCCGTACACCGCTGAACCGACACAGAGGGCGAGCAGCAGGCCGCCCGCGAGATCGGGCGCCCGGCCCGTGCGGGACTCACCGGCCAGGAGCTTCCTTCCGACGATCAGCACCCAGCAGCCCACCGGCAGGTTGAGGCAGAACAGCGCCCGCCAGTCGAGCACTTCGACCAGGACTCCGCCGAGGGCCGGACCCGCGGCGGCTGCCAGGGCGCCCGCCGCGCTCCACACGCCGATCGCGGCGCGTCTGCGCCCGGCGGGGATCTCCGCGAGCACCAGCCCCAGCGAGGCGGGCACCAGCAGAGCCGCCCCCAGGCCCTGGAGGGCGCGGGCACCGAGCAGCACCGGCAGCCCCGGGGATGCGGCGATCAGCAACGACGACGCCGTGAAGACGGATACGCCGATCAGGAACAGCCGGGCACGGCCGACCGCGTCGGCCAGCGGCCCGGCCGGGGCGAGCAGGGCGGCGAAGGGGATCACATAGGCGGTGGCGACCCACGAGACGGTGGTCAGCGAGACGTCGAAGCCGTCGGCGATCGGCGGCACCGCCAGGTTGGTCACGGTGGCGTCGAGAAAGCTCAGGAAGGTGCCCGCGCAGGCGAGTAACAGGGCGAGGGAGGCCCGCCGGGCGGAGGAGGAAGGCGTCATGACGAGGATTTAAGAATACGATCGTTCGTACGTCAATGGCATACGGTCGTTTGCTAAACTTTCGCCCATGGCAGGACGCGCATCGGCTCAGGCCGCACTCGAAACCCGGCGCTCAGTACTGCGCGCCGCCGCCGAACTCGCTTCCGCGGAAGGGCTGGACAGCGTCACCATCGGCCGCCTCGCGGACCGGCTGGGGATGAGCAAGGCGGGCGTGATCGGCCAGTTCCGCAGCAAGGAGAAGCTGCAGCTGGAGACGGTGGACCTGGTGCTGGAGGACGTCCGCACCCGCGTCTGGCAGCCGGTGCGCCACCTCGACGCGGGCCTGCCGCGGCTGCTGGCCGTCTGCGCCTCCTGGGTGCGCTACGCCGCCGACCCCGGCTACCCCGGGGGCTGCCTGCTCACTCAGGTCACCTACGACTACGACGGACGCACCGGCGCCGTGCACGACCGGATCGCCGAGGGCCGCACCCGCTGGCGCGACACCCTTCGCCACGACATCGAGACCGCCGTCACCGCCGGAGACCTCCCGCCCGGCACGGACGCCCCCCAGGTCGTCTACGGGCTGGAGTCCCTGGCCGCGGGCATCACACCGGCGAGGCTCCTGCACGGCGACACCCGGACGGAAGAGTGGGCCCTGCGCGGCATGCACGCCATCCTGGGCGTCCCCACGCACGGCTGAACCCCGGCACGGAACGCTCCGGACGACGCAGCGGCCCGCACGGCGCCGGACACAAAAAGGCCCAGGCCAGAAAGATCCCGGCCTGGGTCTTCGCGGAGCCCCCTGTCGGATTCGAACCGACGACCTACGCATTACAAGTGCGTTGCTCTGGCCAGCTGAGCTAAGGAGGCGTGCCGGAGCAGTGTAACCAACGCCGCACCCCTTGCGGTCCCGAAATTTCGCGGACCTCGAACTACTGACAGATTCCATATGGCCAGGTAGCGTCGCTGAAGGTTCACTCAAGTGGACCAGACCACTCCCGTCACTCGGATCGTCCGGCACGTTCCTGCCGGTGGAGGAGAAGATTCAGCATGGCCAGCGTTACGTTCGACAAGGCGTCCCGTATCTACCCCGGCTCCACGAAGCCGGCCGTGGACCAGCTCGAGATCGACATCGCGGACGGTGAGTTCCTCGTCCTCGTCGGTCCTTCCGGTTGTGGCAAGTCGACCTCCCTGCGCATGCTCGCGGGTCTTGAGGACGTCAACGGCGGCGCGATCCGCATCGGTGACCGCGACGTCACGCACCTGCCGCCGAAGGACCGGGACATCGCCATGGTGTTCCAGAACTACGCGCTGTACCCGCACATGACCGTCGCGGACAACATGGGCTTCGCGCTCAAGATCGCCGGGGTCAACAAGACCGAGATCCGGGCGAAGGTCGAAGAGGCCGCCAAGATGCTCGACCTCACCGAGTACCTGGACCGCAAGCCGAAGGCGCTCTCCGGTGGTCAGCGCCAGCGTGTGGCGATGGGCCGCGCCATCGTGCGTGAGCCGCAGGTCTTCCTCATGGACGAGCCGCTGTCGAACCTCGACGCCAAGCTCCGCGTCTCCACCCGTACGCAGATCGCCTCGCTCCAGCGCCGCCTGGGCATCACGACCGTGTACGTCACCCACGACCAGGTCGAGGCCCTCACCATGGGCGACCGGGTCGCGGTCCTCAAGGACGGTCTGCTCCAGCAGGTCGACTCCCCGCGCAACATGTACGACAAGCCCGCGAACCTCTTCGTGGCCGGATTCATCGGCTCCCCGGCCATGAACCTGATCGAGGTCCCGATCACCGACGGCGGCGTGAAGTTCGGCAACAGCGTCGTCCCCGTCTCCCGCGAGGCGCTCTCCGCCGCCGCGGAGAAGGGTGACACGACCGTCACGGTCGGCATCCGCCCCGAGCACTTCGACATCGTCGAGCACGGCGGCGCCGCCGCGAAGGCCCTGTCCAAGGACAGCTCGGACGCCCCGGCCGGTCTGGCCGTCTCGGTCAACGTCGTCGAGGAGCTCGGCGCCGACGGCTTCGTCTACGGCTCCGCGCGGGTCGGCGGCGAGGACAAGGACCTGGTCGTCCGCGTCGGCGGCCGCGCCGTCCCGGAGAAGGGCACCAAGCTCCACGTCGTGCCGCGCCCGGACGAGCTGCACGTCTTCTCGACCTCCACGGGTGCCCGCCTCTCCGGCTGATGACTGACGGCTGACGCCGCAGCACCGCGGGCACGCACGCACCGCACACACGCACCGCGGGCCCGCACGCACCGCGCCTCAACGGCCCCGAAACGTCCGGCACACCGGGCATTTCGGGGCCGTTCGTCAATGCGTAATTCGAAAAGCACCCTCGAACCATCCCTCGCAAGAGTGACGGAATGTCGCCATGGCATTACCGCCCGCTACGCTCGCTGCGTGACCCACACTGCGCGCCGCATCGGCCGATCCCTCGCCTTCGTCCTGCCCGTCGTGATGGTCCTCTCCGGGACTCTCGCTGTGACCAGCGTGCCGTGGGCAACGCACAACTCCGAGCCCCAGGTTCTGGCCGCGGCGACCCACGACATCGCGGCGCATGCCAGGACGCGCGCCCCGCAGGACGCCCTGCGTGACCGGCTGCTCGTCGAGCTCCGTGAGAAGGACCCGGGCGTCGCGCTGACCGATCTCCAGCGCTCCGTCGAGGGCCGCCCCTCCCTCGCCCGGCACTGCATGTCGATCGCCAGGGCGCTGGGCCGCGCGGCCGTCGAGAAGTACGGCCCCACGCACGCCCACCGCTTCTCACGCCCGGTCTGCGACACCTCCTTCGCCTCGGGCGTCGCCCGGTTCAGCTGACTCCCCCGCGACGGACACCGCGTGCCGGGCACCGCATAGGGTGCCTGGCATGCATACGTATCCGACACAGGCCGTGATTCTGGCAGGTGGCCAGGGATCACGACTGCGCCCGTACACCGATGACCGCCCCAAGCCGATGGTCGAGATCCCGGGCACCGGGACACCGATCATCGGCCACCAGCTTTCCTGGCTGGCCGCCGAGGGCGTGACCGATGTCGTGGTGTCGTGCGGGCATCTGGCCGATGTGCTGCAGGAGTGGCTGGACTCAGCGGTGCTGCCGCTGAGCGTGACGACCGTGGTGGAGTCCGAGCCGCTGGGCCGCGGCGGCGGTCTGAAGTACGCCGCCGCCCGGCTCCCCGATCCCGAGCAGCCCTGGTACGCCACCAACGGCGACATCTGGACGCGCTTCTCCCTGCGCGAGATGGCCGCGTTCCACGCCGAACGCGACGCCACCGCCACCCTGGCCCTGGCCCGTCCCCGCATCCCGTGGGGTGCCGTCGAGACCGACGCGTTCGGGCACATCACCGACTTCATCGAGTCGCCGCCGTCCCCGTATCTGATCAACGCCGGGGTGTACGTCTTCTCCCCCGCCTTCACGCGGCTGCTGCCGGACCGGGGCGACCACGAGCGGACCACCTTCCCCCGGCTGGCCCGGGAGCGTCGGCTGGCCGGCTACCCGCTGCCGCACGGCGCGTACTGGCGGGCCATCGACACGGCGAAGGACCTCACCGAGGCCGCCAAGGAACTGGACGGACAGTAGGACGAAGCAGGGCAGCAGGAAGAAGCGGGGGAGAACAGGACAGAGGGGCGGGGGGCGGGGGGGGGAACCGGGCCGCCCCGCCGGCGTACGCCGGGGGGGTGTGGGCCCCGAGCCGCCGCCACCGCCGCAGGGGGTGGGCACCGCGG
>NZ_JBHVVM010000018.1:138803-165161 GCF_042883525.1 Streptomyces sp. NPDC058195
ACGGGCCCCCATTCCCGCACCCCGCCCGCACCCCGCCTCCGGGGGCCCCCACCGTCCGGGGGGGGCGCCCCCTTGCCCCCCCGCGCCCCCCGCCCCTCTGTCCTGGCCCGTGGCTGTCTCCTCGCTCAGCCGAGCAGACCGCCGATGGGGTTCTCCCCGGCGCCGGACGTGGAGCCGCCCGTGCCGTCACCGTCGTCCGAGCCGCCCGTGGAGCCACCGCCCGCGCCGGTGGAGCCGGAGGTCGTCGGGCCCGAGCTGCTGGCGGACGGGGGCTGCTGCGGGGTCGTCTGCCGCGGGGCCTGCTGCCCGGTGCCCTGGGTCGCGCTGGGCTGCCCGGCACCGGCCGCCTGGCCCGTCCCCTGCGCGGTGCCCGCGGTGGGCGAAGGGGGCGCCGTGGGCGTCACGGGCACGCTGCTGCGGGACGGGGCGGGGGTGCGGTGCTGCGGGCTCTGCGAGGTGCCACCGGTGCGGGACTCCTCCGGCAGCGGGACGCCGGGGAGCTGGTTCGTCGGGTCGCCGTCCGGGCCGGGCACCGTGACCACCCCGGAGGAGCGGACCGCGCCCCCGAGCACCGCGCCCACCAGCAGCGTCAGGCCCACGACCACGGCGGCGCAGAGCGTGCCCCGGCGCAGTACCCGGCGGCGCAGGTCCCAGATCGCCGAGCGCGGACCGAGCCTGCGCCAGGCCTCCCCGGCGAGCCGTCCGTCGATCGAGTAGACCGGCGCCCCCGCGATGATCAGCGGGCTCCACGCGGCCAGGTAGATGATGTCCGGCGCGTCGTAGGCGGCGACGGTGCGCCAGCTCACCGTGACCAGCAGGGCGGCCGACAGCAGTGCGCCGACCGTCGCGGCGACCCGCTGCCACAGGCCGAGGACGGTGAGGACGCCCACGACGACCTGGAGGAAGGCGACGCTGAGCCCGGCGCCGACGGGGTGGGAGAGCGCGAAGTCGCGCAGCGGCTCGGCCTGCGCCCAGGGGTGCAGCGCGGTCAGCCACTTGACCATGGAGCCCCGCTCGCCGCCGTCGAAGAAGACGGGGTCGCAGAGCTTGCCCATGCCCGCGTAGATCGAGATGAAGCCGAGGAAGACCCGCAGCGGCAGCAGCACGACGCCGAGGTTCATCCGGCGGCCGGGGTAGTACGCGTTCCGGACGGAGTCGGCGTTCTCCCGCGCGTCGCGGGCCTCGTCCGCCTCGTCGGCGTCCGCCTCCCCGTCGGGAAAGCGGCTGTCGAAGCCGTCGTCGAAACCGTCGTAGCTGCCGGGCGGGAACGGGCCCTCGTCGGTGTCGTACGCGCCGACCGCGCGGCGCATGGGCGGCAGCAGCGGTCCACCGCTGTAGCGGCCCGGCTGGTGGGGCGCGGTGACGACGGGGTTGGGCTGGGTCTCTTCGAGAAGGTCGATGAGCCGGGTGCCGCCCGTGCCCGGCCCGCCGTCGCGGTCCGCGGGCGGGCTGGGCTCGTACGCGTCGTACCCGGCGGCGGGGCGGCCCGCCGCGGTGTTCCGCACGGCCTGGAGGAGTCCGGTGGCCCCCGGGTCGCCGGGCTCCGACCTGCCGCTCCACACGACGGGCGCGCGGCGGCCACGGGCCGCTCCCGCTCCGCTCATGGCGGGAATCCTTGGCGCGCCCGCCGGGGCCAGACCGCGCAGCCGCGGTCGCTGGCCGGGGGCGAGCTGCACCCGGAAGCTGGCGTGGTTGACGATGACCTGCGCAGGGTCGCAGTCCACCTTGGCCATACTCAGGGCGGGTTGGTCGTCGAACCGAGGCGTTCTGGTGTCCACACTCATCTAACCGAGTGATGTGTGGTTAGGACACTGCCTTGACGGGCCCGATGTGTCCGAGACCCGTCAATGGGGTCGGGCAGGGGGCGGCTCCGCTCGTCCGCCCCCCGTACGGGCGGGTCTCAGGCCCGGCGCCGCGCGACCTCGTACAGCACGATCCCGGCCGCGACACCGGCGTTCAGCGACTCCGCGCCGCCCGGCATCGAGATGCGGACCCGGTAGTCGCAGGTCTCGCCGACGAGGCGGCCCAGGCCCTTGCCCTCGCTGCCGATGACGATGACGACCGGCCCGGCGAGCTCCTCCAGGTCCTCGACGGTGTGCTCGCCGTCGGCGGCCAGACCGACGACCGTGAGACCGGCCTTCTGGTAGCCCTCCAGGGCACGGGTCAGGTTCGTCACCCGGGAGACCGGCGTCCGGGCCGCCGTACCGGCCGAGGACTTCCAGGCGCCCGCCGTCATCCCGGCGGCGCGCCGCTCGGGGACGACCACGCCGTGGCCGCCGAAGGCGGAGACGGAGCGGACGATCGCGCCGAGGTTGCGCGGGTCGGTGACTCCGTCGAGGGCGACGATCAGGGGGTCCTCGCCCTCGTCGTACGCGGCGGCGGTGAGGTCCTCGGGGTGCGCGTACTCGTACGGCGGGACCTGGAGGACGAGGCCCTGGTGGTTCAGGCCCTTCGTCATCCGGTCCAGCTCGGCGCGCGGGGCCTCCATCAGGTTGATGGTGCCGCGGGCACCGGCGAGCTGGAGGGCCTCGCGGACCCGCTCGTCGTTGTCGATGTACTGCTGGACGTACAGGGTGGTGGCCGGGACGCCGTCGCGCAGGGCCTCGAAGACCGGGTTGCGGCCGACGACCATCTCGGACGTTCCCTTGACGCCGCCGCGGCGCGGGGCGGGGCGGCGGGCCGCGGCCTGCTTGGCCTGGGCGTTGGCGACGCGGTTCTTCTTGTGTCCCTTGCGGGCGGAGGCGGGGGGCGTGGGGCCCTTGCCCTCAAGGCCACGGCGTCGCTGCCCACCGCTGCCGACCTGCGCGCCCTTCTTGTTGGACGTGCGGCGGTTCCTGCGCTGGCTGTTCCCGGCCATGACCTACCTGTTTCGTTGCTGCTCAGACTTGCGTATCAGACATGCGTACGTAAATGAAGTGTGCCGCCCGGGAGGCCGGACGGCACACGGGGGGCCTACTGACGTGGGCCGAGGGTCCAGCGTGGTCCGGACGGGCTGTCCTCGATGACGAGCCCGGACTGGCCGAGCTGGTCGCGGATGGCGTCGGCCGCGGGCCAGTCCTTGCGCTCGCGGGCCGCCTGCCGCTGGTCCAGGACCAGCCGTACGAGGGTGTCGACGACCCCGTGCAGGTCGTCGCCGCGGTCGTCGCCGCCCGCCCAGTGGTCGTCAAGCGGGTCGAGACCGAGGACGCCGAGCATCGCACGGACCTCCGCGAGCCGGGCGACCGCGCTCTCCTTGTCGTCGGCGGCCAGCGCGGAATTGCCCTGCCGGACCGTGGTGTGCACGATCGCGAGCGCCTGCGGGACGCCCAGGTCGTCGTCCATCGCCTCGGCGAAGGCGGGCGGCACCTCGGTGGCGGGGGCGACCGGCTCGCCCGCCTTCTCGGTGACACGCTGCGCGAAGCCCTCGATGCGGGCGAACGCGGACTCGGCCTCGCGCAGGGCCTCCTCGCTGTACTCGATCATCGACCGGTAGTGCGGGGTGCCGAGGTAGTAGCGCAGCACGATCGGGCGCCACGCCTTGACCATCTCGCTGACCAGCACCGAGTTGCCCAGCGACTTCGACATCTTCTCGCCGGACATGGTGACCCAGGCGTTGTGCACCCAGTACTTCGCGAACTCGTCGCCGTAGGCCTTGGCCTGGACGATCTCGTTCTCGTGGTGCGGGAAGATCAGGTCGATGCCGCCGCCGTGGATGTCGAAGGCGGTGCCGAGGTACTTGTGCGCCATGGCGGAGCACTCCAGGTGCCAGCCGGGACGGCCGCGGCCCCACGGGGTCTCCCAGCTGGGCTCGCCCGGCTTGGCCGCCTTCCACATGGCGAAGTCGCGCTGGTCGCGCTTGCCGGTCTCGCCCTCGCCGGAGGGCTGGCGCAGATCGTCGAGATCCTGGTTGGAGAGCTCCAGGTAGCCGGGGAAGGAGCGCACGTCGAAGTAGACGTTGCCGTCGGCCTCGTAGGCGTGACCGCGCTCGATCAGGCCCCGCATCATCTCGATCATCTCGGGAACGTGGCCGGTCGCACGCGGTTCATAGGTGGGGGGGAGGCAGCCGAGCGCGTCGTACCCGGCGTTGAACGCCCGCTCGTTCTCGTACCCGATCGCCCACCACGGGCGGCCCTGCTCGGCCGACTTCGCGATGATCTTGTCGTCGATGTCGGTGACGTTCCGGATGAACGTGACGTCGTAGCCGCGGTACTCAAGCCAGCGGCGCATGATGTCGAAGTTCAGCCCGGACCGGATGTGCCCGATGTGCGGAGCGGCCTGGACGGTCGCGCCACAGAGGTAGATCGAGACACAACCCGCGGTGAGCGGGACGAAGTCACGGATCTGCCGGGCGCTGGTGTCGTACAGGCGAAGAGTCACGCCTCAAGGGTAGTGGGCGTGCACCAGTGCCCCGCGACCTCTTCCCGAATCGCGGGGGCAACTTTGTGTCACGGGGCCGCCGGAGGGGCCGTTCGGGTGCGTCAGATGCGGCCGACGACCTTGCTCGGGGTGATGCGGACGATCACCCGCTCCGCGTCGTCGTTCGCGGCCGCGGGGTTGAACTCCGCGAACTTCCTGCCGGTGTACTTCAGCGACAGCTCGTTCATGAGGTCCTCGGCGCCCTCGGTGGTCAGGGTGGCGGTGCCTCGGACCTCGGCGTAGGTGTACGGCGCCGCGAACGGCTGCACGACCACGGAGACCCGCGGGTCACGGCGCAGGTTCCGCTCCTTGCGGCGGCCCACCGAGGTCGAGATCAGCAGGTCGTCACCGTCCCGCTTGACCCAGACCGGGGAGAGCTGGGGGCTGCCGTCGGGCTGGATGGTGGCGACGGTGACGAAGACGGGGCTGTCGAGGAGCTCCTTGAGCTCGGCGGAGAGTGCGGCGGTCATGGGGTACGTCCTCCCGGGGTGGTCCGTGGTCCCTACTCGTACCCCAACTCCCTTTCAGCCGCACCGATTCCCGCGTCCGCTCACCGGAAGGGTGAACGCCAGCACGGCACAGGTGAGCGGTACGGCGGCGAGCACCGCCCAGCGGACCGGGCCCGGCGCCTGGAGCAGCGCCCCGGTGGCGGTGCTGCCGCCGAGCACGGCGATCCCGGAGACGGAGGAGAGCGCTCCGGTGGCCAGCCCGAGCAGCCGGTCGTCGACCAGGTCCGGTACGAGGCCCCGCGCGGCCGGGACCAGCAGCATCTGGCCGAGGGTGAGCAGGACCACGAGGACGGCCCCGGGCAGCAGCCCGCCCGGCCCGGCCGGGGTGAACGGGACGGCGGCGAACCCGGCGGCCACGACGGCCAGGCCCGTGACCAGCGCGGTGCGCGGCGCGAAGCGGCGGGCGGACCAGCGGGTGAGCGGCAGCTGGACGCAGACGACCAGCAGCGAGGAGAGCGCGAACAGCCAGCCGAGCGCGGCCTGTGTGCCGGTGGCCTCCTCCACCTCGGCGGGCAGGGCCAGGTAGAGCTGGTTGTACGCGATCAGGTAGCCGCTGTACGCGAGGCAGAGCACCAGGAAGGGGCCGTTGCCGAACACCGCGCGCACGGAGTGCCGGGGCCGGGCCGTACGGGGCACGGGGGCGCGGCGGGGCATCAGCCGGGCGTGCTGGGCGAGCACCCCGGCGAAGACCAGCGCGCCCGCGAGGCAGGTCGCCCGGAAGCCGTCGTCGAGCAGCAGGAGCAGGGAGCCGAGCAGCGGTCCGACGAAGGCCCCGGCCTGTCCGGCGGCGGAGAAGACGGCGAGGACCTGGGCGCGCGGGGTGCCGGTGGTCCGTTCGTGGCGGACGGCCTCGCGGGCGGTCTCGGACTCGACGGCGGGGGAGAACAGCGCGGCGGCGAAGCCGGTCAGGAGGACCGCGGCGATGACCGTCGCGGTGGATCCGGCGAAGGCCAGCCAGCCGAATCCGGCGATCCGCAGGGCGCAGCCGGCCAGGACGACGGGCCGGGGGCCGTAGCGGTCGGTGAGGGCGCCGCCGACGACGAAGAGGCCCTGCTGGCTGAAGGTGCGCAGGCCGAGGACGAGGCCGACGAGCCAGCCGGCCATGCCCAGGCCGGTGCCGAGGTGTCCGGCGAGGTAGGGCAGTACGGCGTAGAAGCCGGTGTTGAAGGCGAACTGGGTGGTGGCGAGGAGGCGGAGGTAGGGGGTGGTGGTGCGGACCGGCGCCGCTGGGGCGGGGGCGTCGGCGGTCATGCCGTGGCCGTGCGTCGGCCGCGTACCGCCGCCGTGGTGAGGACGGCGAGCGCGCCCAGGGCGGCCAGGGCGGCGGCGGGGGCCAGGACGGACCAGGGGGCGCGTTCGGCGTACGGCAGGTTCTCCGCGAGCATCCGGCCCCACTCCGGCGCCGGGGGCTGCGCGCCCAGGCCGAGGAAGCCGAGCGAGGCGAGCGCCAGGGCGACGGCCGGGACGCGGAGCACCGCGTGGCGCAGGACCGGGGGCAGCACGGCGGGCAGCAGGTGGCGCCGGGCCACGTGCCGGGGACCGGCGCCCGCCGCACGGGCCGCAGCGACGTGCGGGGCCGCCTTCTCCTGGGCGTACAGGGCCGCGGTGTGGGCGGCCAGTGGGGCCCACGCGACGGCCGTGACGGCGAGGGCGGCGCCCCACGGACCGGGGCCCGCGAGGCCCGCGACGACCAGTCCGGCGAGAATCGCGGGCAGGGCGTTGGCGCTCTCGGTGAGCGCACCGGCCCGCACCGCTCCGAGGAGCAGCCCGAGCAGCAGGGTCACGGCGCAGACGGCGAGCGCGGTCAGTACGGTGCGGGCGGCGCCGTGGCCGAGGCGGGCCAGCACGTCGCGGCCCAGCGAGTCGGTGCCGAGGGGGTGTGCGGCGGACGGGGAGGCCAGCCGGGCGGCGGCGTCGACGTGGAGCGGGTCGCGCAGCAGCCCGGCGACGGTCACCGCGACGAGGAACGCGGCGAGGAGCACGGCCCCCGCGGCGAGCAGCCGCCGGGCGGGCAGGTCCGGGGGCACCAGCGCGGGGAGTGCCCCGTCGCGCGGGGCGGGGCCGAGCAGGGTGTGGGCGGCGAGCCGGGTCACGGCGCCCGCGAGGACGCCGAGGAGCAGCAGGAGCAGCACGCAGGCCTGGAGGACCGGAAGGTCCTGGGCGAGGGCGGCGGCCAGCGCCGTGCCTCCGAGGCCGGGGACGGCGTACAGGGTCTCGACGGCGACGGCGCCGCCGGTGAGTCCGACGACGACCAGGCCCAGCTGCGGCAGCAGCGCGGGCAGGGTGCGGCGCAGGGCGTGCCGGGCGACGCGACGGCCGGGCAGTCCGCCCGCGACCGCCGCCCGCGCCCACGGTTCGGCGAAGGCGGCGGGCAGCGCATCGTCCAGCAGCCGCCCGAGCAGGGCGCCCGCCGGAACGCCCATGGCGAGCGCGGGCAGCACCGCCTGGGCGGGGGTTCCCCAGCCCAGCGCGGGCAGCCAGCCGACCCGTACGGCGACGACGGCGGCCAGCACGGCGGCGAGCAGGAACTCCGGCAGCGCGGCGAGGACGGCGGCGACCGCCCCGGCCCGCGCGGTGACGATCCGCCGCCGTGCCCCGCGCCGCAGCGTGCCCGCGCAGAGGGCCGCCGCCAGTGCCGCGGCGACGGCGAGCGAGAGGCCCATCAGGGTGAGCGAGACGCCGAGCGCCGGCAGGACGCCGGGGGCGACCGGCTGTCCGGAGACCCAGGAGGTGCCGAGGTCTCCGTGGAACAGCCCGCCCAGCCAGCTGCCGAGGACGGTGAGGGGCCCGCCGTCGAGTCCGGTCTCGGCGCGGATCGCGGCGAGGGTCTCGGGGGTGGGCGGCCGGTCCGCGTACCGGGCGTGCAGGATCGTGAGCGCCGGGTCGGTGCGGGTCAGGCCGGGCAGCAGGCCGATCACGGCGACGACCGCGAGAAGGGTGCCCAGCCGCCCCGCCAGGTACGTCATCCGGTCACCCGACGCGGGTGTCGGCGGTGATCAGGGTCCGTTCCATCGGGTCGAGCGAGACGCCGTGGACGCGGCTGTCGTCGTAGCCCTGGACGAAGCGTTCGTGGAGCAGCGGTACGAGGGCGTCGGTGCCGAGGATGTCGGCCTCGGCGGCCATCTCGGCGCGGTGGCGGGCCTCGGTGCCGGCGAGGGCGGCGGCCTTGCCGACGGCGGCGTCGACGCGCTCGTCGCAGAGCTGGGAGATGACGAAGCTGCCGTCGCAGGTGAAGTCGGAGGCCAGGTAGGAGACCGGGTCGGCGGTGTCCAGGAGGGTGTTGCGGGCCTGGATGAACGCGTCGAACCTTCCGGCCAGCGCGTCGGCCTCCAGCTGGGCGTAGTCGCGGACGACCTGCTTGACGGTGAAGCCGCGGGCGGTGAGCTGCTGCTGGACGACGGTGGCGACCTCGGGCAGCTCGGGCCGGTTGGTGTACGTGGCGAGGACGATCTGCTTCGTCCGCGCGACCTGCGCCCTGCTCGCGGCCTTCGCCCGGTGGGTGGGGGCGGTGCGGTCGGCGGCGGCCCAGGGGACGCCGGGGCCGAGGAGGCCCCGCGCGGTGTCGGCGCGGCCCTCGTAGACGCCCTTGACCAGGGCGGCCGAGTCGATGGCCTCACGGGCGGCGGCGCGCATCGCGGGGTCGGCGAAGACCCCGTGCCGGGTGTTGAGGGAGAGGCCGTTGGTGCGGGCGGAGGGGAATTCGTGGACGAGTCCGTCGCCGAGGAGCGGCGCCTGGGAGAGCGGGACGTATTCGGCGACGTCGGCGGCTCCGGTGCGCAGGGCGTTGGCGCGGGCGGTGCCGTCGGCGACGAACTTCACGTCGATGCCGGGGGCCTTGGCCTTGGTGCCCCAGTAGCTGTCGTTGCGCCCGAGGGTCGCGCTGACGGCGCCGTTGACCCTGGTCAGGGTGAAGGGGCCGGTGGCGTGCCCGGCGGGATTCACCCTGCCGCCCGTGTACGCGGCCCCGGAGAGGATGGTGAGCGAGGGGTTGGCCAGGCGCTGGGGCAGCAGCGGGTCGGGCGCCGCGGTGGTGATCGTCACGGTCCTGGCGTCCGGGGTGACGACGGTGAGGCGGGTGTCGCTGAGGACGCGGGGCTTCGGGGACGCCTTCTCGGCGGCCCGCAGCGAGCGGGCCACGGCGGCCGAGTCCAGCGCCGTTCCGTCCTGGAAGCGGGCCTCGCGCAGGGTGAAGGTCCAGGTCCGGTCGTTGTCGCGCTTCCAGGAGGTGGCGAGGGCGGGTTCGGGTGTCCCGTCGGCGTCGAGGGCGGTGAGGCCCTCGGTCACGGCGAGCCTGCTGAGGGTGACCGCGTCGTCGCCGTAGGGGGACATGGCCTGGGCGGGCGGGAAGGCCATGACGACCCGGAGCCGCTGTCCGGCCTTGCCGCCGCCGGAGCCGCCGGAACCGTCCGAGGACGAACAGGCGGTGGCGAGCGGGACGAGGAGCGCGGCGGCAAGGAGCGCCGCGGGCAGCGCGGGGCGACGGCGTCGGGGCAGGGACATGAAAGCGACCTTATATGAAAATGATTGTCATTTAATGAGTGGGGGTGGCGGTGCCCGGCACCGGCAGTTCGAAGTGGACGATGCCCTGCCCGCCGCCCGGCAGCGCGCGTTCGTCGCAGACCTCCACGGCCAGCGACCGCCAGAACGGCTCGGCGCCGGGCACCGCCGGGTCGGTGTGCAGGTAGATCGCCTCGTACCCGCCCGCCCGCGCGGCGAAGCCGCACAGCTCGCGCACCAGCCGCCGGGCCAGCCCGCGCCTGCGATGGCCGGGGGTCACGTAGATCCGGCAGAGCTGGGCGGTGGTGCCGGACGGGAAGCGGTCCGCGACCCCTCGCGGATTGGGCGGCGCCTGGGGGCCCCGGTCGCGCACCGCCCCGGTGGCGACGATCTCCCCGCCGTGCTCGACGACCAGCAGGGTGCACCGTCCGGGCCGCAGATAGGCGGCCTCGGGGTCGATGATGTCGGCGTGCCAGCGCGGCACGTAGCCGGACTTCAGGTCGCGGTAGACGGTGTCGAGCATCACGGCCCGCGCCCCGCCGAGATCAGCGGGGGTGGCGGTGCGCAGGACGTACCCGTCAGCCTCGGGCACCCCCGGCGCCTGGGTCATGGTGCTCATCGGCGGCCCACCGTTCTCCTGCTCCTGCGTCACATCGCTTGCCTCAACAGCGTACGTGCAAGTGATGTGCAACAAGAGCCGCGGCCCCGACGTACCGGCAGGTCAGGGCCGTGCCACTGCTCAGGAGGTGCGGTAGACCAGTGCGGTCGCGATCCCCGCGAGGCCCTCTCCCCGCCCGGTGAAGCCCAGCCCGTCGGAGGTGGCGGCGGAGAGCGAGACGGGCGCCCCCACGACAGCCGACAGCACCTTCTGCGCCTCCTCGCGCCGCTTGCCGATCTTCGGCCGCACGCCGACGACCTGGACGGCGACGTTGCCGATCTCGAAGCCCTCGGCCCGCACGATCCGCGCCGCCTCGGCGAGCAGTGTCACCCCGGCCGCGCCGGACCACTCGGGGCGGCCGGTGCCGAAGTGCTGTCCGAGGTCACCGAGCCCGGCGGCCGAGAACAGCGCGTTGCACGCCGCGTGCGCCACGACGTCGGCGTCCGAGTGCCCGGCGAGCCCCGGCCCCTCACCCTCCCAGCGCAGCCCCGCGCACCACAGTTCGCGCCCCTCCTCGAAGGCGTGGATGTCGGTACCGATCCCGACCTGCGGAATCACCGGCCCCGGCGCCCTCCCGGACATCACCGTCTCCTCAGAAGCCATCGTTCGCCCTCCTGCGCGCGAGTACCGCCTCGGCCAGCACCAGATCGAGCGGCCGGGTCACCTTGAACGCCTCTTCGTGCCCGGGTACGACCACCACGGGCGCCCCGAGCAGCTCCACCATGCCCGCGTCGTCCGTCGCACCCTCGCCGCTGACCGCGACGGACCCGTGCGCCCGCACGAGCGTGTCCCGGTCGAAACCCTGCGGGGTCTGCACGGCGCGCAGCCTGGCCCGTACGGGCGTGCCGAGCACCGGCTCCGGCTCCCCCGGCACTCCCGGCTCGACCTCCTTGACGGTGTCGGCCAGCGGCAGCGCCGGTACGACGGCGGGCGCCCCGCCCCGTACCGCCTCGACCACCGCGTCGACCGTGTCGACCGGCACCAGCGGGCGGGCGGCGTCATGGACCAGGACGACGGTGACGTCCTCGGGCAGGGCGTCGATGCCCAGCCGCACCGACTCCTGGCGCGTGGCACCGCCAGGCACGACGAGGTAGTCGGTGCGCTCGGGCAGCGCGTGCTCGTCGAGCAGGTTCTTGACCTCGGGAGCACCCTCCGGCGGCGCCACGACGACGACCAGGGAGACGGCGCGGGACGCCGCCATCGCCCGCACCGCGTGGATGAGCATGGGCGTACCGCCCAGCGTGCGCAGCGCCTTGGGGGCACCCGGACCGAGCCGCACGCCGCGGCCGGCCGCGGGAATCACGGCGGCGGTGCGGGACGGACGCGATTGATCAGACATCGGTTGCACTCCGGAGCTTCGGCATGTTTGTTTCCACGGCCGACATGGGTATGGCCAGAAGCGAGCCGGGCGCCCGTCCCGACTCGGCCGGGCCCTTTCCGTGACACCTGGCCGATTCGGGCGACCGCACCGGCGGCTCGCGGTCGGCCGCACAAGATCGCGAGCAACGTATCGGGGGTATCACCGATGAAGCCAACCCATCGGTGAGTCCAGATACATTTCAGCCAGGCTGCGCAGAAAACAAGACATCCGCAGCCTGGAACAGACATGCCGCGGCGCCCGACGACATACCGTGAATACGGTTGTCAGCGGGCACCGCGGCACATTGATGGCGACCGGTCGATCACGACTGGCATTCCGGCCGATGTTTACGACCGGATCATCACGACCGGCTGACCACGACCGGCGCGATTGACCGCGACCGGTGGTGCGACCAGTACGGCCGACGCAGCCGATTCAGGACGCGAGAACCTCGTCGAGGAGAGCCTCGGCCTTGTCTTCGTTCGTGTTCTCCGCGAGAGCGAGCTCGCTCACCAGAATCTGGCGGGCCTTGGCGAGCATCCGCTTCTCGCCTGCGGAGAGTCCACGCTCGCGCTCACGACGCCACAGGTCGCGAACCACTTCGGCGACCTTGATGACATCGCCGGAGGCGAGCTTCTCGAGATTTGCCTTGTAGCGCCGGGACCAGTTCGTCGGCTCTTCGGCGTACGGTGCGCGCAGCACCTCGAAGACCCGGTCCAGTCCCTCCTGCCCGACCACGTCGCGCACGCCCACGAACTCCGCATTGTCCGCCGGCACACGAACCGTCAAGTCGCCCTGGGCGACCTTGAGCACCAAGTAGGTCTTGTCCACGCCTTTGATCTGGCGAGTTTCGATAGCCTCGATCAGCGCGGCCCCGTGATGGGGATAGACCACGGTGTCGCCAACCTTGAACGTCATGTGACAGGTACCCCTTCCGTGGCTATCAAGCGTAACACGAGAACGGCTTCTCCTGAATGGCGTTTTCGCAGGTCAGGGCATATCTCGGGGCTTGACAACAGCAACGGGCACGTGCTGCGGAAGGCTTACGGAAGGCGGTATTCGCAGGTCGGAGCGGTTGTGCGGGCAGGGCGAAACACACACGTCCCACACATCCGAACCACCCCTCGAAGGTGACGAACATCCCGTTTTGTCGGATTCTGGATGTCAGGCTTTCCGTACTCCGTTCGGAGATCGATCATCCGTGCGAAGGTAAGTGGTGTTGATCAATGGAATTGATCGCCGACGCGGCGTGATCGCTTATGCGCTCGGAATGCGCCACGCTCCATGAATTGATCACCGGCGATATGTGAACAGTGCGTGCCGACGCGCGCCGGACCGTTGCCGGACCGTTTCGGAGGGCTCCGGAGAGCGCCTTCCGTACCTCTTCGTCCGCACGGCGCGACCCTGGGTGATCCGAACGGAAGACCCGGGAACACCCGCTTGGGGCGGGTCGGGTGCGGGGCGGGCCGGGCGGCTCGGTAGCCTAAGGCCGCTGACACACCCTTAGGGCGGCTTTACGTGGCCGCTCTCCCCCGTCCGCAGTCCGAACGTTCAAGGAGTTGCCGCCGCCGTGAGCCGCAGCCTTCGACACGGCGCCCTCGCCGCCACTGCCATCGTGTTCTCGATCGCCTCGCTCGCCGCGTGCGGTGCGGGCAATGACGCAGCGTCGCTGCAGGTCAAGCCGGACAATGCCGCCACCACCATCGGTGACATCAGTGTCCAGAACGTGAACGTCATCACCCAGCCCAGGCTTTCCGCCGAGGGCCCGGCCGTCATCTCCGCGACGCTGTTCAACGACGGCACGAAGTCGCAGACGCTGAAGTCCGTCACCCTGCGGGGCGCGGGCGCCCCGGTGCAGCTGCACCCCGCCAAGGGCGAGGGCCGGATCGTGATCCCGGCCGGCAGCCAGGTGACGCTGGGCGGCGAGGGCAACGCCGCCGCCGTGATCGAGAGCGGCCTGGAGGCCGCCCAGGCGGGCAACGTCCAGCGCGTCGTCTTCACCTTCAGCTCGACCGGCGAGGTCCCGATCGACGCCTTCGTCGTGCCTGCGGAGGGCTACTTCAAGGGCTACGGCCCGAGCAGCCTGCCCGTGAAGCCGACGAAGTCGCCCGAGGCGACATCGACCGGTTCCGCCACCGGCGAGCCCGCCGAGGGCGCGTCCGGCGACTCCGCGTCGGACACCCCGGACGACGCCGCGTCCGCCTCGGCCGACGCGAACTGACCACGCCGGCCGGCCACGCGCGTACGCGAACGGCGGAGGGCGCCCCCTGGCAGGGGGCGCCCTCCGCCGTTTTCGTACGCGCCGGGCGTACTACGGCACGCGCCGGGCGGCCTACGGCTCGAACTTGTAGCCCAGGCCCCGCACCGTCACCAGGAAGCGGGGGGCGCCCGGGTCGGGCTCGATCTTGGCCCGCAACCGCTTGACGTGGACGTCGAGGGTCTTGGTGTCACCCACGTAGTCCGCGCCCCACACCCGGTCGATCAGCTGCATGCGGGTCAGGACCCGGCCCGCGTTGCGCAGCAGCATCTCCAGGAGGTCGAACTCCTTGAGCGGCAGGTCGACCTTGCCACCGGCGACCGTCACGACGTGGCGGTCCACGTCCATCCGGACCGGGCCCGCCTCCAGGGCGGCGGGGGCGATCTCCTCCGGCTCACCGCGGCGGCGCAGCACCGCGCGGATACGGGCGACCAGCTCCCGCGAGGAGAACGGCTTGGTCACGTAGTCGTCGGCTCCTATTTCCAGGCCGACGACCTTGTCGATCTCGCTGTCCTTCGCCGTGACCATGATGACGGGGACGTTGGACCTGCTGCGCAGCTGACGGCAGACCTCGGTGCCGGGAAGACCCGGCAGCATCAGGTCCAGCAGGACGAGGTCGGCGCCATTGCGCTCGAACTCGTCGAGCCCGTCCGGGCCGGTGGCCGCGATGGCGACCTCGAAACCCTCCTTGCGCAGCATGTAGGACAGGGCGTCGCTGAAGGATTCCTCATCCTCGACGACGAGCACTCGGGTCACGGAAGGACCTCCGGGGCAGGGAACGGTTCAAGGGTTTCGGGATGGGCGGGCCCGTGGGGGCCCTCGTCGTCGTTGACGGGGGGCGGTCCGGCCGGACCGCGGTCGCGCTCCCGTACGGAGCCCGCGTCGGGCAGCCGCAGGGTGAAGGTGGAGCCCTGGCCCTCCGAGCTCCAGACCGTGACCTCCCCGCCGTGCGAGGCGGCCACGTGCTTCACGATAGCGAGGCCGAGACCGGTGCCACCGGTGGCCCGTGAGCGGGCCGGGTCGACGCGGTAGAAGCGTTCGAAGACCCGCTCACGTTCCTTCTCCGAGATGCCGATGCCCTGGTCGGTCACGGCGATCTCGATCTGGTCCCCGCCGGGCACGGACACCCGTCGCGCGGCGATGCCGACGCGGGTGCGGGCGGGACTGTAGTTGACGGCGTTCTCGACGAGGTTGCCGAGCGCCGCGGCGAGCTGTCCGCGGTTGCCCCAGATGTGGAGCTCCGCGGTGCCGCCGGCCGCCATGGTGATCTGCTTGGAACCGGCCTGCTGGCGGCAGCGGTCGATGGCCTCGGCCACCAGCTCGTCCACCCGGACCGGTTCGGCGTCCTCCAGCGGGTCGTCGTTCTGCACCCGGGAGAGGTCGATGATCTCCTGTACGAGGTTGGTCAGCCGGGTCGCCTCGACCTGCATACGGCCCGCGAAGCGCTCCACCGCCTCCGGGTCGTCCGAGGCGTCCATCACCGCCTCGGACAGGAGCGAGAGCGCCCCGACCGGGGTCTTCAGCTCATGGCTGACGTTGGCGACGAAGTCCCGCCGGACCGCTTCTATCCGGCGGGCCTCGGTGAGGTCCTCGACCAGCAGGAGCACCAGCCGGGAGCCGAGCGGGGCGACCCGGGCGGAGACCGCGAGGGCCTCGCCCCGGCCCGTGCCGCGGCGCGGCAGGTCCAGTTCGACCTGGCGTATCTCGCCGTCCCTGCGGGTGTCCCGGGCCATGTTCAGCATCGGCTCGACGGCGAGCCGTCCGCCCCTGACCAGCCCCAGCGCGTAGGCGGCGGAGCTGGCCTTGACCACGCTGTCGCTCTCGTCGAGCACCACCGCCGAGGAGCTGAGCACGGAAAGGACCGTGTCCACGCCGGGCGGCAGGGGGGCGTTGCTGTCGGGCCGCATCGAGGTCCGCGTCGGTTTCTTCTGGTCGCGTTCGCTCCAGCGGAACGCGAGCATGGCGATCACACCGGTGCCCGCACCGCCGATCGCCGCAGCTGCGGCGACTGCCGCGTTCACGTCCATACGTCAAGGTTATGCGGGTCCGGGAGGACTCTCCCAGCCATCCGAGTGGCTGTCCGAACACTCGTCGCCCAGAGTTCACCGAGGGTCAAGGGTTGGTTCACTTGGGCGGCCGGAACCCGACGCGTAGGCGCCCCAAGGTGACAGCGTGGGGTTCGCACCTGGCCCCGGCCTTACGAAGAGGACTGGAGAGGGACTTCCATGCGTGACGCGTACCACGAGGAACTCGACTCGATCGGCGAAGGGCTGGTCGAGATGGCCCGGCTCGTCGGGTCGGCGATCGGCCGGGCGACGACGTCCATGCTCGACGCCGATCTCAAGCTCGCGGAGAGCGTGATCGCCGCCGATCAGAAGGTCGACGACCTTCAGCACGACCTGGAGGCGCGGGCCATCGCCCTGCTCGCGCGTCAGCAGCCCGTGGCGACGGACCTGCGCATAGTGGTCACCTCCCTGCGGATGAGCGCCGACCTGGAACGCTCCGGCGACCTCGCCCAGCACGTCGCCAAGCTGACCCGGCTGCGCTTCCCGGAGTCGGCGGTCCCGCACGACCTGCACGCCACCATCCTGGAGATGGGGCAGCTGGCGCAGCGCCTGATGGCCAAGGCCGCCGAGGTCATCATCACCAAGGACGTCGACCTGGCGCTCCAGCTGGAGCAGGACGACGACGAGATGGACCTGCTGCACCGCACGCTGTTCCAGCACCTGATGGACGACCGCTGGAAGCACGGCATCGAGACCGCCGTGGACGTGACGCTGCTGGGCCGCTACTACGAGCGCTTCGCGGACCACGCGGTGTCGGTGGCGAAGCGTGTGGTGTACCTGGTGACGGGCGAGCACGCGGACGAGATCCAGCAGCAGACGCCGGTGGAGGGCGCCTGACACGCGCGCAGGGGGCGTGTACGGGGCGCGTTGGTCCTCTGCACATGTGCGCCGTTGATGCGCCTGCCGGTGTGGGCATCCAATGGGGTGGGGCTGGGCTCCGTGCCGTACGCCCCCGTCGTACGCGCGTCGTCGTGGCGTACGGCCTGTCGTGCGTCTTGAGGAGGAACCATGGCCGATTCCCCCATCACCGAACCCCAGCAGGACGTGCCCGCCGATGCGGTACGCCTGCCCCTGCTCGGCGCCTGCGGCTGCGGCTCCGGCTGCGGCTGCGGCTGCCAGTCGGGTGCCCCGTGCCAGTGCGGTGGCTGCTGCGGCTGAGCGCCCGTCGTCCCACCGAGCGCGCCCCGCACGGAGCCTTCCGCGCGGGGCGCCGCCGCGTGCGCGGGCGTACGCGGCGGGCGGGCGGTCACAGGCGGGCGTACGCGGGCGGGCGGTCATGGGCGGGGCGTACGCGGGCGGTCAGGCCGTCCGCTCGACGGCGGACTCGGTTCCGGCGTCGGTGACGGCCGGTGAACCGTGCTCCGGACCCGGCCCGCCCCCGGCGGCCGTCACCCCGTCCGATGCCGGGAGGTTCCGCATCAGCAGCCCGTACCCCAGCGCGGCCACCGTCCCCAGCACGGCACACGCGCCCCACAGCCACCGCGCGCCGAACCGGTCGATCACCATGCCCGACATCAGTGGCGCGATCAGCGCCGCCACGGCCCACGACATCGTGTACATGCCCTGGTAGCGGCCCCGGCCCCGGGCGGGCGACAGCCGGACGACCAGACTGCTCTGGATCGGCGAGTTGACGATCTCGGCGACCGTCCAGACGCAGATGGTCAGCGCGTAGACGCCGACGGACCCGGCGAACGCGGTCAGCCCGAACCCGTATCCCGCCAGCAGCGAGGACACGATCAGCAGCCGACGCGGATCGCGGTGCTCGATGAAGCGGGTGACGGGGATCTGGAGCACCACGATCAGCGCCCCGTTGACGGCGATCGCGGTGCCGAAGTCCGAGCTGGAGAACCCGTCCGCCCCCATGGCCACCGGCAGTCCCACGTACCCCTGCTGGAAGATCAGGGCGATGACGAAGGAGAGGCCGACCACGCTCATGAACCGGCCGTCGCGCAGCACGGTGGAGAGCCGGATCTCCTCCTCGGCGCCGCCCTTGTCACCCGCCCGTCCGGGGGCCGCGGGCCGCTCCGGCCGGGTCTCGGGCACCTTGAGGAAGACGACGACGGCGCAGGCCAGCGTCATCATCGCCTCGCCGAGGAACCCGGCCAGGTAGCTGTACTCGGCGACGAACCCGGCACCGGCCGAGGAGACCGCGAAGCCGAGGTTGATGGCCCAGTAGTTGAGTGAGAAGGCCCGCACCCGGTCCTCGGGCCGGACGATGTCGGCCATCATCGCCTGCACGGCGGGACGCGAGGCGTTGCTCGCCATGCCGACGACGAAGGCCACCCCCGCGATCGCCACCGGGTGGACCATGAACCCGAGCGCCGCCACGGACAGGGCCGTCGACGTCTGCGCGATCAGCATGGTGGGGCGGCGGCCGAGCCGGTCGGTCATCACCCCGGCCCCGAGCGAGGAGACGACCCCGCCGAGCCCGTGCAGCGCGGCGACCAGACCCGCGTACGAGGCCGAGTACCCGCGGTCCAGGGTCAGGTAGAGCGCCATGAAGGTGGCGACGAAGCCGCCGAGCCGGTTGACCAGTGTGCTGGTCCACAGCCACCAGAACTGGCTGGGCAGACCGGATACGGAGGCGTGGGCGGCCCGTCTGAGACCGGCGACAGACATGCGGAATCCCCCGGGGGCGTGTGTACGGAAACAGAGGCTGCCGGGTAAGCGGCCCGGAACCTGTCCACACATTACGAATCCGCAATTCCGGTCCGCCAGTCGATTGACGCCCGCCGTCAATCGACCGATCCGGCCCGTCCGCCCTGCCGCACCACCGCGGGGCGTCCGCCCTATGACCGCCTGCGCGTGGTTCGTACGGGTTCGATTACGCTCGGCACCATGGCCGACGCACCGTACAAGCTGATCCTCCTCCGCCACGGCGAGAGCGAATGGAACGCGAAGAACCTGTTCACCGGCTGGGTGGACGTCAACCTCACCGAGAAGGGCGAGAAGGAGGCGGTCCGCGGCGGTGAGCTGCTGAAGGACGCCGGTCTGCTCCCCGACGTGCTGCACACCTCCCTCCAGAAGCGCGCCATCCGCACCGCACAGCTCGCGCTGGAATCCGCGGACCGCCACTGGATCCCGGTCCACCGCTCCTGGCGGCTGAACGAGCGCCACTACGGCGCCCTCCAGGGCAAGGACAAGGCGCAGACGCTGGCCGAGTTCGGCGAGGAGCAGTTCATGCTCTGGCGCCGCTCGTACGACACCCCGCCGCCCGCCCTGGAGGACGGCACCGAGTACTCGCAGAGCGAGGACCCGCGCTACGCGACGATCCCGCCGGAGCTGCGCCCGCGCACCGAGTGCCTCAAGGACGTCGTCGTCCGCATGCTGCCGTACTGGTACGACGGCATCGTCCCGGACCTGCTCGCGGGCCGCACGGTCCTGGTCGCCGCCCACGGCAACAGCCTGCGCGCCCTGGTCAAGCACCTGGACGGCGTCTCCGACGCCGACATCGCGGGCCTGAACATCCCGACCGGCATCCCGCTCGCCTACGAACTGGACGCCGACTTCCGCCCCCTGAAGCCGGGCGGCACCTACCTCGACCCGGACGCTGCGAAGGCCGCCATCGAGGCCGTGAAGAACCAGGGCAAGAAGAAGTAACGCACCACCAGCAATCCCCCGACCTGCTGTTTCCTGGCAGGGCGGGGGATTTTTGGTGGGGCTGGGCCGTCGTCGGGCCGTCAGACTCGTAGTGCTTGGTCATGTTGGTGACCGTGTCGGTTGGATGGGTGGTGACGTCCGATCCGACGGCTGGAGACATGGTGGCGGAGCCTGTTCGTGTGCGCAGACTCACCGACCAGGGGGGCCAGGAACTGCAGCAGCCCGTGCGTCGGGGCAGCACCAACTCGGTGCGCTGTCAGCGCGCGATGATCGCAGTTCGGCCGCTTGCTCGGGGTCGGTGGCGAGGGCAGAGAGCCGGGAGGCGAAGGGCGAGAGCTCCACGCCGCGTTCGCAGTCGATGCCGACGAGGGCGACGAGGGCGACGGGCTGAGTGGCGAGTCCGGCGACGAGGTGGCGCAGGTACATGGATGTGCCGGAGAGCGTTGCGCCGAGGGTGAGTTGGCGGGGGATGGCGCGGTAGTCGCGGACGAACGGGGTGACGTCCTCGCGCAGGGCCAGGGGTCCTTCGAGGAGCCCGGACGCGACCCTGCGGGGCATCCGTACGCGCCGCAGGACGTCGAAGCCGACGAGCCGGAGTCCGACCACGCCGGGCTTGACTGTGCTGACGTACACGGCGTGAACTCCCCAGGCGTGCCACTGTCGTTCGGCCGATGCCGCGACATCGGCCGGCTCCTGTCCCGGGGCGAGCCGGAGGCGAAGGCGTAACCCGGTCGGCGCGGGGCGGATGATGCCCCGGCGGGGTGGTACCGGCCGGACCTCGCGGCGGGTGGTGGCCTTGACCGCCAGGACCCGCGGCCGGGACGGAGCCACGGTCAGCCCGCACGCTTCCATGACCGAACCGTACGAGCCCGAGCAGCCGTGCCGTGGAGACCGGCAGGCCGAATGTGGACCAGTAGACGCCGGAGTGCTTGGCCCGGGTGTAGGCAGCCCCGCCGCCGAGCGCGGCACCAGGACCACCCACTTCCAGAAGCGTTGCCAGGTCGGTCACCAGGGCGTGGCCCCGAGAGCGGCCGGGAATGCGGGAATGCGGCCGGGGTGACGGCGGCGGAGTGGTAGGCGATGCCGTGCCGCTGCTGGCCGTTGAACGCCCCTCCGAGCCTGCGCACGCTTGGGCACCCTCGACGGCTTCACCAGACCAACTCAGGCTTCAGTTTCTCCCCTATCAGGGAAATCTCTGAATTTAGACTCCCGCAAGGCCAACAAGCACCAGAACGGCGCAGTCGTTTCAGAATTCAAAAGTCGACCTTGCAATAAACACAGAAGGCAATTATAGAACGGAAATCCAAGATCCGCAGCCCTTAAGCATGCAGGCCCATCCATCAGGGCTCAAGTAGCACATCACGACCAGAGAACGCATCCTGGACATGGGGCCGACTGACGAACCCCCCTTTGCGCCCGCACCAAGAAATCAGCACCCAGGGTTCCCCATAAAGGATCTGGCAGATAAAGAATCTGGCAGCGGTCACCTTGGCAGCGATATCCACACTTTATGCACCTCCCCGCAAAAGTGCCACGCTTGATAACTTCATGCGTGACCGCCCCGGAATGGAAGAGGTGGACATGGAAAGTCGACTGCGCCTATCGGCATCTAAGGCACCTCTGCACCTAGCCGACTGATCATTTACCTGGCTGACTGTCGCCGACTGAGGCTCAGACAGCGCAGGCCCCAACTCCGCGCCTGACCTGAAGGTAGGGATTGCCATGGTCGAATTTAACGAGCCTATGGTCTGCACGACTAACGGCGACACTACGGCCTTCAAAGCAACAGCCAAGGGAACAGGGGTATGGGGGGAGAGCAAAACCTGGATGGGTGTGTTCGGGTACAGCGAAAGCACAAGCGGTGGCCATGGAGTCAAGGGTGAGGCTGTCGGGACGGGTGTAGCTGGGGTGGGCAAAACTTGGCTCGGCGTCTACGGCGAGACACAGGCTCCAGCCAATGCGGGTGCGGCTGGCGTATGGGGCGATGGAAAGAACGGCGGAGACGGCGTCAAAGGGCTCGCCAATGGCCCCGGAAAGGCCGCGGTCGCCGGGTTCCACCTCTCGAACACAGGGCCTGGAGTCTTCGGTAAAGGCAAACCAGCCGGAAGGTTCGAGGGAGACGTAGAGGTCACTGGAAATCTAACCGTCCAGAACACCGACCTCCTTGCACGAATCACCCAACTAGAGGGAAGGGTCACTGCGCTCGAATCAATGGTCGGCGATTTGCAGCAGACGGTCGCGGGACTGCTGACTCTCTCGCATCCACAAGGATCCGGGTGAGGAACCGTTGCCTGGGGACGAAAGATGTCCTCGTTCAACGTCTCACCGCCGCGCTTCCGCCAGCGCGGCGTGCCCTGGCTGACGGCATGGCAGCGTGGCTGAGGCTGGTGGGTGTGCGGCGAGGCGACGCGCGCCTGGTCAGTCGGCGCGCCCGCCGTTGCGGCTGACTGTCGTCGGCTGGGGTTCAGACGGGGCGCCGAAGGTGCGGGCCGTCAGTCGATCGGGCCGAAGCCGGGCCGTCTCCGGGCCGTCCGAGGCTGCTCAACAGTGGCCAATGACGACCAACGACGACCACCAGGAGCACGAGGCCACCGCTCCTGAGCAGCAAAGAACCCAGCTCACCAAGATCTCCGGCAAGGCCCACGGCAAGAAGTGACAACTCCCGCGATCACGCCTCCCAGCTGTGCGTACGGCACATACGGGAGGCGTTTTCGTGCGCCGGGCTCCGCCAGGAGGCCAGATCCTCACCGTGCCGGAACGGGCGTACGCTCCGGCACGGTGAGGATCTACCGGACAGATCCGGTACAGGAGGGGAACGATGAGCGCTCAGGTCAGGACCCGCGTTTCTGCCTACGCGATCGCCGTGCGGGACGATCGCCTGCTGGCCGTTCGGCTGTCGGACGCCTCGCCGGTCTTCCCGCCAGGTCTGTGGCACCTGCCCGGTGGCGGAATAGACCCGGGCGAACAGCCGGTCGAGACGCTGGCGCGTGAGCTGTTGGAAGAAGCGGGCCTTGAGCTGGCCGAAGCCCGCCTGCTCGACGCGCGGACCTACACGGCCCGGAGGAACGACGTGAGCTGGAGCCTGACGGCGTTGTTCTACGCCGCCTCCCTCAAGGGTGAGGTACCGGCGGTCACCGAGGTCGACGGCTCCACCGAAGCCGTGGCATGGGTTCCTCTCGCGGATCTGCGGGACGAAGTCGCGTTGTCGCCCGCGACCGCCGACGCCCTTCGCATGGTGGACCGGGCGAAGGCCGCTCTCACCACCACCCGTTGACGGCCGCGACGGGGGCGTCCTCGTATCCCGTACAGCGTGGCGTGCTCGCAGGCCACGCCCCTTCCTTCCCTTGCTCCTTCCCTTGCTCCTTCCCTTGCTCCTTCCCTTGCTCCTTCCCTTGTTCTGCCCCTTGTTCTGTCCCTTGCCGCCCGGCACCCGCACCGGCCTCCGCGGACTTCGGTGTGAGCCGCCGGCCCGCCAGCAGGGTGGCAGTCGCTCCGGCTCAAGGAACGGCGGCCGCCCGTCTCGCTCCCGAACCGGTCCTCTGCCAACTGCCCCTGTCCGGGGCTGGAGCCCTGGGGTTGGTCCGCGCACACCGCGACGACCACCGGCACGTGCTCCGCAGCAGCCCCCCGGAGCGCTGCCCCACGCCGCTCCGGCGCCTCCCGGACGCACGCTGAACTGCGGGCTCCTCGCGCCGCCGGTCTCCAGCGCGTACCGGTGCGGCGGCGGCTCCTGGACTCCGGTCCGGGGAGGCGTCATGGATGACCGGGGCCGGGGCTGGTACGAGGGCTGGGACGACGACGGCGACTACGAGAAGGTGGTCGAGCGGGCCGAGTTGGTGACGCGGGTCGGCTGGTCCGCGATCGCGGGAGTGGCGGGGCTGCTGGTGTTCGCCGTCGTCGCCGCCGTCCTGATCGGCCTGCTCGTCCTGCTCGCCTTCGCCTGCACCCTGGCCTGGCAGTCATGAACCCTCAGGTGACGTCAACTCCCTTCCTCCGCACGTTACGTCACGGGATGTCGGGGATGTCCGTGCCTGTTTCCGACGGTCCGTACGCGCGGTGGCGGTGGCGGCGCTAGGGTCTTCGTCACACTGCTGCCGTGTGCCCGGAAGGTCGTCGTCCGGAACGTGGCCGGGTGGCGTTCCGGGGGGTGTTTCCGGGGCGTACGGGGAGAGCGAGGAGAGCGGGGAGAGCAACCATGGGCGAGCCCCTGAAGACCTTCGTCGGCGGCGCCGAGGTCGACGTGCCCAACAGCATTCCGGCCATCCGGGCCACACTTCCGGAGGAGAGACGCGAGGAGTTCGACCGCGCGATCAACGAGGCGGGGGTGCACGAGATCCAGGCGGTGATGCGCCACTGGATGCTGGAGGCCGTACCCGATCCCGAGGCCGAGCGGATCCTGGACCGGCTGGCGCAGGACGAGGCCGAGAGGCGGAGCGTCGCTTGAGCTTCCGCATCTCCTACGCACCGCCCGCCGACGACTCCCTGGCCAAGATGCGTGGCAGCGAGACCTTCCGCGCCGAAATGGCCCGCACGCTGGGGCTCGACCCGTACGGGCACGGATCGTCTGCCGTCAAGAGCGAACGCGACCGCCGCGAGGCGACGGTCGCGGGGGCGATCGTGCTCTATTACGTCTCCGGGTCGGTCCTGACCGTCACCGTCGTGCGGCTCGTCCCGCTGCCCTGACCCGCCCGGATCGCGCGACGGGCCTACGAGCCGGCCGGGACCTCGATGATGTCGCCCTTCTTGTCCACGGTGTGGGTCCGCCAGTAGAGGTCCCACTTGTCGTCCACGTGTGCGGGGACCTTGCCCTCCGGGTAGCGGACGTACCCCTTCGGCGGGGCCTCACCGTCGGGCTGGCAGGCCGATCCGGTGCCCCCGACCGTCATGACCGGGTACTCACCGCCGCCGCAGATCGCGTCCTCCATCGAGCAGCCCGTGGTCAGCGCCGCCACGGCCACCGCGGCCAGCGCGAGGCCCGCCGCGGCCCGGCTCCGGCCACGTCCGCGGGCGGTTCCCTGGGCGGTTCCCTGGGCACGCACGTATGCGCGTCCATGGGCGCGTCCGTTCCGCGTGGATGCCGCCTGGCCGTTCCGGCTGGTCCCGTACCTGTACATCGTCGCGCTCCCTCTGCTCGCTGGTCCGTCCAGCCTGCCCGGAGCGCGAAACACCGATCATGAGTACGAGTACTCACCCCTGGGGCGCCACGTACTCGTACCGCCCGCACCTGGCACCCCGACGGGTGAACGGGTCAGGCGAGCTTCTCGCTCTGCGCCTCGACCACCGCGACAGGAAGGTCGAAGTCCTCGCCGCTGCCCACCATGCCCAGGTTCATCGAGGAGAACGAGACGAACACGGTGTCCTGGCGTATCGCCGCGAGCTTGAACCGCATCTTCTCGCCGTCCTGCTCCACCTCGACGGTCCAGGCCGCGGCCTCCTCGCCGCCCTTGACCTGCTCCTCGACGATCTCGGTGACCTTCTGCTTCCCGCCGTCCGCGGTGAACTCGAAGCCGCCCGCACAGTCGGTGGCGGCGGTGCGCAGCGAGCCGAGCGACTCCTGCGCGCCCTTGCCGTCGTACGAGCCGAGGGCCAGCTGCGTGGTCGTGATGTCGAGCATGGCCTTGAGCGTGTCCTTGGCGTCCTGCTTCGCCGGGTCGCTCTTCTTCGGCTCGCTGACGGCCGTGCGCTTGGTGAACGCCGCCGGGTCACCGACCTGCGAGCCCATCAGCGCGCGGACCAGCGGGGAGCAGACCTCCTTCTCGGTCTTGATCTTGTCGACCGGGAGCGTGTCCTTGGCCGCGGTCTCGCTGACCTTGTGGCCCTTGACGTCCCCCTGGGCCAGCGCGACCTTCCCCAGCTCGGCGGCGCTCAGCGCCTTGACCGCGGGCGCGGCCGCCGCGGAGTCCTTGCCCTTGGCGCCCTTGTCCCCCGCACCCTGGTCGGAGGCGGAGTCCGAACCGCCGCACGCGGTGGCGAGCAGAGCCAGGGACACCACGGTGGCGGCAACAGCGGTACGACGTATGGCGATGGAGCGCATGGTCTGGTCTGATCCGTCTCTATGAGCTGAGTGTTCGATTTTGATCACTCTAGAAGCGGAAAATGGCATGATGACCCGTCAAATCGGATACAGAGAACGATCGTGACGACGCCGTGATCATTCCGTGAAGGCCGCGGAGGGGCAGTCGGCGGAGACCCGGGGAGACCGGAGACGGCCTGGTCCGGTCCGGGCCGGTCCGGTCGTGCCGGGAGGGGTCAGTCGGCCCGCCCGTCCTGGCGCCGGGTCAGACGGTCGAACGCGTCCAGGTTCCGGGTGGACTCACCGCGCGAGACGCGCCACGCGTACTCCTTGCGGATCGCGCTCGCGAAGCCCAGCTCCAGCAAGGTGTTGAAGGCCCCGTCAGCCGCTTCGAGGACCGTGCCGAGCAGCCGGTCCAGCTCCTGCGGGGTGATCACCGAGAGCGGCAGCCTGCCGGCCAGGTAGATGTCCCCGAGCCCGTCGATCGCGTAACCGACGCCGAACAGACGGAGGTTGCGTTCCAGCAGCCAGCGGTGGACGGCCTCGTGGTTCTCGTCGGGATGGCGGACGACGAAGGCGTTGAGGGAGAGGGAGTGCTCGCCCACGCGCAGTGAGCAGGTGGTGGACAGCTTGTGCGTGCCGGGCAGCTTGACCACGTAGTCGCCGGGGGCGGGGCTCTCCCATGCGAGCCCGGCGTCCTCCAGGGTCGCCTCGACGACCCGCGCGGCCCGCTCCCTCGTCGTTCCGGTCGGTGCCGTTGCACCGGGTACGTCGTCGGGTACGTCAGCCATGGTGCGAGCGTACGCGACGGCGGTGTTCCTGCATCGCGGCCGTATACACCTCGGCGGTCGCGGCGGCGGCGGTGTCCCAGCCGAAGCCCCCGGCGTGCGCGGCGGCCGCCGCGCCCATCCGGGTGACCAGCTCCGGCGAGGCGGCGAACCGGGCCAGCGCCCGCGCGTACGCCGCCGGGTCGTGCCCCGGTATCAGGAAACCGCTCACCCCG